>CAYRLC010000001.1:0-18710 GCA_964424995.1 uncultured Croceicoccus sp.
GCGCAGGGCAAGGACTATTCGGCGCTGAACGATGACCAGCTGACCGACGACTATCACTACATGATCTTTCCCAACGTCGCGCTCAACGTCCACGCCGACGACATCCTGATGTTCCGCCAGCGCCCGCATGCGACCGACCCCAACAAGATGCTCTACGACGTCTGGGTGTTCGAGCTGGTGCCCGAAGGCGAGGAGTGGCCCGAGCGCGTGAAGCACCGGCGCTTCAAGCATGGTGACCGCAGCATCGGACAGGTGCTCGATCAGGATGCCTACAACCTGCCGACGGTCCAGCTCGGCATGAAGAGCGACAGCTTCCCCGGCCTCTGGATCGGCGATCAGGAACTGCGCATCCGGCACTTCCACAAGGTGCTGGACGACTACATCTACGGCCCCGGCCAGAAGACGGCCGACGACCTCTGACGCAAGGTCAGCGCGCGGTGCCCTTGGCCCGCGCGCGCCCTTCCCGCGTGTAGACGAGGTTGATGCTGGTGAACGTGACGCACTCCGTCCCGTCGTCCAGCAGCACCTTGTAGCGTGTCATCGCGGTGCCGCGATCGGTGCGGGTCTTCGACGGTTCGAGGCTGACGATCTCGCTCGTCACGTGGATCGTGTCGCCAGCCCGAACGGCGCGCTTCAGGCGCAGCTCGTCCCAGCCCACGCCGCAGACCCAGTCGATGTCCCAGTTGATCTCGTGGTCCATCTGCCGCCACATCGCGAGGACGTGGATACCGCTGGCGACGACTTCGCCAAATACGGATTCGGTGGCGGCGTCAGGGTCGGTGTGGAACCACTGCGGATCGTATTGCCGCGCGAAGGCGAGAATCTCCTCCTGCGTCACGGTGCGAGGGGTTGAGGTACGCAGCTCGCCGACCACCAGATCCTCAAAGGTGCGGAACGGTTCGCGCGCCTGCCACTTCTCGCTCACAACTTGCCCTCTCTCTTCTCGGGAAGCACGCGGGCCAGGCCCTGCTGCATGACGCTGGCGACGATGGTGCCGTCGCGCCGGAACACGTTGCCCCGGCCCAGCGACATGGCATTGCCCGCCGCGGGACTGTCGAGCGCGTAGAGCAGCCAGTCGTCGACGCGGAATTCGTCATGGAACCACACGGCGTGGTCGAGGCTCGACATCTGCATGTAGTCGCCCGCCCAACCCTGCCCCAGCGGGCCGATGCCGGTGTGGAAGATATGGAGGTCGGACGCATAGACGAGCAGTCGCTGGTGGACGCGCAGGGTATCGCCGTCGCGGCCGCTGCCGACCGGTCCGTCGAAGCGGAACCAGAAGTGGCGGCAAGCCGGGCGCGGCGGCCCGTCGAAGAAGGGGAAGCTTTCGACCGAGCGCCAGTCGATCTGCGGCCGCCGGGTCCAGAAGGGGTGATGTCGGGCCGGCAGGTCCGCCTTCATCGCCTCGACCGTATCGGCAAGGCGGGGCAGGTCTTCGGGCGCGGGAACGTCGGGCATCTCGACTTGCGTGCGGGGTGCGTGCTCGGGCGTCTTGAAGCCGACCATACAGTTCATCAGCGGCCCGTTGCCCTGCGTCAGCCGCACGTGGCGCGTCGCGAAGCTGCGCCCGTCGGTTTCCCGGCTGACGGTAAAATCGTTGGGCAGGTCGATCAGGCCGGGCTTGCCGAAATAGGCGTGCAGGCTGTGCGCCACCTTGTCCGGGCCCACGGTTGCACAGGCGGCGGCAAAGCATTGCGAGGTCATCGCCCCGCCGTACTGGCGCAGCAGGCCGGTCTCGATCGGATCGACCCGGAAGCGATCAGGCGCGGTTTCGCGGAAGGCGTAAAGCGCCTCGCGCTCCACCAGCGGATCGTCGGGATAGGGATTATCGGTCACGCACGGGCTTTCATCGCGGCGTGCCTAGGGCAATCGGCCGAGACCCGCCAGTCGCACTCTTCACCGGGCAGTCGCGATCAGGCCACGGCCAAGTCGTGGAACTGAAACGTGCACTCCGCCCCAGCGATTTGGAGCAGTTCGACCACGTTGCCGTCGCAGTCCCGGCCATAGGTCGCGCGCAGCGTCCCCTCGCCCGGCGGGCAGTGGAAATGCATGCCGAGCCCTTTCAGCCGTTCGTAATCAGCCATCACGTCGTCGGTATAGAGGCACAAGTGGGTGATGCCCCGGTCGCACATGCGCGGGCGCACCTCCTGCGGCTCGTTACTCTCGTACTGGAACACCTCGATGTGCAGGTTGCCGAGGCGGATGAAGGCGTATTTCGCCGCGCTGTCCTTCAACCCGACCATCGTGTCGATGCGGTCGTTGCCGACCTCCCACCCGCCGCCGCCGATCCGTTCGAACCCGAACCAGCGTTCGTAATGGTCGACGAAACGCTCGAGATCCGGGGTCGAGATGGCGAGGTGGTGGACCCCGCGGATCACGCCGCCGGCTCCTGCGCGCGGGCAGCCTTTACCGCGCTGACGATTTCGCGGTTGGTGGGATTGCGGCGCAGCGTCAGGCCGCCGTTCACCTGCAGCACCTGCCCGCTCATGAAACAGGCGTCGCTCGCCAGCCACGACACGGCTTCGGCGATGTCCTCGCTGGTGCCGACGCGGCCCAGCGGGTATTCCTTCCTGAACGTATCGACAATGGCCGGGTTCTGCGCGGCATCCTCGGTCATCGGGGTGACGGTGAAGCCGGGCGCGACCGAATTGGCGCGAATGCCGCGGTGGCCGAATTCGTTGGCGACACAGCGGATGACATGGTCGGCGCCTGCCTTGGTGCCCATGTAGGCGGCGTGGTCCTCCAGCATGATCGACGCAGTGGCCGACGAGATCTGGATCAGCGAGCCGCCGTCGCGCATCACCCGCAGCATTGCCTGATAAAACAGGAACGCGCCGGTGAACTGGAGCGCGGTGATCTTCTCGATCTCGGCCTTCGTGGTCTTGAGGAAGGGCTTCAGCAGGCCCCAGCCGGTCGCGTTGACGGCGATGTCGACGCCGCCGAACCGGTCGACCGCCGCGTCCGCCAGCTTCGCGAGGTCTTCCTCGCTGGTGAGGTCGGTTTCGGGCACCGCCAGCCCGCCGATCTCGGCGGCGAGCCGTTCCAGTTCATCGGCCTTGCGCCCTGCAACGACGACTTTCGCGCCGTCGCCCGCCAGCCGCCGCGCGATGACCTGCGCCATATTGTCGCGATTGGCCGCGCCGATGACGACGGCGACCTTTCCGTCCAGGTGACCCATCTCAAATCTCTCCGGCATTGTCGTTTTCGCGTGTGGGCGTGCAGGCCCGGTGCGGTCGGTCGGGTGCGGTCAGTCGGCCTGCACCCAATCCTTCAGCACTTGTTCCACCCGCGCATGTTCGGGCACGCGGTTGAGGCCGATGCGACGGTCCAGTTCCTCGTGCCAGTGATAGATGCGGCGCTCCTGGTAATTGAGCGGCATCGCCTTGAAGCCCGGGCTTTCCAGCGATTCCTGGATCTGCGGCGCATACTGAAGGTCCTCGTAGAGGATCCGTTCCCAGTTGCCGAGGCGGGTCGGCCACAGCGGGTGCGGGTTCTCCGGATCGTGCTTGGGCGCCAGCCAGCTCGACACGACGCGCGCACGCTTCGGACCCAGCGGCCAGAACTGCAGGATGGGGATGCCGGTCGGCGCCGGTGGCATCACGAAGTTCGGGTAGATCTGGTAGCTGACGTTGTTCTTCGCCGGGAACTCGGTGATCGTATCGATTTCCGGCATGCCGACGGTGCCCGGGTCGACCCAGTCGGGGCGGCGGTTCGGGGTGGCCATGCGGCTGTGGCCATTGGGCCAGAGCGTGACGATCATCGAACGGTGATCGAGGAAGCGATCCACCGTGTTCTCGTGGATCGACTTGATGTGATAAACCTCGAGAAACGCGTCGAGCAGGATCTTGACGTTGCAGTCCACCTCGTACTCGCGGCTGTCGACGAGCCGCAGGTTGGCCAGATCGAACTGTTCGAGCTGCGCCGCCATCGGGCCGATATGTTCGATCAGCGGCTGCGCCTCGGTGTCCTTGTTCACGAAGATCAGCGAGCCGAGCAACTCGCAGCGCACCTGGACGAGACTGCGGCACGAGAAGTCGAGATCGACGAAATCGCGCTTATCACGCACGGCGGTGAGCTTGCCGTCGAGCGTGTAGCTCCACCCGTGATAGCCGCAGACGAAGCCGCGATCCTTGCCCGTCTGTTCGGTGACGAGCGGCGCGCCGCGGTGCTGGCAGGTGTTGTAGAACGCCTTCACCTCGTCCTGCAGCGTGCGCACGACGATGATCGGCACGCCCGAATTGCGCCACAGGAACCAGGAGCCTTTCTCGGGGACCTGGTCGATGTGGCCGGCGTAGAGCCACGCCTTGTCCCACATCATCTCTTTCTCGAGCTTCAGGAACTCTTCGTCGGTGTAGCGGCTGCCGGGGATGTCGGGCAGCTTGGGAAAGCCTTCGGGCGGGGCCTTGCGGTCCCGCTCGTAATCGATGCGGACGAAATCGTTCTCGGGGCGCTGGTCCATAACCTGATCGAGCATCGAGGCCCTCTCCTTGCGTAACGGCCCGCTCCGCGGCGAAGCGGCGTGTCGTCTCTCAAACAGACAGGATTGTCTTGATTCGGCCCTGTCCTTCGCGCTGATGCTACGCGCCCGAACGTCAAACAGTCAACAATGATTGTTTTTTGCAGCGCGATATGGTTAGATTTCCTGCCAAACGCGCGTTTGGTCGAAAGTCGGAGATTTGCGCATGCCTGCCAGTGCCGCCAGTGTCGTGGAAAGCGTTGCCCCACAGCGTCGGCGCAGCGGGCCGGATCGGTGGCCCGAACTGGTGACGGCTGCGGCCGAACTCTTCGCCGAAAAAGGCTATGAGGGCACTTCGCTGCGCGACGTCGCCGAACGGGTGGGGATGCTGAAGGGCAGCCTCTACCATTACATCAATTCGAAGACCGACCTCTTGGTCCACGTCCTGCGCGAGGCGCACGAACGCGGCGTGAAATCGCTGTCGGCCATCGCGGCAGAGGACGGCCCGGCGGACGAAAGGCTGGAAGCACTGGTCGCCGCGCACGCCCGCTATGTCTGTACCGAGAGCGTCTATACCGCCAGCTTCATCGAGGCGCACCGCCACCTCGCCCCCGACCGCGCGCAGGAATTCGTCGCCGCCGAACGCGCCTATCGTCTTGCCATCGAAAGCCTGATCGCGCGCGGACAGGCCGAAGGCTCGCTCCGCGACGATCTCGATCCCAAAGTCGCGGCGCTATGCCTGCTCGGCTTCCTCAATTCGCTGCACGACTGGGTCAGCCCGGCCCGGCGGCTGTCGATCCGCCGCATCTGCGACCATGCCATCGCGATGGGGATCGACGGGTTGCGCGCGCGGTGATGTCAGGCGCGGTCCTTCCAGGCCCGATGATGTCAGGTGTTGTCGAACCCGGCGCTGCGCTTTTCGGCATAGGCGGCGACCCCTTCGCGGCTATCGGCGCTGTCCAGCGTCGCCTTGCCCCAGGCGTTGCCGACGGCGAAGGCCTGATCCATCGTCATGCCGGTCGACATCTCGTAAAGCTCGCGCCCGTTGCGGATCGCCTGCCAGCTGTTCTCCAGCATCCTGCCGACGACTTCGAGCGTGCGCTCCATCAATTGCTCGCCGGGCACGACTTCGGTGATGACGCCCAGTTCGTACATCCGCTTCGCCGAAACGAGCTCGCCGGTCATGATCAGCGCCAGCGCGGTCGCGCGCGGCACCTGCAGCGCCAGCCGCTGCACCCCGCCGGCAAAGGCGAAGAGCCCGCGCTTCACCTCGCTCACGCCCATCAGCGCGTGCTCGGCGGCGAAGACCATGTCGCAGGCCATCATGATCTCGAAACCGCCCGCGACCGCCGTGCCATTGATTGCGGCTATCAGCGGCTTGGTCCGCTTGCGCTCGGTGATGCCGCCGAAACCGCGGCCGGGGACCAGCCCGTGTCCCGCGCCGCGCTCGGCCGCCTCCTTCAGGTCCATGCCGGCGCAGAAGACGCGGTCGCCGCTGGCGGTCACGATCATCGCGCCGATGGCGGGATCGGCCTCTGCCTCGGTGATCGCGGCGTCGAGCGCATAAGACGTCGCCGCGTCGAGCGAGTTGCTCTTCTCCGGCCTGTCGATGCGCAGCACGCGGATGGCACCGTGCGTTTCGATCACCAGTCCGCTCATCCCGTCACTCCCCATCCCGGTCCATCGGAGAACCTTTCGTGAAATCCTATGCCAGCCTCTACCACCACGGTCGCATCGTCGACGATCTTGCCGCCGCCATGAACGCGATGGAACGCGATCTCGGCGTGACATGGGCGCCGGTGCGGCGGTTCGAGCCGATCCGCGTCTGGCTTCCGGCCACGGCGGACAGCGAAGGCAAGTGGAGCGAGGCGCGTATCGCGGTCACTTATTCGCGGCAGGGGCCGATCCATTTCGAACTGATCGAGGTGCTCGGCCCCGGTGCCTACGACGTGCTGCGCGCGGTCTCGCTCGACCATGTCGGCGCATGGGTCGACAACGTCGGCGACGAGGTCGAGGCGCTGGTGGCCGAGGGCTGGACCCTGATCATGGCCGGTGCCTCGCCCAGGCACCGCTACGGCCAGATGGCTTACCTGTCGAAGGACGGCGGGCCGGTGCTCGAACTCGTCGGCGAACCGGTGCGCCCGATGATCGAGGAATGGATCGCCGCGTCCGAATAGGGGCGCGGCGCCGGTCACAGCGTTGCCGCGCTGCCCAGGATGACGGTCGCCTGGCTGGACAGCGTGCCGCCATTGCCGTGCGCCAAGGCCACGTCGACGCCCGGAAGCTGGTTCGCCGCCTCTCCCCGGATCTGGCGAGCCGCCTCGACGATCGTGAAAAGTCCGTACATGCCGGGGTGGCAGCAGGACAGGCCGCCGCCATTGGTATTGACCGGCAGGCTGCCGCCTGGCGCGATCGCCCCGCTTGCCACGAATGGCCCGCCCTCGCCCTTGGCGCAGAATCCCAGGTCTTCGAGGAAGAGGATCGTGTTGATCGTGAAGGCGTCGTAGAGCTGCGCCGTCGCGATGTCGGCATGGGTTACACCCGCCATCGCCATCGCCCGCGCGCCCGATTCCTTCGCACCCGTGACGGTCATATCCTCGGCCTGGACGATGGAATTCCACCACGCCGCCGCCGCCGCGCCCAGCACCGGCACGGGCGGTCTGGCCAGATCGCGCGCACGGTCGGTGCGCGTCATGACGATCGCCGCCGCCCCGTCGGTGACAAGGCAGCAGTCCGCCCGGCTGATCGGCGTGGAGATCATCCGCGCCGCAAGGCACTCCTCCAGCGTCAGCGGGCCACGTGCGAACGCCTCCGGGTTTGTCTGCGCCCAGGCCCGCGCCGACAGCGCCACATGGGCAAGGTGTTCGCGAGTGGTGCCATATTCGTGCATGTGCCGCTGCGTCGCCAGCGCATAGGATGTCAGCGGGAAGATCGGCTTGTAGGGCGCGTCCCACTGGTTGCTGGTGATCTTCGTCGCCAGCTTGCCGCCGTTGGTCCGCTGGTTCGAGCCATAGGCGATCAGCGCGCAGTCGATGTAGCCCGCCTCCAGCGCCAAGGCGGCACTGGCGACGTGGCTCATGAAAGCGGAACCGCCGGTGCGGTTGTTGTCGGTATAGCGCGGGCGAATGCCGAGATATTCGGCAAACGACAGCCCGGCGAAGAAGTCGTCGGGCTGGCAGATGTAGAGTGCGTCGACATCGGCCACCCCCAGCCCCGCGTCGGCCAAGGCCAGCAGACCCGCCTTTGCCGTAAGTTCCATCGAAGTATAACCGGGTGCTTCGCCCATGCCGAAGGTCGCCAATCCGGCGATGGAGGTGCGGCCGCGCGGGAACCTGTCGCTCATGCCGCCGCATCCAGCCGGAACAGCAGCATCGGCGCATCGCCCGCGGAGTCGATAAAGGCTGCAACCCGCTGGCCGATGGCGAGATCGCCTTCTCTCACCCCTTCGACCCGGCTCATCAGCCTTGCGCCTTCATCAAGATTGATGACCGCGACGTTATAGCTGGGTTCGGGCGGCCGCTGCTGGACCCACGAGAACGAATAGATCGTGCCCTTGCCCGATGCCTCCACCCATTCGACCGGGCCACCATCGGCGGGGGCCATCAGCCGCGGCGGAAACACCGCGCGGCCGTCGGCGCTGCGCTGGATCAGGAATCGTCCCTCCGCCAAGGCGGCGCGCCACTCGGCCTCGGGGCCGCTCACGCAGGCGCCTCGGCCGGATCGCATTGCTGCACCGCGCCCGCGTCGAGCAGGGCGGCAATCTCGTCTTCGCCGAACCCGGCATCGCGCAGCACGGTCACGCTGTCGCCCGCCAGCGCCGGACCGGGATCGCCGATCGCGCCGGGCGTGTCGGAAAAGCTCGTCGGGATGCCGGGGAAGCGGATCGTGCCCATCGACGTCTCGCGCTCGTCCCAAAAGCCGACTTCTTCCAAGTGCGGATCGTGGAGCAGGTCGGTCAGGCTGGCGATGGGGGTCGCAGGGATCTGCGCCTTGCGGAACAGTTCGACCCATTCCTCGGTGCTGCGCGTCTCCAGCACTTCGGCCACCTTGGCGAGGACGGTGCCGATATTCTGCGAACGGCTGCGCATGTTCGCGAACATCGGGTCCTTCGACCATTCGGGGTTGCCCAGCGCGTCGAAGAAGTTCTGCCAGTGCCGGTCGTTGTAGATCATCACGCCGATCTGGCCGTCGCTCGTCTTGTAGGGGCGTCGCGCCTCGGACGTGGCACGCGGATATTCGGGCGGCCCCTGCGGCGGCACGAAGAGCGAGCCGCACAAGTGCTCCACCATCGCGAAGGAGACCAGCGTCTCGAACATCGGCACCTCGATCTCCTGCCCGCGCCCGGTCTTCTCGCGCGCATAGAGTGCGGCGATCACCGAATAGGCACCGGTCAGGCCCGCGACCTTGTCGGCGATTACGGTGGCGGTGTAGGTCGGCTGCCCGTTCGACAGCTTGGCCTGAAGATCGACGATGCCCGAAGCTGCCTGCACGATGTCGTCATAGGCGGGATAATCGCGATAGGGTCCGTTGCGCGAAAAGCCGTAGAGATTGGCGTAGATGATGCGCGGATTGGCCGCCGACAGCGCGGCATAGTCCAGACCCAGCCGGCCGATCGCGGCCGATCGCATCGAGTGGATGAAGACGTCGGCATCCTTGGCCAGTCGCAGCAGCGCGTCGCGGCCCGCGGGCTGCTTCAGGTCCATGACGATCGAACGCTTGCCGCGATTGACATTCATGAACATCGCGCCACGCGAATGGTCCGGCCCCGGCGGAATGAAGCGGGTCGTGTCGCCCTGCGGGCTTTCCACCTTGATCACGTCCGCGCCAAGATCAGCGAAGATCTGGGTCGCGTACGGCCCCATCAGCACACTGGTCAGGTCCAGCACCTTGACCCCGGCCAAAGGCCCCTTGCCGCGTCCGCTCACAGGTCTTCTCCCACTGTCTTGGTCGTCGAGACCGCTGCCCTAGCAAGCCTCGCGCCAGAAAAAAAGACAGGCATGTCTGCCTTTTTGTGATAGCCCTTCGGCACTTGCCCGAACAGAGGCGCATGAAACGAGAGGAACCGGCGTGACGCAAGAGTTTCCGCTGTCGCTGCACCATCTTTGCGCGCTGGACGTAAGCGCGGCCGAACTGGTCGACCTGGCCGCCGCGAACCACTGCCGCCGCGTTTCGCTGTTCACCAACGTGCCGGGGATCGAGGGCACTTTTCCGACCGTGCGCCCCGCCGACGTGCCCGACCTTGCCGCCCGCATGGCCGATCGCGGCGTCACCGCCTGCAACCTGGAAGCGTTCCCGCTGGACGGCACGACCGACATGGCAGCCTTCCACACCGGGCTGGATGTCGGCGCGAAGCTGGGCGCGACCAAGGCTTCGGCCCACGTCTACGACGCCGCTTCGCTGGACGAGGCGGTGGAGCGATTTTCGCGGATGTGCGAACTGGCGGCACCTTACGGCATCACCGTGGGGCTCGAATTCTACGCCTTCTCCTGGTCGAACGACATCGAGAAGGCTGCGGCGGTGGTGCGCGGCGCGGCGCAGGCGAACGGCAGTCTGGTGTGCGACACGCTGCATTTCGTGCGCAACGACTGCGCGCTGGAGAGTGTCGCGCGTCATGCCGACATCATCGGCTATGCGCAGGTGAACGACGGCCCGGCCAGCCGCCCGCGCGAGGAGTGGTGGGACGAGGCGTGCCTGACCCGGGACCTTCCCGGCACCGGCGACTTTCCCATCGCCGACATCCTTCGCCCGCTACGCCCCGACACCGTGATCGAGGTCGAAGTCCCGCGCGAGGTCGACCGGATCGCGGGCGTGCCCGCCGCCGACCGCGTCGCTGCCGCGCTGGCCGCGGCACGAGCGGTGCTGGCGCGGGTCTAGGCCCCCCGGCCCCCGGTCG
This sequence comes from uncultured Croceicoccus sp., assembly GCA_964424995.1. Taxonomy (GTDB): domain Bacteria; phylum Pseudomonadota; class Alphaproteobacteria; order Sphingomonadales; family Sphingomonadaceae; genus Croceicoccus. Next base: position 10,350 of record CAYRLC010000001.1, read on the forward strand.
CGCCTTTCGCGTCCGGTCGCATCGAGCGGATATTCTCTTCCAGCATCTTGAGCAGTGCGGGCACCATCGTTTCGTCCAGTGCGCCGGTCATCAGCCCGCTCGCCATGCCCTCCATCAGCGTCTGCGACAGGGCCATCGCCTTGGCGAACTGCTCCGGCGCGGAGTGCCATTCGGGATAGAGGGCGATCGCCTCGGCGTTGAAGCGTTCACGGAATTCGATCTGCAACGGCTTCATGATCTCGGCCAGATCGTCGTGCGTGCGTGCGGCCATGGCGAGTTCCTGGAACGCGGCGAAGGCTGGCTTCTGCAGTTGTTTCCAGTATGCATCGACCATCGTCGTGGGATCGTGCCGGCTGGATTCGGATGTCCGGCGGAAAGCGCGCAGGCGGCGTTCGTGCAGTTCCATGATCGTCGCCTGGATCAGGGTCGCACTGTTCTCGAAATGGTGGAGCATCGCGCCGCGCGAAAGCCCCGCCTCGGTCGCGACAAGTGGCGTCGTGGTGCGCGCGAAGCCCACCTTGACGAGACACTTGATCGTCGCGTCGATCAGGCGCGCGCGGGTCTGCGCGCTCTTGATCGATTGGCGCGTGGGCGCCTGTTCACCGGTCGTCTTGCGCTTGGTCGTCGTTGCCAAACTCGGCTCTCCGCAACGGAAGTGATGTTCGATGCGCCCCTGACGGTCCGCCGTAGCGCCGCAACCCTGATGCCAAGGCGCAACGGCGACGTGCCGTCGGTCAGTCATGATTGTTTTTTATCTGCCCGCGTCAATGGGCGGCGGCAAGGCGTCCCCGGATTGCACGCGATGGGAATGGTTGGTTCGGCTGCAGAAGGGCAGGCCTTAGTGCCCGCCCTTGCCGAACAGCCTCATGCCCTTGTGCAGCACCAAGGCAATGATCGCGCCCAGCACCAGCCCGACAATGGCCGACACCACGGCATAGGACAGCCACGCCAGAACGCCTCCCAGAGCGCCCGTCGCCACCTCGACCGCGTGTTCGATGGCGTGGACGACATCCATGGGGCCGTGCACGCCCAGTTCCTCCAACCCGTGCAGCACGATGCCGCCCCCGACCCACAGCATCGCCGCGGTGCCGACCACCGAGAGGAACACCAGCAGGCGCGGCATCAGGTGGAGCAGGAATGCGCCCACCGCGCGCGCGGCGGAAGGCGTGCGCTTGCACATGTGGAGCCCGATATCGTCCATCTTCACGATCAGCGCGACCACGCCATAGACCAGCACGGTGATCGCGATGCCCACCGCGGCCAGCGCCAGCGCGCGGGTCGCCAACGAGGCATCGGCCACTTCGCTGAGCGAAATCGCCATGATTTCCGCCGACAGGATCAGGTCGGTACGGATCGCCCCCGAAACCCGCTGCTTCTCGAACTCGGCGACGTCGGTGATCTCGTCCTCGATCGTCTTGCCGTGCTTTTCCGCGCCCAGCTTCTCCAGCACCTTTTCCGCGCCTTCGTAGCAAAGGAACAAGCCGCCCAGCATCAGGATCGGCGTGATCGCGAAGGGCAGGAATTCGCTGAGGATCAGCGCCGCGGGCAGCAGGAACAGCAGCTTGTTGCGCAACGACCCCTTGGCGATCTTCCAGATGATCGGCAATTCGCGCTGCGGCGTGAAACCGGTGACATAGGACGGAGTCACCGCCGCATCGTCGATCACCACGCCCGCGGCCTTCGACCCCGCCTTGGCGGCACCGGCAGCGACATCGTCCATGCTGGACGCGGCGGCCTTGGCGATGAGGGAGATGTCGTCGAGAAGCGCTACGAGACCGGAGGGCAAGTCTGTTCCTTTCCAGATGGCACCGGGCAGACGGATCAGGCGCGCCCCGGTTCCCGGCCTGGTGCAAGTTCACGCCATGGCAGCAGGCACGCTCTGCGCGCAAACGAAAAGGGCGGCCCCGAAGGACCGCCCCTGCTTTCGTGCAAGCGCCGGGGCTTACTTCTTGAGCTTGAGCCCACCGAAACGCTGGTTGAAGCGCGCCACGCGACCACCTTCGTTGACCACGCGGTTGCCGCCGGTCCACGCCGGGTGGCTGGTCGGGTCGATTTCGAGCGCCAGCGTGTCGCCTTCGCTGCCCCAGGTGGAGCGCGTTTCGAACACGGTGCCGTCGGTCATCTGCACCTTGATCATGTGGTAGTCGGGATGGGTATCGGCCTTCATGGCGGTATTCTCCGTCAAATGCGCCGGTTCCGACCGGCGGCACGGGGGTTGTTCGTGAAAGCGGGGCGCATAGCGGCGATTCCCGCCAAAGGCAAGTCGCGCGCCCGGAAGGGTGTTTGCGGGCTGGCCCTACTTCTCGATCATGGCGGTGAACTCCGCCTCGCAGGTGACGTTGCCGTCGATCGAGGCGGTGCCCGCGAACTTGCAGATGCGCGCCCGCTTGTGGACGAAGGCGACCTTCAGATCGAGCAGGTGCCCCGGCGTCACCGGCGCGCGGAACTTCGCGTTGTCGATGGCGAGGAAGTAGACGAGCTTGCCCGACCCTTCGAGGCCGAGCGCCTTGATCGCCAGCAGGCCCGCGGCCTGGGCCAGCGCCTCGACCTGCAGCACGCCCGGCATGATCGGGCGGCCCGGGAAGTGGCCCTGGAAGAAATCCTCGTTGAACGAGACGGCCTTGACCGCATGGATCTCCTTGTCGGGATCCAGCGATACAACCCGGTCGACCAGCAGCATCGGATAGCGATGCGGCAGGAGTTCAAGGATCGTCGGCAGGTCGAAACCCGTATCCGACACCGTCTCGTTCATCGAATCAGCCCCCTGATCAAACTACGCGTCGGTCGCGATCAGCGACCGCCGGCAGCCGCCGCCGGGTTGCCGGCCTGGGCAGCCTGTGCCGCTTCGGCTTCGCGCTGGGCGGCGGGCTTCCAGTTGGCGGGCGGCACGATCTGCGCCGAGGGGAGCAGGCGGTTGAGCTCGGTCAGGACATCCTGGTTGATGTTGTAGGCCTGATCTGCGGCCACGACCGCGCCCGGGTTCAGCACCAGCGTGATCTTGCGCTTCTTCTGCGCCGCATCCATCGCGGCGGGCAGCTTCTCGCTGATCTGTTCGAGCACATAGGCGCGCGACAGGGCGACCGGCTGCATCATGCGGTTCAGTTCGGCTTCGCCAGACTGCTGGATGCGCTGAATCGCCTGGGCCTGCTGGGCCAGCGACGCCTGATTGGGCGAGGCGGCGGCGGCATCGGCCTGGTACTTCTTGATCAGCGGATCGATCTGCGCCTGCAGCGCCTTGCCGCGCGCTTCGGCAGCGTCGATCTGCGCCTTGTAGGTGACCGGGCGCTGCTGCTCCGCCGTCTTGAACGCGGCGGAGTTGGCGACGATCGCGTCGGGATTGGCGACACCGATGCCGGGGGCAACCTGTGCCGAGGCGACAACCGGGAGCGCCACCGGAGTTGCAGCGACCAGCGCGGCGGCGAGAAGCTTGTGGGTGGTCTTCATTAGAATTGCGTTCCTACGTTGAAGCTGAAGGACTTGGGATCATCCCCTTCCTCCTTCATCAAAACCTTCGAGAAATCGAGCCGGAGAGGACCGAAGGGCGAGTTCCAGCTGATGCCCACGCCGACCGCAACGCGGGGCTTCGGCGAGTCTCCGAGGTACTCTTCTGTGAAAGGTGAGATGTACAGAGTATTGCTGGTCTTGCCGTCGGGCGCGATCGGGTTCTGGGTATAGACCGGGGTCGCCAGCGGCTGGCCATCCGCACCGACCGTCTGCAGGTAGAGCGGAGTCAGAACCGAGGTGACGGTCGGGTCCTTCAGGCCCCAGACCGCGCCGATGTCGGCGAAGATCGAGGGGCGCAGGCCCATCTCGCGCGCGCCCGACCCCAGGGGGATCTCCAGCTCGGCGCGACCCTTGTAGTACATCCGGCCGCCGAGCGCGTCGTCGGTCTGGTTATCCTTCGACGCGACCGTGAAGTTGCCGTCCTCGTCCTGCGTCAGGCGGGTCCGAACCACGCGCGGGCCGATGCCGCGAATGTCGAAGCCGCGCATTTCCGGTTCGCCCAGGAAGAAGCGGTCGGTCAGGCGGACATCGTCCTGCCCGGCGATGCCCCGATCCTTCAGCGCCTTGATGTAGCCGCCTTCGGCGTTCAGCGAGAAGACGAAGCCGTCCATCACTTCCCAGTACTTCGACGCGTTGCCGCGGATGCGGGCATAGTGGACGTCGCCGCCCAGACCCGCGAAGTCGAAGTTGAGCAAGGCGCGCTCGCCCTTGCTGGGGCGGATGCGGTTGTTGAGCGTGTCGTAGATGAGGCTGCTGCCGATGATCGAGCTGGTCCGCTTGCCCAGCGCGTCGCACAGGTAGCGGCCGGCGACCAGCGGATCGCACTCGGTCGTGCCGTCGCCGTTGGTGTCGCGGAAGTACTGGCTGCCCAGCGACACGTCCTCGAAGTTCAGCGTGTAGCGACCGATGATGGTCATGTACTCGCTGAGCGGGGTGCCCGCACGCAGCGAGAAGCCGGTGGTCGTGTTCTCGTAGGTGTTGTTGCGGTTGCGGTTGTAGTAGTTGAAACTGTTGTAGTCGCGGCGATAGACGTCGGCGCCGAACGAGATGTTCGAATCGAACATGTAGGGTTCGGTGAAGCTGACCTGCGCGGCCTTGGAATAGCGCGAGTAGTTCAGCGAGAGGCCCACCGTCTGGCCGCGGCCGCGGAAGTTGCGCTGCTGGATCGAGCCTTGCAGGATGAAGCTTTCGAGGCTGGAGAAACCGGCCGAAAGCTGCAGTTCGCCGGTGGCCTTTTCCTCGACGTTGGCGACCAGCTTGACGCGGTCGGGCGTCGCGCCCTGCTGCTGCTCGACCTCGAAGTTTTCCTGGAAGTAGCCCAGCGACTTGATGCGGTTGGTCGAACGCTTGACCTGCAGCGAGTTGAACGCATCGCCTTCGGTCAGGCGGAATTCGCGGCGGACCACCTTGTCCTGGGTCAGCGTATTGCCGTTGATGTCGATCGATTCGACATAGACGCGCGGCGCATTCGCGATGCGGAAGGTGACGCCCATCGTCAGGTCTTCCTTGTTGCGCGTATATTGCGGATCGACTTCGGCAAAGGCGTAGCCGAAGGCGCCGATCGTTTCGGACAGGCCCTCGATCGTGTTCTCGACCTGCTCGGCGTTGTACCAGTCGCCCTCCTTCATCACGAGGGTCCGGGTCAGCCGCTCGGAATCGAAGTCGCGGATTTCCGAATCGACCTTCACGTCGCCGAACTTGTAGCGCTCGCCTTCCTCCACCACGTAGGTGATGATGAAGTCCTGCTTGTCCGGCGTCAGCTCGGCCACGGCGGACACGACGCGGAAGTCGGCATAGCCCTGCGTCAGGTAGAACTGGCGCAGCTTCTGCTGGTCGAACGCCAGCTTGTCGGGATCGTAGCTGGTGCCGCCCTTCAGGAACGAGAACATGCTCGTCTGCTTGGTGATCATCTCGCCGCGCAGGTCGCCGTCGGAGAACTTGTCGTTGCCGATGATGTTGATCTGGCGGACCTTGGACTTGGGCCCTTCCTTGATCTCGAACACGATGTCGACGCGGTTCTGGTCCAGCGTCACCGACTTCGGTTCGACCGTCGCGGCAAAGCGGCCCTGCCGCTTGTAGAGTTCGATGATGCGGTTGACGTCGGCGCGCACCTTCGAACGGGTGTAGATCTGGCGCGGGGCAAGCTTGATCTCGGGAAGGATCTTGTCGTCCTTCAGCTTCTTGTTCCCCTCCAGGATGATGCGGTTGATGATCGGGTTTTCCGTCACCTGGATGACGACGTTGCCGTCGTTCTCGCGAATCTTGACGTCGGCGAACAGCTCGGTCGCGTAGAGCTCCTTCAGCGCGGCGTCGGCGGCGGCGGCGGTGTAGAGATCGCCCGGCCGCATCTTGATGTACGAAAGGATCGTCTGCGGCTCCAGCCGCTGGGCGCCGGCGACCGCGATCTGGCGGATCACCGTCTGGTCCGCCACGACCGGCGCGCCGGCATCGGCGGCGACAACCGTGTCCTGCGCCAGCACCGGTGCGGGGACCAGCGCGGTCCCTGCCAGAAGGGCACCGAACAGGCCGGCCTTGCGGCTGGCGAAACGCTGCGATCCCAATGCCATTGCGGCCATCAACATGCCTTCCCGTACAATCAGCCATGCGCGCCCGCGCCGGCCCGGCAAATGTCCCCGCCCCGCGGCCCTGAAACAGGCCGCCCCAAGCGTGTCGTGCCCTCTGCCCGATGGGCGCTCCAGTAGCAAGGCGAACCCGTCGATTATCCGCGATTGGCAAACCCCGCGCGAGGTGCGCAGGCGCGCCGGTCAGCCGGGGCGACGCGCCCTCAGCTACCGAAGATGTCGAGGGAGGCGATGTCCAGAAACGTCACGAATACCATCAGGCCCAGAACCAGGGCCAGACCCGTGCGGAAGGCGAAATCCTGCCCCCGCGCCGAGACCGGCCGGCGACGAACCGCCTCGATCGCGTAGAACGCGAGGTGGCCGCCGTCGAGGACCGGGATTGGCAGGAGGTTAATGAATGCCAAGTTAATTGAGATCATGGCGACAAAGCCGATATAGGCGTACCAGCCCTGCACCAGCTGTTCGCCCGAATACTTGGCGATCTTGACCGGCCCGCCCAGCTCCTCGACCGAGCGGCGGGCGGTGATGATCTGCCACAGGCCCACCGCCGACATCTTCATGATCGCCACCGTCTGGCGGGTGGCTTCGGCCACGGCTTCGAACGGCCCCACCTTGTCGACGCGGATCCGGTCGGTCGAGATGCCGATGCGGCCCATCCGGAACTCGTTGCCGAAGCGGTCGGTCTCGACGTGCGTTTCGAGGTGCACGTCCGCCGCCATCGGCTTGCCGCCGCGCTCCCACGCCACGCGCACGGTCTCGCCCGGATAGGGCATGACCAGTTCGCGCACGTCGTCGAAGGTGTCGATCCTGACCCCGTCGACCGACACGATGCGGTCGCCGACATCCAGCCCGGCACGCGCGGCGGGCGATTCGAGCAGGATTTCGCCGATCACCGGTTCGGCGACGACCTTGCCGAAGGCCATGACGAACCCGGCGATGATGAGGATCGCGACGAGCAGGTTGGTGAGCGGCCCGGCCGCGACGATCGCGGCGCGCGCGCTCAGCCCCTTGGCCTGGAACGTCTGCCGACGCTCTTCCTCCGGCAGCGAAAGCCACTCGTCGGTCGGCTGGCTGGCCGGGTTCATCTCACCCGCGAACTGGACATAACCGCCCAGCGGCAGGGCCGAGAGCTTCCATCGCGTGCCGCGCTTGTCGGTAAAGCCGATCAGTTCCTTGCCGAAACCGACCGAGAACGCCTCCGCCTTCACGCCGAACCAGCGGCCGACGAGGTAGTGGCCCAGCTCATGCACGACGACCAGCGGGGCCAGCACCACGATGAAGCCGAGGATGGCGGTCAGGACGCTCGGGTTCTCGAACATGCTTGCGTCTGTTCCTTCAGGCCCGTTCGAGCCGTTCGATCGCCCGGCGCCGGGCTTCGGCATCGGCGGCGATCACGTCGTCGAGCGTGGCGGGCACGGGCGGGATGCCGCGGGCCAGCACATCCTCGCACTGTGCCACGATGCGGGTGAACCCTATCTTGCCGGCAAGAAAGGCGGCAACCGCGATCTCGTTGGCGGCATTCAGCACCGCCGGTGCCGCGCCGCCCGCGTGGGCGCATTCGCGCGCGACACGGGTGGCGGGGAACAGCGTCTCGTCCGGCGCGCGGAACGTGAGCGTGCCGATCCTCGCAAGGTCCAGCGGCTCGCACGGGGTGTCCATGCGGCGCGGCCATGCCAGCGCGCTGGCAATCGGTACGCGCATGTCGCTGGGGCCAAGCTGAGCCAGGGTCGATCCGTCGCGGTACTCGACCATCGAGTGCACGACTGACTGCGGATGAACGATGATGCGCAGCCGGTCGAGGCCCACCGGGAAGAGGTGGAACGCTTCGATGAATTCCAGCCCCTTGTTCATCATGGTGGCCGAATCGACGCTGATCTTGGCGCCCATGTCCCAGTTGGGGTGCGCCACTGCCTGCGCCGGGGTTGCCGCCTCGATCGCTTCGCGGCTGGCGTCGCGGAAAGGGCCGCCGCTCGCGGTCAGGGTGATCCAGCGGACGTCGGCCAGATCCTCGCCGTGGAGGCACTGGAAGATGGCATTGTGTTCGGAATCCACCGGCAGCAGCGTCGCGCCGTGCTTGGCGACGGCGGCGGTCATCACTTCGCCCGCGGAAACCAGCGCTTCCTTGTTGGCGAGCGCGATGGTGCCGCCCTGTTCGATCGCCGCCATCGTGGGGGCAAGACCGGCACAGCCGACGATCGCGGCCACGGTCATGTCCGCGCCGCGGGCCGCCGCCTCGACCAGCGCCTGCGCGCCGCCCGCCGCCTCGATCCCGCTG
>CAYRLC010000001.1:18720-64138 GCA_964424995.1 uncultured Croceicoccus sp.
TGCCCGCCAGCGCCTCGCGCAGTTCGGGCAGGCAACGCTCTTCGCCGACGACGGCGACTTCGGCATCGAATTCGCGGGCCAGCCGGGCGAGTTCGCCCGCGCTGCAGTTCGCGGTCAGCGCCACGACGCGCCACTCGTCCCGATTGCGCCGGATCAGGTCGAGCGTGGAGGCGCCGATGGACCCGGTCGCGCCGAGAACCGAAATGGTGCGCATCAGCCCCTCACCGTGCCAGAAGCGAGAGGAGGCCGAGCAGGATCGCGACCGGCAGCAGTCCGTCGACCCGGTCGAACACGCCGCCGTGGCCGGGGATCAGCTGCGAGCTGTCCTTCACCTTGGCGCGCCGCTTCATCCAGCTTTCGAAGAAGTCGCCCGCCTGCGCCAGCACCGCCAGCACTGCGCCCGCCGCAAGGGCCGAAAACCACAGAGTCGGCCCGCCAAGCACGACATAGTAGGTATCGTGCGCACTGGTCGATCCGTCGAGCAGGCCCAGTTGCCACGCGTGCGATCCCGCCATGAACAGCAGCAGCGCCACGGTCGCGCCGACCACCCCGCCGCCCAGCCCGGCCCAGGTCTTGGACGGGCTGATCTGCGGTGCGATCTTCGGCCCGCCGATGGTGCGTCCGGCAAAATAGGCGAAGGTGTCGATGCAGGCAGTGACGAGAATCGCGAAGACCACCATCTGCGCCTCCATCCCCACCATCAGCCAGGCCGCGCCACCCATGTAGAGCGCGCCCGCCAGCATCCAGCCGAGCATGCCGCCGCTGCCCATGCCGTGCTCGGCCGCCATGCGCCGCACGATGCGCTGCCATTCGTAATAGGCCGCGCCTGCAACGAGCACGATGAACAGGTCGAGCAGCAGTCCGCCGATCCACAGGCACAGCGCCGCGACCGCGATCATGACCACGGCGGAGAGGGCCCGCACGCCCAGATCGCTCTTGCGTGGCCCTTCGGGGCGGATGTGGCCGGGCTCGACCGGGCCGGAGATTTCAGCGTCCGCCATAGCGACGCTCCCGCCCGGCAAAGTGATCGAGCGCCTGTTGGAAATGCTCCGGCTTGAAATCGGGCCAGAGCACTTCGGTGAAATAGAGTTCGGCATAGGCCGCCTGCCACAGCAGGAAGTTCGACAGCCGGACCTCGCCGCTGGTGCGGATGAGGAGGTCGAGCGGCGGCAGGTCGGCGGTGTCGAGGTGGCGGGCGATCGCGTCCTCGGTCACTTCGCCCTCCGCCGCGGCGGCGCGGGCGGCGCGCACGATCTCGGCCTGCGATCCGTAATTGAGCGCGATGGTCAGGGTCACCTCGCGGTTGTCCGCCGTGCGCGCGACCGCGCCGTCGATCAGCGCCACCGCTTCCTCGTCGAACGCCGAATGGTCGCCGATGATGTTGAGCCGCACGCCCGCCTCGACAATCTCGTCGAGGTCGTTGCGGATGAAGTGCTTCATCAGCGCGGTGAGGTCGGCGATCTCATCGGCCGGCCGGCCCCAGTTCTCGGTGCTGAAAGCATAGAGCGTCAGCGCCTCGACCCCCGTGCCGCGCAGCGAGCGGACGAGATTGCGGACGGCTTCGACGCCTTTCTTGTGACCCATCGCGCGCGGCAGCAGGCGCTTCTTCGCCCAGCGGCCGTTGCCATCCATGATGATGGCGACGTGGCGGGGTATCCCGCCGCGCCCCTTCGCGCCCGGCTGCGCCTGTCGGGGCGCGGCCCCAAAGACGCGATCAGGGCTCACTGGCTGAGGATTTCCTTTTCCTTCGCCTCTGCGGCCTTGTCGGCCTCGGCAACATACTTGTCGGTCAGCTTCTGGACGTCATCCTCGGACCGCTTGCGATCGTCCTCGGAGATTTCCTTCTTCTTCTCGTCGTCCTTCAGCGCTTCCATGCCGTCGCGGCGCACGTTGCGGATCGCGATCTTGGCGGCCTCGGCATACTTGCCGGCCAGCTTGGCGAGTTCCTTGCGGCGCTCGGCCGTCAGGTCCGGCAGTGGCAGGCGCAGGGTCTGACCATCGACCGCGGGGTTGAGGCCGAGATTGGCGTGGGCGATGCCCTTCTCGACTGCGTTGACGTTCTTCTTGTCCCAGACCTGCACCGACAGCATGCGCGGTTCGGGCGCCGAGACGGTCGCCACCTGATTCAGCGGCATCATCGCGCCATAGACCTCGACCACCACGGGATCGAGCAGCGAGGTGTTGGCACGGCCGGTGCGCAGGCCCGACAGATCGCTCTTCAGCGCTTCCACCGCACCGGTCATCCGGCGCTCGATATCAGCCTTGTCGAATTTGGCCATGGCCTGGTCCTCTCTGTCTGCTTCGGCGAGCGCGGGGCCCGCCAAATGGTCCAGCGGGCAGCGGCCCGCACGTTCATGTTCAGCGGGCAGCGGCCCGCACGTTAATCCTCAGCGGGCAGCGGCCCGCACGATGGTCTGCGTCCCCTCACCCGCCAGCACGCGGGCGAGGTTGCCCCGTTCGCGGATGGAGAAGACGACGATGGGAATGTCGTTGTCGCGGCACAGCGCGACGGCGGCGGCGTCCATGACCTTCAGGTTGTCCGCCAGCACGGTGTCGTAATCGATGGTGTCAAAGCGCGTCGCGGTCGCATCCTTCTTGGGATCGGCGTTGTAGACCCCGTCGACGCTGGTGCCCTTGAACAGCGCATCGCACTTCATCTCGGCCGCGCGCAGGGCGGCGCCGGAATCGGTGGTGAAATAGGGTGCACCGACACCGGCGGCAAAGATCACCACGCGGCCTTTTTCCAGATGCCGTTCGGCGCGGCGGCGGATCACCGGCTCGCACACCTGGTCCATCTGCACCGCCGACTGCACCCGCGTTTCGACGCCGATCTGTTCGAGCGCGCCCTGCATCGCCAGCGCGTTCATCACCGTGGCCAGCATGCCCATGTAGTCGGCCTGCGCCCGGTCCATGCCCTTGGCCGCGCCGGCCATGCCGCGAAAGATGTTGCCGCCGCCGATGACGAGGCAGATCTCCAGCCCGGTGTCGCGCGCGGCCTTCACCTCTTCGGCGAGTTTCGAGACGAAGTCGGTGTCGATCCCGAACTGCTGGTCGCCCATCAGCACCTCGCCCGAAAGCTTCAGCAGGATGCGTTTGGTATCGGCGAGAAGCATGGGAGGGGCGCTGTTCCGGTGACTATTGCGACTGAGCCCGCGTCCCTAGCGCGCCGAGCGCCGGCATGGAAGGGGGAACGGGGTGTTTCGTGACCCCGGAATGACGACCCGGCGCGCAGGCCCAGTCTAGTCCTCGCGCCCCTAGTCCTCGCGCCCCTGCACGATGTCGGCAATGATCCATACCAACCCGAGATTGAGCGCCGGCGAGAGCAGGTTGACTAGAATGGTGACCGAACTGTCGCTGCCGCGAAAGATCATGGTCCAGGGCATCCCGACAAGTCGCATGACCTCTGCCGCGTAACGCTCGCCGCCCTGCCCGGTCCAGCCGAAGGTCCCCGCCAGGTAATAGCCCAGCGCGGCAAGGTAGAAAGCCGCGAACAGCCGGAAGATCCACACCATCGAACGCCCCCACGCCCGTTACGGTCATTCCCATGACCGACCGGCGCGACCCGCTGCTCCCGCGTTATCCAATTCGCCGCCAAACGGCAATCGGCCCCGCGCACCCGGTGGTGCACGGGGCCGATCAGGGTCTTGATCGATGGCTCAGGCGGCTTCGGCCAGCGGTCCCCCGACACTGCAGGCCAGATCCTTGCCAAGAACGTGGGCGACGCGGCCCATGCCCATCCAAGCGGCGGTCGAGTACGTCAGCTCGACGATCTCGGCGTCGGTCATCAGCGACTTGAGCTCGGCCCAGAACGCCTCGTCCTCGGCAAGGCCGTGCGGGTCATTGCCCATGCGCTGCGAATACTGCACCGCGACGCGTTCCTTCGCGCTCAGCGACGAGAGATCGCCGGACAGCACGGCCTGGTACATGGCCTCGTCCGGCACCTCGCTCTTGTCAAGCGCCTGCTCGTTCACGCCGAGCAGCGGCAGGTCGCGCTGCGAACGCCAGTTCTTGCACACGATGCAGCCGTTGATGACGGCAGTGGCAATGCGGCACGCCTCGAACAGGCGGAGCGGAAGTGTCGAATACTTGTAGGGCGCCATGGCAAAGGCATTGGCCGCGTTGATCAGGTCGGGGTTGTATTCCGCCGCCATGTTGGGGATCGCATTACCGGGCTGGGGTGCAAGTTCGACGCGCATCATCTCTCTCCGTCATGCGGCCGTGCTGCCATCACGCCGGGCCCAATCGATGCCGGAGAGCGGAAGCCAGCCTTTTCGGGGCAGCGCGACAATGCGCGGCCCTGCATAAGCGAAGAAGCTACACCTGGCCCGGATCAAGTCAATCATGTTTGTTTTTTATCGCGCCGGAACGACGCGCCGCGGCGATCGCACGACATGCGCCGACACACGAAAAAAGGCCGGGAAGCATGTGCTCCCCGGCCTTTTTTCGAATAGGGAAAGTCGATCAGCCGGCGACGGCTGCCGCGACTTCGGCCGCGAAGTCCGAGACTTCCTTCTCGATGCCTTCGCCGAGCTGGAAGCGGACGTAGTCCTTCAGCACGATCTTGGCACCGGCGTCCTTGCCGGCCTGGTCGACGACCTGCTGGATCGGGGTCTTGTTGTCCATGACGAAGACCTGCGACAGCAGCGCGTTTTCCTTGGCGTACTTGGCGACCGCGCCTTCGACCATCTTTTCCTGCACCGCCTCGGGCTTGCCGCTTTCGGCAGCCTTTTCACGGGCGATCGAACGCTCGCGCTCGATCACTTCGGCGTCAAGGCCATCGGCGGTCAGCGCCTGCGGGAAGGCAGCGGCGATGTGCATGGCCAGCTGCTTGCCGAGGGCCTCGAGAACGTCGGCCGGAGCTTCCGATTCGAGGGCCACGAGCACGCCGATCTTGCCGAGGTTCGGCGCGGCGGCATTGTGCATGTAGGGGACGACGACGCCGTTGGCGACTTCTACCGTCTTCATGCGGCGAACCTGCTGGTTCTCGCCGATAGTGGCGACGTTGTCGGTCAGCTTCTCGGCGACGGTGCCGCCGGTCGGGTAGGCAGCGGCCTTCAGCGCGTCGACGTCATCGCCGTCCACGCCCAGCGCGGCTTCGGTGGTGTTGCGCACGAATTCCTGGAACTGGTCGTTCTTGGCGACGAAATCGGTTTCCGAGTTCACTTCGACGGCCACGCCGCGGGTGCCCGAAACGGCCACGCCGACAAGGCCCTCGGCCGCGGTGCGGCTGGACTTCTTGGCGGCGGCGGCCAGGCCCTTGGCGCGCAGGAAATCGACGGCGGCTTCCATGTCGCCATCGGTTTCGGTCAGCGCCTTCTTGCAATCCATCATGCCCGCGCCGGTCTTCTCGCGCAGGTTCTTCACGTCAGCGGCGGTGTAAGCCATCGCGTCGTTCCTTTTTCAAATGGTCCGGGCTGCCGCGTGCAGCCCCTGATCTGTCGTGCGGCCGGACGGCCATCGCGGCGGCCCGGCGCACTGAACATCAAATCGTGACGGAAGCGTGACTTGCCGCGCTTCCGTCACGGGCCGATCGGCCTCAGGCGGTCGCTTCCTCGGCGACCGGCTCGTCCATCGCGCCGATGTCGGCACCCGAATCGACGATGCCCTTCTTGCCGCCCGAACGGGCCGCGTCGGCGATCGCGTCGCAGTACAGGCGAACGGCGCGCGAGGCGTCGTCGTTGGCCGGAACCGGGAAGGCGATGCCCGAGGGATCGACGTTGGTGTCGAGGATGGCGACGACCGGGATGCCGAGCACGTTGGCTTCCTTGATGGCCAGATCTTCCATGTTGGCGTCGATCACGAACATCACGTCCGGAATGCCGCCCATGTCACGGATGCCGCCCAGCGACAGCTCGAGCTTGTCCCGCTTGCGGGTCAGGTCGAGGATCTCCTTCTTGGTCATGCCCGAGATTTCGCCCGAGAGCTTTTCCTCGATCGTCTTCAGCTTCTTGATCGACTGCGAGACGGTCTTCCAGTTGGTGAGCATGCCGCCCAGCCAGCGGTGGTTGACGTAGTGCTGGCCGCACGATAGCGCGGCTTCGCGGATCGGATCCTGCGCCTGGCGCTTGGTGCCGACGAAGAGCACCTTGCCGCCCGCCTGGGTGGTGGCCGACACGAAGTCGAGCGCGCGCTGGAACAGCGGCACGGTCTGCGACAGGTCGATGATGTGGACGCCGTTGCGCGAGCCGAAGATGTACGGCTTCATCCGCGGGTTCCAGCGGTGCGTCTGGTGGCCGAAGTGCGCGCCGGCCTCGATCAATTGCTGCATGGTGACGCCAGTGGACGCCATAAGTATTTCCTTTCCGGTTCAGCCTCTGGAAGACGGATGACCATGACGGGTGCGCAAGAGCACCGGCCAAGGCACCGGGATGTGTGCCTTCCATGTGGATTTGCCCTGGCAAAAGCACGGCCGAATGCCGAATCCCCGCCGGGACGAGCGGCCCACTAGCGCCAATGCCGGAAAAAGGAAAGCCCCTGCGCCGTGCTTCCATGAGCGCCCAACCGCTCGCTCCGTTTCGGACCCATCTTGACACAATCGAACAAAAAGAGAACAAACCGACTTGCGAAAGCTGCCGGTCCGATTCGATCAGGCTGCGGCGGAGATGCCCCTGACGCTGATCCTAGCGGAAGGAGCGATGGAACAAAAGGGGTTCATTGCCATGTTGTCGAGCCTGATGTCGGTCGCCGTGCTGTTCTTCTTCGTCGCAATCGCGATGATAGCCTGCACCCTTGTCGGCAGCCTGCTTTTCGATCTGATGCCGGTGCTGCGCAACGGCGATGACAGGGTACGGCGCCCGCTGGTCTTCCCCGATGTGGCGGCTCGCGCCGATACGCGCGGTTCGGCCGAGGTCTACCGGATCAGTACGTCAGCCCCTCGGGCGGCATGTTCGCCAACGCTGCGCGCTGCCGCCTGACCTTGGCGTACCGTACCCAGCCATAAGGCAGGAGCAGCAGATAGCCGCCGGTGATCACCGCGAGCGTCCACCACGGCTCGAGGAACAGGAATGCGGCAAGCAGGCCGACCAGCGCGATGACCTCGATCCGGATCGAGCGCGCGGGCTTGAGCGAGGTCCAGCTGAGCGTCGCGAGATTCGAGATCATCAGGAACGCGATCAGCACCACCCAGGGGCCGACCAGCAGCGGATCACGGAACAGGGTCTCGCCGGTCGCCTGGTAGAGATAGAGCGGCAGGAAAGCGACGCCCGCGCCGACAGGTGCGGGGATGCCCGTCAGGAACCCCGCCGACTTGTGCGGCTGATCCTCGACATCGATCTGCGCATTGAACCGAGCCAGCCGCAGCATACAGCATAGCGCCAGCGCCAGCGCCGCGAACCAGCCGAGACGGGGCAGGTCCTGCAGCGACCAGAGGAACAGGATCAGGGCGGGAGCCACCCCAAAGGAAAGCGAATCGGCAAGACTGTCGAGTTCCGCCCCGAAGCGGCTCTGCGCCTTCAACAATCTGGCGATACGCCCGTCGATCCCGTCGAGCCCGCCGGCCACGATGACCGCCAGAATCGCCCGTTCGAAATCGCCGCCGATGGCAAAGCGGATGCCGGTAAGACCGATGCACAGAGCCGCGGCGGTGATGGCGTTGGGAACGACGGCACGCATCGTCAGCCCGCGCGAGCGCCGCGTGGGCACCGCCCGTTCGCCATGGGTCACGCGGGGCCCCACGTCACCCGGTTCGGCCATGCGGTCATCCAGCGGTTCGTTCACAGTCGCACACCTTCAAGAACGGGGGCCGTGCCGATTTCGGCTATCACGGTTTCCCCGGCAACGGTCTTCTGGCCCTTGAGCACCGAAGGCTCGGTGCCGGCGGGGAGATAGATGTCGACGCGGCTGCCGAAACGGATGAGGCCGACACGCTGCCCGGCCCCGACGATGTCGCCCGGCTTCACGAACGGCACGATGCGGCGCGCGACAAGCCCGGCGATCTGCGTGAAGCCGACGCGCACGCCGTCCTGACGCTCCACCATGAAGTGCTGCCGCTCGTTGTCCTCGCTCGCCTTGTCGAGATCGGCGTTCACGAACTTCCCCGGAATGTAGACCACGCGGCGCACGGTGCCCGCGATGGGCGATCGGTTGATGTGAACGTCGAACACGGACATGAAAATGGATACGCGGGTGACCGGTTCCGATCCCATGCCCGGAGAATCGATGCCGTCGTCCAGCTGCAGCTCCGCCGGGGGCGGCACGCGGGTGATCAGCGTGACCAGACCGTCGGCCGGCGCGATGACAAGGTTCTCGCCCTGCGGCACCACCCGCTGAGGATCGCGGAAGAAGGCAAGAATGCCGAGCGACAGGAAAGCGGCGGGCCAGGCCAGCGTCTCCCACGCCATGAACGCAAAAAACAGCGCGACGGCGGCGGCGATGAGACCGAACTTGCGCCCCTCGGGGTGGATCGTGGGCCAGTTCCAGCCCGCGTCGCCCCGGCCCCGGTTGTCAAGAATTTCACCTGCCATCGGCGCGTTCTAGGGTGACGGACCGCGGTCGGCAAGCTGGGCTTGGCGAGAGGGGCGGTCGCCCCTCGATTGCAGCAGACAGAAAAGGTGCCGCAAGCAGGATTTCGATAAATCATTTCCGCCTTAAATGACGATAAATTACTTAATCCGGCGGGACGACCGCAGGCTCCACTCTGCCGGCATCGCACTTGCTGCAACAATCTTTCCTTCATCGGCAAACGTGCAGGCCGGGCTCAGGGCATGTTGCCCGACGCGGCCTGTACTTTTTTCGAGACCTGCCCTTCATCCGGCAATCGGCAGGCTCGCGAAGTCGGGGTGTCGAGCAGGGCCGGTGGGGCCGATGGTGTTGAGCGAAGCGAGGTCACCTGTGATGGCGATGTCCGAGAGTTGGCTGCCAGCCACCAGGATATGCTTGCGTTTCGCGATGGCCCAGCGCCCTTCGCGGCGAGTGACGGTGTCGTTGTAGTAGCCGAAGAAGCCGGTGAGACCGTCCGACTTCTCGCTGCTGACCGATGCTGCCGAAAGCGAGAGATTGTAGCCCGTGCACCGTGCGACATCGCCGGCAAGGTTCATGCTGACCTGGCTGGTGAAGTGCCACCGGCGGCCCATGCTGCGCTCGAAATCCATCAGGATCGGCTTGAAATCTGCGCCCGTTCCCTTGAAAAACCCGTAGTCGATGTCGGCATCGTCCCAGAACACCCGGTCCAGCGTATCGTCGTCGAGCCAGTCGAGCGCGAGCGAATAGTCGGAAAGAACGCGGGTGACGGCGCGTTCATCCTCCACTTGCTGCAGGCGTGCTTCGAGCGCTGCGAGCCTGTCTTCCATCACCGCGTCTCCCGATCTTGTCCGTGCGATCCTCCACGCCCGTCGGGATGCCGTCAATATGAAAACGCGATCGCGGATTGGCGCCGCATCACTCCTCCGCGATCGCCGCAACCCGGCGTTGCGCGGCGTCGGCACGTTGCAGCGCCTCTTCCCTGTACGGCTCGGCAAGGGCGGATCCGACGGCGAAGAGGAACGAGGCGAACAGCGCGTCGGCCAGCGCAGCATCCGGAAGCGAACGCTGCATCCAGCGCAGGAGCACCGCGAACTCGAGATCGACCTGCCGCTCCGCGATCCAGTCGGGATCGAGGCCGGCATCGAGCTTCCCCGTTTTCGCCATCGCGGCCAGAAAGTGTCCGGACCGCGTGCGCGCGACCGAGCGAAGCGACGCGCGGGCCGGAGCGTCGATCCTCGGTCCGAAATAGAGCTGCATGATCGCGCGTCCGTATTCGGGATCGGTCTGCAGCTCGCGCGTGATCCAGCCGTACTCCGCCTCCAGCGCATCGAGCGTTTCCGGTCGCCCGATGGCATCCAGCCGGTCGCCGATGCCGACCATGTGGTCCACGATCGAGTGATAGATCACCCCTTCCTTGCTTTCGAAGGAGCGGTAGATCGTGCTCGGCGCGACTTCGGCCATCTCGCTCAGCCGATTGATGGTCATCGCCTCCACCCCGCCTTCGGCCAGGATCCGGCGGGCGCAGTCCAGCACGCGGCGGCGGCGATCGGCCATGCGCGGGCTGTCGTAGCGAGTCCGCGCGGGCTGCATCTGGTCTCTGGTGATCGGCACGGTCATGCCCGCCCTTTAGCACAGCCCGCTAGACGGCAAAGGCCTTGCGTCCAAGGCATACTTACTTAAAACGATAACCAGATTGCGTTTTGACGCAGCAGTTGGAGACGGGTGATGACTGGAAGACTCCGGTTCGGCAGGACTGCGCACGGCCGCAAGGCGATGGCCCTGACCAGCCTCGCCGCGCTCGCGGCTTGCGCGATGACGGGCGAAACGCCGAACACGGCCGCTCCGGTCGCGGTCGCGGCGCCTGACCTGACCGCCCCGCAAACAGGCACGCGGCCCGATTGGCCCACCCACGGCGGCACATTTGCCGAGCAGCGCCACGCCGGCGAGACGCAGATCACGCCCGGCAACGTCGCCGGCCTGAAGCTGGCCTGGTTCCACGATCTCGACACCGATCGCGGGCAGGAAGCGACGCCGCTGATGGTCGATGGCGTTGTCTACACCAGCACCGCGTGGAGCAAGGCGGTCGCCGTCGACGCCGCCACGGGCCGCGAACTGTGGAGCTATGATCCCGAGGTTCCGGGCGAAGTAGCGATCATGGCGTGTTGCGACGTGGTCAATCGCGGCCCTGCCATGGCCGATGGCCGCGTCTTCATCTCCACTCTCGACGGGCGGCTCATCGCGCTCGACGCGAAGACCGGGTCGCCGATCTGGTCGACCATGACCGTCGTGCCGGGCAAGGCCTATACCATTACCGGCGCCCCGCGCGCAGCGGGCGGGCTGGTCTACATCGGCAATGGCGGCGCCGAACTGGGCGTGCGCGGCTACGTCTCGGCCTATGACCAGCAGACCGGCAAGCTGGTCTGGCGGTTCTACACTGTTCCCGGCGACCCCCGGGTCAAGGACAATGCCGCCAGCGACGAGATCATCGAACGGCTCGCCCGGCCGACATGGTCCGGCGACAAGTACTACGACTATGGCGGCGGCGGCACGGTGTGGGACTCCATCGTCTATGACGAGGAGCTCGACCGTATCTATATAGGGACGGGCAACGGCAGTCCTTGGACCCACACGATCCGGTCGGAAGGCAAGGGCGACAACCTGTTTCTCTCGTCCATCGTCGCGCTCGATGCCAGGACCGGCAAGTACCTGTGGCATTACCAGGAAGTGCCCGGCGAAAACTGGGACTTCACGGCCACGCAGCAGATCGTGCTCGACACGCTGGAATGGCAGGGCCAGCGACGGCAGGTCATCATGCATGCGCCCAAGAACGGCTTTTTCTACGTGATCGACCGCGTCACCGGAAAGCTGCTGAGCGCCGAGAAGTTCGCCGACGCCAACTGGGCGGAGCGGATCGACATGGCCACTGGCCGCCCGGTCGAAAATCCCGGCGCACGGTACGAGAACGGCCCGTTCCTTGCCACCATCGGCGGCAGCGGGGCGCACAATTTCCACGCCATGTCGTGGGATCCGGTGCGCCGGGTGATGTACATCCCCGCACAGCAGGTGCCGTTCCTCTACGTCAAGGATCGCAAGTTCCAGTACACGCCGGGGCACTGGAATCTGGGCGTCGACATGCTGTCCACCCCGCTGCCCGAAACGCCGGCCGACATCGCCGCGATGAAGGAAGCGCTGCAGGGATCGCTGCTGGCATGGGACCCGATCGCGCAGAAGAAAGTGTGGCAGGTGCCGCATGGCATGCCTTGGAACGGCGGCGCGCTTTCGACGGCCAGCGGGCTGGTGTTCCAGGGCCTCGCCAATGGCAGCTTCCGCGCCTACGCCTCAGACAGCGGCCGGAAGTTGTGGCAGTTCGACGCGCAGACCGCGATCGTCGGCGCGCCGATCAGCTATAGCCTCAACGGCAAGCAATTCGTCGTCGTGATGGCCGGCAACGGCGGCGGTTTCCCGCTGACCCTGCCCGATTTCGACGGCCCGAAGCCGCGCCTGCAGGGGCGCATCCTGGCCTTCACGCTGGAAGGCGCCGCCAGCCTGCCGCCCAAGCCGACCGACATCGCGCCGCTCAACCCCTCGACAGAGACGTTTCCGGCAGCGCAGGTCGAACTGGGCAAGGCGAAGTTTGCTGCCAACTGCGCGTCCTGCCACGGCATGGGCACGCTTTCGGCGGGCATCGTGCCCGACTTGAAGCGGTCCGCCGCGGTGAAGAACGCCGACCTGTGGCATGCCATCGTCATCGACGGCATCCTGTCGCCGCGCGGCATGATCAGTTTCAAGGACCGCATCAGTCCCGCCGACGCACAGGCGATCCGCGCCTACGTCAGCACGGAGGCCGCCAGGCGCATCGCGGCCGGGGGCAAATGACCCCGGCGGCAATGCGCCGCAACGCTCAGAACGAACCCTTGACCACCAGCGCGAAGATCGGACCGATCTTGCGGTCGCCGACTTCGGTGAACAGCGGCATGCCTTCGGGGCGGCGGCCTTCGTAGACGGTGCGCCGGAACTTGTTGCGCGCGCCGAACACGTTGCCCAGTTCGCCGCGCACGGTCATGCCCATCACGTCCTTGTGCTCGGCGAAAAGGCGGGCGAAGACCGGGCCTTCCTTCTGCATCTGCAATTCGTTGAGGTAGTAGCGGTCGCGCCCGCGATACCACGACGTCGACAGCCCCCAGGCGAGGTCGGTCCTGGGAATGTCGTGGCGGAACTGGATGTTGCCCCAGTACCAGTCGTTGCCGGTGATCGGCCGCTTGCGGCCCGACAGCGGATCGCGGACCGAGCTGTCCTCGTACGCCGCCTCGAAATCGAGCTTCGCGCCGGGCACGCCCATCGCGGCCAGTTCGAGCGTGCCGGTCCACTTCGCCCCGTACTGGTAGGCGCGCGGCAGGTTGCCGACCGATTCACCGTCATCGCCGATGGGCACGATATCGATGATGTCGTCGATCCGCCGCGCCCAGACCGCCAGCCGCGCCTTGCCCCACTTGCCCAGCGATCGTCCGCCCTCGACATCCAGCTCCCAGCTCTGCGGCGGGACGAGATCGGGGTTGCCGCTGTCTGGGCGGTCGATCTGCAGGTCCTGCTGCGCGAGGAAGTCGTAGAAGCTGATCTGGCCGACACGGCGGCGCACCTTCACGCTGAAGTCCCACACCTTGTCCGGCCGCCAGCCCAGCGTGACGCTGCCCTTGGGGCGGACGAAGCGGCGGGTCACGGAATCGCCCGCGCGGCGCGTCAGTTCGGAATATTCCGCGCCGAGATCCACTTGCAGGTCGACCCTGGGCGACAGCGCGCGCGACAGGCTGGCCACCCCTTCGTAGCGCACTTCGGTCACCTTGCCGCTGCCGCCGGGGAAGTCGATCTCGTCGTATTCGCCATCCTCGTCCAGCACGAAGAGCGAGCCCGCCTGATCGAGCGAGTTGAACGCCCGCTCCACCGAAAGCTGCCAGGTGTTGCGCTTGCCCTTCCACGAATACTCGCCGCGCAACACGGTCTCGCCGATCAGGCTGTCGCGCACGAACAACACGCCGGTATCGGGCGACCCGTCGGTGAAGCGGCTGGTGACGAATGTGTCGATGGGCTCATCGTCGAAATGGCGCACGCCGATCAGCTTCATACGCCCCTTGCCCAGCGCGAAGTCGACATCCCCACTCATGTCGAACTGGTAGCCGTTGTTGATCGAGGTCAGGTCCCGCGAATAGGGTACGCCGCCCACCGGCTCGCGGTCCTGGTCCAGCGTCATCTTGTACCAGTAAGGGGTGATCGCGGTGGTCAGGCTGGCGGTCGAACTGCCCGGTCCGTCGAGCGTGAGCTTGCCCTGGATCTTAAGGAAATCGATCCCCATCGAGAAGACCTCGAAGCGTTCCTCGCGCACGTCGCCGTTGCCGTCGCGGGTGACCACCATGCCGCCCGCCGCGCCGCGGCTGCCGTCGTCCTGCACCATCAGGTCCCAGCCGAGCTTGCCGAAGCGGTCGGCATAGCTGACTTGCCCGCGACCCCAGAACGGCCGGGCATAGTGGGCGCGCCATTCGGGGTTCCATTCGAACTGGCCGACGGCCGTGCGATTCTCGCTCAGCACCACGTTGGCGACCTGACCCGACAGGCCGGCGATGCCCAGCGCCGCGGCGTCGACGATCTCGATCCGGGCGACCTGGCTTGCCGCGATGCGTTGCAATTCGACCACCGCGCCGCCGGTCTTGTTGGCGACGCGCGCGCCGTCGATCAGCACGTTTTCCGAAGCCTGGCCAAGGCCGCGCTCCTGGCTGGCTTCGCGGATCGAGAAGCCGGGCACCTGCTGCAGCATGTCGAAGGCGGTGCGCGGCGCGAAGCGTTCGAAGACGGCGGCATCGTAGATATGGCGGTCACCCTCGATCCGCGCGGTCACTTCGGTCTGTGCCGACTGCGCGTGCGCGGGCGTGGCGAAAACCGGCATGATGAAGACCGGCAGGGCGAGAGCAGCCACCAGCGCGAGTCGGCTCGCGGCGGCGATGCGGACCCTTGCCGGCCGGCCCGGCGCAGTGCGAGCGGACAGGGCACGCGAAACCGCGCACGGCGAGAATGTCGTAAGAATGGTTTCCGTCCCCGATTTGGGGCGCCGGTCCCTTTATCCGGCGCGCCCCGATGTCATGCATTTCGCCAGACAACAGGGGGGACGCGATAGCCACTCGCGCTCGACCGGATGCCGACGCGATCCGACGAGCAACTTGTCGCAGATGTAACCAGCGGCGCGGCGAGTGACCGGCGCCACGACGATACCGGCTAGAGCGAGGACCCCCCGTCGAGCACGAATTCCGCACCCGTGGCAAACGCGCTTTCGTCGCTGGCGAGATAGAGGCAGAGCGCAGCCACTTCCTCCGGCTTGCCGATGCGGCCGATGGGATGCCCCTTCACCCACATCGCAAAAAGCGCGTCGGGATCCTCCGACTGGGCCAGGACCTTGTCGAGGATCGGGGTCCTGATCACGCCGGGGTGGACCGAATTGCACCGCATGCCGTGGCCGGACCGCGCATAATGCAGCGCGATGGACTTGGTCATGTGGGTCACGCCGGCCTTGGCCGCGTTGTAGGCGACCAGGTAGTCCTCCGCCCGGATGCTGGCCATCGAGGCGATGTTGATGACCGATCCGCCGGTGCGCTTCATCAGCGGCATGACATGCTTGCAGCCGAGGAAGACCCCGGCCAGATCGACATCGAGTTCATGGCGAAACGCGTCAAGCGTCACTTCCTCGACATTGCCGATAGTCGTAATCCCTGCGCAGTTGACGAGGATGTCGCAGCGATCCCGCCACGCGGCCAGCGCGGCAAAGGCGTCGATCCAGGCCTGTTCGCGCGTCACGTCGAGCATCTGGAAACGCGCCCCACCGCCAAGGTCGGCAGCCAGCGCCTCTCCCGCCGCAGCGTCGATATCGGCGATCAGCACGCTCGCTCCCTCGGCCACGAAGCGGCGCACGATCGCATCGCCCAGGCCCGATGCCCCGCCGGTGACCAGCGCCACCTTGCCTTCGATCCGACCTGTCATGCGCTTCCTCTTTTCAATGATCCGGGTGTGCAACGTCGAACATCCGCGGCGCGGCCACACCTGTCCTAACTGAGAGATCCCCCTCCGAAGGAACGGTCGATGCGATCGCAAGAACCCCAGCCTGCTTGAGCGCGCACCGAATCGGACAGCGCATTGGGAAGCGGCTCTGCAAAAGCGGACATTGCGATTGGGGCTGAAGGGCGGCGGTGGTGGCAGGGCTTGTATCGAACTTATTGTTTAATCGATTGAATTACCTCATATACTCCGACATATGATTTATTACCCCCACATTCTCCCCCACATTTTCTAGCCTGCCTGCCACTTTGAGGGCAACTCGGCTGCGCGATTTCTCAGTTCATCCAGTTGCCGGGATTGATGAGTGCCGCAGGAAGGCAATCCACTACCGTGTCAAATCGACCGCAACATAGCGGGCACGAGAAGGAATTCTTTTTCCTGCCTGAGGGGCTCAAGGGGGAATGATTTCGGCACGGGCCCGCCAGTTTATGGGCCGCTCGCAAATTTTTTGGGTAGAATTGGAAATGGTTAGCCGAATGCCAGCTTAGAGGCGGTTTCGAAACTCATGCTGACCGTGCCAGTCTGCGGATCATGAGCATTGGGGCGGCGGCATAGAGGAAGGCCGCTGCGGATTTCAGCGTAGCCTCGACATCTTTAGCCAGGCGGCGATTTCGGTCGATCCATGCGAAGAAGCGTTCGACGACCCAGCGTCGTGACAGGACGACAAAGCCGGTCTGCCCGGTGATCCTGTTGACGATCTCGACCCTGGTGCTGGTGGCTTGGGTGACGCGCTCATGGTTGTAGCCACCATCGGCCCAGACCTTCTCGATGAACGGGAACAGGCAGCGGGAGATTTGCAGCACTGCGCCGCCGCCATCACGATCCTGCCCATCGGCAGGTGTGGGATTCGACCAGCAGCGCTCTGCCAACGGTATCGACCAAGGCATAGCGCTTGCGGCCCTTGATCTTCTTGCCTGCGTCGTAGCCCCGTGGGCCGCCACTTTCCGTGGTTCTGACGCTCTGGCTGTCGATGATGGCCGCGCTCGGGCTGGCTTGCGGCGTGTGGCTCGCCGCCCGTCGCGCCGATGATCTACACCCGTCACAAGAGCACCTGGCGAAGCAAGCCGAAGTGCTAATAGAAGCCTTTGCCAAGGTCGGCATCATCGCCCTGGTCGATGAAGCCACCGGCTGCCAGCTTGATCGCAAGCTTTACGCCCTCCGGCTTTTGCTCAACAAGTACATTGCAGACGGTCTGCAAAAGTGGCTCCACACCTTTCCAGACACGTTTTTTGCGGAACTCAACAGGCTGTATGGCAACCTCAAGACCAGCTCTCGCAGCCGCCCGCAGTACTATGGTCGGTTCATCAACAAGTATGTTTATGACCCTATCGAGAATGGCTATGTGAAGGCCGAACTCGACAAACTGAACATCACCGATGCTGGCAAGCGCAAAGCTCGCTTCCATCAATGGCTAACCGACGAAGGCCGTACGATCCTCATTCGCCAGATTGGCCGTGTCGAAGGCATCATGGAAATGTGCGACGATATTGACCACTTCAAGACCGTTGCTGCGCGCCAGCGCACGATATCAGTCGCGCCATACCTGTTTGACGAGATGAACCGGATTATTGATTAACGACGGTGAACCACGGGTCCGCCGGTTGTCGGTTCTGCACGAACATATGGACCAGTCGCACCGCTCGCCGCTCTCGGAGCCGCGTTCCCAGCCGTCTCTGTGCTGTAACGTGGCGAAGCTGACGTCTGTCGGTACTGACGACTGAAGTCTGAGGTATCCATCATGGCAACTTTCTCCAGCCCTCGAACGACGATTGATCTAGGATGTTCCCCTGAGGATCGACGGCATACGCGCCGTCGTTCACAAATCCGAAGCTCGAGTCGGCGCTCTCAATCAGGCCCCGAACAAGAGTATAACTGACTGACGGTTGTCCTGCCAGCAGCGCAGCAGGCGAGTGAGGCTCGAGCGTCTTTAACTCAGCGGTGTAAGACTTACTGATATCGTTTAAGATATCGTATAAGCTCGCCGATGGTTTCTCGACGGTCAAACCAATCTCCTGCGCCTTGCGACGATTGATCGTGTAATCGTGACTACCACTCTCAGATGCAAGGAGATGAATGATCCTATCCTGAGATTCCTCGTCTTTAACCTGATTTTTGATCAGGTCTGATGCAAGCGACCGGATTTGCTCGCCTAGCCTGAATATGTCGCCCAGAACGATGGGGTGTATCTTATCGGCCAAGTGCGTCCAGACCGTCGCCAGCGCGGCAGGATCGGCAACATCCTTCTTTACTTCCGCAATGTAACCCCGAACCGCCTCTGCGCTCACGGGCCACGGCATAGCCTGGCCGTTGATCGCCACCATTGGAGCGAGTGGGTGATTGTCCAAACTGGGGTCGATTGGCCCCAAGGCGGCCTGCTTGGTCATCACGATCCGATCGGCGCCAAGCGACATGAGGGTCCCGGCGCTCATCGCCTTGGAAAAGATGATCACTTCTAACTCATCGCAGAACGACCGAATTATATTGATGATCCGCCAAGCGGCCGCCGTGTGCCCACCGTTCGTGTCAAGGATGAGAGATAATTTAGCCACGGGGCCTATGTCATCCAATATAGAGACAAAGGGACGGACGGCATCGACAGCAATTCCGGTCTGCAACCCTACACGTTCGCCGTTCACCATTGCGATCACGCGCGTACTTCGGTCAGCTTCGATCTGCTTATACAGAGCCTTACGTGTCGCATGATTCATCGAAATACCCCCTGCCGGGCTTGAATCACAGCGCGCCGCACGAGTCAAATCATACCCGGCGGCTAACTAGGTATATAGGTCCCTTTCGAAACGACCTCTTAGCAGATTTGATCTCTGAACCCCCTTGTCCGACTTAGGGGTGGCAAGCGGGCTCTACTTGCCGCATTAAAGTGGACAACTGGCACTGAGGGGCAAGGTACGATGACCACATTACAGAACAATCCCCTTACTTGGGCGATCCGACGCGGCTTTGAGCATTACGTTGACTTTTCGGGCCGCGCCTCTCGGCAGGAATTTGGCTTTTGGCATCTTGGTCTGGTTCTAGCGAACATTTTTATCATATTAACTGAGGGTTTCTGGGAAGGTTTTACGGCAATTGATGGAGTTGGCGCTGATATGGCGCTCGTCCTAGCGGTGACAACATTTCTACCCACGGCTGCCGTTAGTTGGCGGAGGGTGCAGGATTTCAATCTTGAAGGTCAGTTTTCTTTAATTCTGTGGGCCTTGGTGTTTTTAATTGGTTTTTTTATCGGACGGAGTATTTATGTCGAACACGACTATAATAATCCCGACCTATATGGCCTTGCGATTATAGTTTATCTGTTTCTTTACATATTTTTATTTGTTAACCCAGGCAGCAAAGGTTCCAACAAATTTGGACAGAAACCAAATTCTTGGAAAAACGATACACGTCAAAGTGTTAAATTCATTTCCGAGTTAATTTCCGATACGTCGACGAGCATTGTAACCCAGAAAAGCAAGCAACCTTACGAAAACAACGCCAATGAAGCCGATGACCATTTTTACGAGCTGGCGGGCCGAGAATTACAGGGGGGGCAACTCGACCCTGGCGTCTGGGCCAGAGCACTGAGCGAGGCCGGGCCTGAAGAAAATCGCGTCAAACAGCGTTACATTCAACTGAGAGTTGAGAGACTGAGGCAGAACCGCGACCAATGACGATTTGTTGGGCGTCACGCATGGGGGTGCAATGCTGTCATGGGAACCGTCGTCGTTAAGCGACCCAAGCGGGCCGTTAGCGGGATGGCAGCACTTGGTTTTCTTGAGACGAAAAGCCAACGAGCGGCCGCTCAACTGAGGTGTGGCATGTTACATACCGGGCGGAACCCAGTAGCGAAGATTCCGACCCAAGCTTGACCATTTGCGACGACGTTCCCAGCCTAGCCCCAACAGGATCGAACTGAGATACTTACCCTGAGTATCGAGCGCCTGCTCCATCTCCACCATACTATAGGGCCGAATGCGACTGATCTCCGGAACTTTATCATACCACTCGGTAAATCGCTGTTTCAGATCCGGTTTGGATAGTTGTTCCTGATCCGGGGCAAGATCGAGGCTCCGGTTAAGTTTAGTGATGTACGCTGACATCGAAATTCTCTCTCGGTTCGCTGGTGGTTAGTCAGAATTGACGAGTCGCCCCCCGGAAACCCGAAACGGGTCCGTTTTGGGATGAAGTCCGTTCCCCGAAACCCCCGAATTCCCTTTAGGGATTCGGGGGCGGGAAGACTTTCGGGAATTAAGCAAGGCTTATATCGCCCTCATTCATGGTGAGGTGCCTGTCGCGGAGGAGCGCGTCCACGGCACCGTTAGCCCGTTCTCCCTTCTTGCCCTCGGGGACATCGAGGGCGGTCGCGACGAGAGCGAGCGCCGATTTATGGTCGATCGTCTGGCCGGGTTGCAGGAGATGCTGGCGCAATTGTTGCAGTGCGGTTTTTTGGTGCTTCCCTGTCGGCGCTTTACGCTTCACGTGTGCGGCGTGAACGGCGTGCTGGACGGCACAACTCGTGATCGGCTCGCCGTCTTCATCACTACCGACAGTGTAGGAAGCGAGATCAAAGTCTCGCTTCACGTCCGAGCTATCGTCCTTAGCCTTGGTGATGGCCCATGTCTTGTGTTTGCCATCGACCGTGGCGACCTCGAGGACTGCATCCATCGCAGCATGCAGGGATGAGTGGCCACGCAATCCTTGCGCGCGGTTCTTTCCCGAATGGTGCACCAAGATCGTCAGCCCATCCACTGCTTCCGCAAGGCGCTTCGCATTTGCGATAATCTTGCCCATGTCCTGCGAGGCGTTCTCGTCGGCTCCCGGTGAGGCTTGGTTTAGAGTGTCGATGATCACGACTGCCCCGTGACCAACTGTTTCCACGATTAGGGATGCCAGCTGGTCGATGCCGTCCCCTGTCAGAAGATGAAGCTCGTGACACCAGAAACGAAGGTGGTCGGAAGAGGATTGCTGGCTGTGCGCTTCAAGGGCAGTCATGCGCTTGCACATGCCCCCGGCACCTTCCAAAACAGCGTACACGACTGGCTTCTGACGTATTCGAAACCCAAACCAGTCGGTACCGCCGGTCGCGATCGTATGAGCGAGATGAAGAGCCAGGAATGACTTGCCCGACCCCGGTTCGCCGTAAATCGCTGCCAAGCCCCGCGCAGGAAACACGCCACGTACAACATAGGGAACGCTCGGTATCTGGCGCAGCTGTTCCGCCGTCATCAACGAGGGCGACGACAGGCCCTCCCCGGATACTGGCGGGACCTGAAGGAGAGCATGGTGCTTATCGATCCAGCCCTTTTGGCCGGCATGATGGCGGAGCGTGCCGAGCGTTATGCCGCGTGACGGATCGAAGCTATCGAACAACTTATCAAGTTCAGTAGCGTCATACCGTGGCCCTGCTCGCGCGCTCCACTGGTGAGCGAGTCGGCGTGCGCTTTCCCAGTGAGTCGATGCTAGCGACCAGATGATATCCCGCCAAACCTCGTAACTCGTGTCCGACGAAACGGCATCCAGCATCGAAATGACGCGGCCGACTGCCTCGACAGTTTCCGGGTGGGCGGGCCGCTGCACTGGTTTATCGTTCGAAGGCTTCGCGGTATTTCTGGCACCGAACCATTGCCGCTCCAGGGCCACAATTCCCGCAGTGAAGTCGTGGACCGTGCCGCGCCCCCTGTGCCCGGTCACAGTGACGAAACGCTTACTGGCATACAACTCTCGACCCCCGCCCGCGTTGCCGCTTTTAACCAGAGCGCGGGAGAGACCTAACATCCTCACGCCATTGCCACTCGGGGAGGCTTCCACATATGGTTCGCCCAGATGACGCCAGAGTGCTTCAACTTCGACTCTCCGATGACCGCAGTCGTCGAGATCAACTGCGGTGATAAAGTAAGGTACCTTATCGATAGTTATCGGATGACTATCGCTCAGCGCGATCCCGACACCATGCCCAATGCCACTTTGGCTGGCATGCAGCGCTTCGTCGAAGGGCCACCAGTTGCTCGGGTCTAGAGGGTTCATCATGCGCCCGGTGCGAGGGTCCACCGGAACTTTGTCGAATTTTCCATTCGGCTTGAAGGGTCCCGCCTGCCAGGGAAACCAGCGCTGGCTGCGTTTGACCAGTTCCGGGATCCGTGAAGGGTCGACGGGGAGAATCTGCGGGAACGAGAGGGTCGCAGGTGTCATTGCATGTCCCCCTCTTCCGCGTCCCATTCACGTGGTGTAAAAGCGATCTGCTCCGAACCGGCTAACATGCACCGCACGAGTTCGCGGTTATGCTGGGCGAGAAGGCGAAAATCTTCGCGCGGCAAGCCGCTCTGCCTCGCCAGCTTTTGAACCGATGTCCGATAGTCGCTACGTGTTATCCGGTTTGCCATTCGAACGAAGGCCAAGCCGGAGAGCTGCATGTAGATGAGGCATCCATCGCGATGTCCGATCCAATCATAGTACTGCCTGACGATCCGCTGAATTTCCGGGCGAGCGCTGAATCGAGCGAAGCGTTGGGCGGCGTCCAAAGCCCGGCTCATCGTGCCACACCGTTGGGTAGGATTTCGGCGCCGGCCAGTCGCCTAACACTGGAAATCTTAACGAGACGCCGCGCGCCGATGCGAACAGATTCAAGCTCGCCACGAGCGATCAGCTCGCCCAGCTTGGTCTTGCCGATCGCCAGCATCTTGCCGGCTTCGGCCTGGGAACACAGGATTGCTTCCACTTTGGGACACTCCGCTAAGGACCGCGCGGAATTGCACGGCCATCACGGAATGGTGACGGCGACATGAGCGCCGAAATAGGCGTCACGATTGATTTGGGATTTCGATTGGGATTACGATTTACGGCCAGGCGCAGTACGGCCATCCTCTCGTGCCACCACGGTCCATACCCGACGAAATCCGGCCTGCGACAGGCGTTCGCC
Source organism: uncultured Croceicoccus sp. (assembly GCA_964424995.1). Taxonomy (GTDB): domain Bacteria; phylum Pseudomonadota; class Alphaproteobacteria; order Sphingomonadales; family Sphingomonadaceae; genus Croceicoccus. Next base: position 41,186 of record CAYRLC010000001.1, read on the forward strand.
AAAGTGCGCAAGCGCATCGTCTTGGAAAGATGCTTTCGCCCGTAGCTTTTCCGGATCGGCTGCAAATTGCTCTCGCAACCATGCCTCACACTCTCGTTCAGCCTTAGCGGTGGGCTTGCCAGAGGCCACTGTCACGGTGCCACTCACTGGCGCGGATTGGGAAGCCAGCTCAACAATTCCTGAACGCTCGAAGGTGACGCCTAGCGCCTCGATTTCAAACTTGGCGTCGTCAGGGTAAACTGTGCTCACGAAGTCACCGTGCGACCAATCCTGCCTCATGTCGCGGTCCGCCCAAAAGTCCCTCGGAATGAGTTCATCTGGCTTTTCGTATCTTTGGCCGTTTTCAATTGTTATCCACCGGCGTGCCTTCGCCTGAATCTCTCCATGCTTCGCGTGGAGGCAAATTGCGTCAGTCGGCTTACCTTCGTCGTCTTGCCGCCCCTGCGATAGAAGCGCGCGGGCTTCACTGGCGCTGATCCAGTCCCCGTCCGCTATGATCCGCCTCTTGGCTGCCAGATCGGCAAAATCGCTAGGGGCACATCCCAAATCCAATTCCTTGCTCATTTGCCGCCCCTCGCCCTCTTGATCGGCACGACCTTCTCGCTGCCAGCCGCGACGCTGGTGCAATAGAGCCCCCAGTCGGTCATGAGCTTCACGCGTTGGCCTGGCTGGCCCGGCGTGCCCAAATAGGTTGTCCGCCTATAAGCGGCCTGCACCGCGTCGGGCGTCTTGTGCGCGAGAACGGCTTCCACAACGGCATCGGGATAGCCCTCGTTCGCCGCCCAGTCCGTCAGGGCGGAACGGAAGCCGTGGACATGGTAGGGCTCGCTCATGTCCCGCAGCACCTTCAGCAGCGTCATATCGGACATGGGACCGCCACCTGCGCCGGGAAACACTTGATCGGTGCCCTCCAGCTTCAAGGCTGCCGCTTTCGCCAGCACCGCCAGCGCCGCGTCGGACAGGGGAACCATGTGTGCCTTGTTCCGCTTCATGTGAGCAGCTGGGATCGTCCACAGGCGGGTTTCAAGATCGAACTCGCCCCATGTTGCCAGCCGCACCTCTTGGCTGCGCACCCCGGTCAGGACGAGCAGTTCAAGCGCCAGCCGTCCGTATGACGGTTTCCGGCGCAACGCGGTGAGGAAGCCCGGCACGGCGACGTAGGGCATGGCCTTACGGTTCTCCCGCTCCTTGACCTGCCGGGGAAGCCCACGCCCGGCTTTCAGGCTGCCATTGCCCGAAGGTGCCTCGGCTGAGCGCCAGCCCTTCGCATGGGCATAGTCCAGCACCGCACAAATCCGGTTACGTACCTGACGGGCAGTTTCGGGGATTTCCTGCCAGATCGGCGTCAGCACAGTGATGATGTCCGAAGCCAAAATGCTGCCGGTCGGCAGGTTGCCCAGCTTGGGGAATGCGTAGTTCTCCAAGCTGGCGAGCCACTGGCGCGTATAGATCGCGCTTTTCCAGCCTGCCTCGTTCTCAGTGTGATACTGGCGCGCGGCTTCGCGGAACGTCACCTTGGCGGCAGCCTCGTCCTTCTTTTCGGCCAGAACGTCACGACGTTCCAACTTGACCGCCTTGCGAAGTCCGTTGGCCTTGTCGCGGGCTTCAGCCAGCGACAGCAAGCGAGCCGAGCCCAGCCCGATGTCCTGGCGCTTGCCGTCGCGCTGGAGTCGCAAGGTCCATGACGCGCCGCCACGTTTATCCACTTTCAGGAACAGCCCGTCCCCGTCCTGATAGGTGCCGGGATTCGCCAAATGCGCCTTCACCGCAACCGCCGTCAGCTTGCCCATGTCATTCCCCCACACTTTCTTCCCCCACATCCGGAGGCCAGAGTGTGGGGGAAAGCCAATCCTCCCCCACACTTCCCCCACATTCCGGTCCGGCTGGAGGCGGAATGCGGCGGGTACAGGCGGGCCTGCACGGGGATAATAACCCAGTATTTCCGGGATTTCTACGGGTTTCGGCGTGCCAATACGGGAAGGGCGGTGGTGGACAGGGCTAGATTCGAACTAGCGTACGCTTGCGCGGGCAGATTTACAGTCTGCTGCCTTTAACCACTCGGCCACCTGTCCACACCGGTGCCGCAAATCGGGGTAAAACCCGTTCTGAAACAGCGGAACCAGATGGTCCCGCCCGGCCGAGAGGCGCCCCTTTGGCGAAGCTGCGCTTGCCTGTCAATGGCCGGTGTCGCTAGAGGCGCGCAAAGATTCTAAAAGGCGAAGACTCCATGGCGAACAAGGGCGACAAGCGGGCACTCAGGGGCCGGGCCGGGCGAATGCAGGGCGGGCGCGGCAGCGGGCGTGCCAGCAAGGGCGCGGTGCGGCTGTGGGGCAAGCACGCGGTCACCGCCGCGCTCAACAACCCCGAACGCGACATCAACCGCATCTGGGCCGTGCGCGAAACGCTGGAAGAGATGATCAACGACGGCGAGTTCGAGATTCCCGAAGGCGTGCGGGTCGAATACGCCGACGGTCAGGACCTGGCCCGGCTCGTATCGCGCGATGCGCCGCACCAGAACATCGTCATCGAATGCGAGCCACTGCCCGACGCGTTCCTCGCCGATGTCGCGACGGGCGAACCGGGCGCGCCGGTCGTCGTGCTCGACCATGTGACCGATCCGCACAACGTCGGCGCGATCATGCGCTCTGCCGCCGCGTTCGGGGCCGCATGCATCGTGACGCAGGACCGCCATGCCCCGCCCGAATCGGGCACGCTGGCCAAGTCGGCCTCGGGCGCGCTGGAGACCCTGCCGTGGGTGCGGGTCGTGAACCTGTCGCGCGCGCTGGAGGAACTGGCCGAGCTCGGTTACTGGCGCATCGGCCTCGACGGCGACGGCGATGCCACGCTGGCCGAGGCATTGCCCAAGGGGGCGGTCGCGCTGGTGCTCGGGGCCGAAGGCGACGGGCTGCGCTATCAGGTGGGCCAGCACTGCGACCAGATCGCGCGGCTGCCGATCGAGACCGCGGTGGAAAGCCTCAACGTCTCGAACGCGGCGGCCATCGCGCTTTACGCCTGCGCAACGCGTGGGCATTAGCGGCTAGCCCGTCGCCGCGCTCACCGGTTCCGCCTGCGTCTCGAAGTTGCTCCGACCGGCACGGTGAGCGTCAGGAATACCAGCGGCAAAAATGATCGCGTGGCCGTTGCGGAAGCGGGCAGCGTTGACCTTGACGAGGTGCGGAAAAATCATGGGCGGGGCGCGGGTGTAGAGCTTTCGCGACGCACTCACCGAGACGATTGGTCGGGCCATCATCCGGCTGAAGTGACGAGGGCCGAATTGCCGGTTTCGTGACGCTCCGTCACGTCAACCCGTCCCGCATCGGGAAGGTGCCCCGTGCATAAACCCTGCGCACTTGCGGCATCCGAAGTCTTTCAGTTAATATTGTCTTGCCATAAAGCAGGGAGCGAGAATTGGGCATACATCAAGTGCCTGTAATCGTTTGATTTAGTCGCGACTTACTTTCGACTTGGGTGCTGCGGGATCGGCATCGGCGGACGATTCGCATAACCGGACGGCCAAGGGGGTTTGTGTTGACTGAGCCGGATATCTTCATTTCCTACAGCCGCGAGGATCGTCCCACCGCGCGCCTGTTCGCCGACGCGCTCGGCCAGGAAGGGTTCGAGGTCTGGTGGGACGCGGCGCTCCATTCGGGCGAGACGTTCGACGAAGTGATCGAGCGCAACCTGCGTGCCGCCAAGGCGGTCGTCGTGCTCTGGTCGCCGCGCTCCTGCGCCTCGCGCTGGGTCCGCGCCGAAGCGACGCTGGCCGATCGCCGCGGCCGGCTCGCCCCCGCGATCATCGAGAGCTGCGACCGGCCGATCATCTTCGAGCTGACCCACACCGCCGAACTCGCGCACTGGAACGGGGACCGGACCGATCTCGCGTGGGGCCAGTTCGTGGCCGACCTGAAGCGGCTGGTTAGTGAAAACCTCGTCGCCGAAAGCCGCATCGCTGGACACAAGGAAACGCCGCCTCCCATCAAAACCGAGATCAAGCCGGAACCGGCGCCGCCCCAGCCGATGCAGATCGTGACCGCCAAGGCCCCGGCCACCCGCGCGGAAAGCCGCTTCGGCGGGCGGACGACGGCGTTCCGCGGACTGGGCGACGATGACGACGAAGGCGCGCAGACCCAGCTTTACGCCTATGCCGACAGTCCCTTCGCGCAAAAGGAGCAGCACGTTCTCGAGATGCTGGACCTCGGCGATGGGGCGGACTGGTTCGCCATCGGCCCGCTGGGCGTCCGGATCGGGCGCTCTGCCCCGGCCGATGTCGTGCTGGCCGATCCGCGCATCTCGCGCAGCCATTGCGAAGTGTCGTTCGAGGACGGTGAGGTGATCGTCGCAGACCTCGATTCCACCAACGGCACCTTCGTCGACGACCAGCGCGTCGATGGCAGGGCGCCCTTGCCCGTGGGCTCGATCCTGCAAGTGGGCGGCATCAGGCTGGTCCACGAAGTCCGCAGCCCCGTGAGCGCACGCTGAGGGGGCCGGCGTTGAAGACCGATGTCGACGCGCCGCTCGCCCAACCGCTGATCGAGGCGGCCCGGCCGATCCGGCCCCGCCGGATCAGGCCGGAACCAAGCCCGCCCCGCCCGCCGCATCCGGCCAAGCACCCGCCGCGCCCGCGCCTGACGATGAATGTCGGCATCACGGGTCACCGCGGCAACGCCATAGACGGCGCGATAGAGGATGCCCTGCGCCACCGGCTCGACACGGTGCTCGGCGCGATGATCGGCGCGGTGAAGGCCCTGCGCGAATCCGATCCCGGCATCTATTCGCCGCAACCGCCACAGCTGCGCTTCCATACCGCGCTCGCCACCGGCGCGGACCAGATCGCGGCTAAGGCTGCGCGCGGCCTCGATTTTGAGGTGCGGGCCGTGCTGCCGTTTTCCGAAGCGGAATACACCCGCGACTTCGCGCTCGGCGAGGAACACCGCGAGTTCAAGCGCCACATCGCCAGCGCCGACGAAGTGCTTTGCCTGCCCGGGAAGCGCGAGCAAGAGGACGACGCCTACGTCCTTGTCGGCAAGGCGATCATCTCGGCCTCCGACATCCTCGTCGCGGTGTGGGACGGGGCCGAAGGGCGTGGGCGCGGCGGCACCGCGCATGTCGTGGAAATGGCGATGCTGGCGGGCGTGCCGGTGCTGCATATCCCGGTCGATTGCGCGGCGGGCACGGTGGGCGAATCCCGCCTGCTGGTCGGCGGCGAACTCATCGACCCGGTCGTCGAGACGATCGATGCCCCGTCGGACTATACCCGCGTGGTGCAGCGCACCCTGTGCCCGCATACCGAGATCGAGCACGAACAGCTGGCCGAATATTTCGCCGAGACCGAGATCCAGACCAACTGGCGGTTCGAGTATCCGCTGATGCTGTCGCTACTCGGCGTGAAACGCCTGCCCCGCCGCCCGTGGCACCAGGGCCGGGTCAGCGACAATCACGAGATCCGGCAGTCCGGCGAGCTCGACTCGCGCGCTCTGGACGAGGCCTATGACTGGGCCAACTTCCTCGCCATCCGCTACGCGCAATTGTTCCGCAGCGGTCACGTCACCAATTACGCCCTTGCCGCACTGGCGGTGATCGTGGCCTTGACTGGGCTGATCGTGCCGTCGGTCAAGATCTACCTCGTGATGGTCGAACTGTCGGTTATCGGACTGCTGTTCTACAACACCCACATCGGCGGACGGGGCGAATGGCACCGCAAGTGGCTGCAGTACCGGCATCTCGCCGAATCGCTGCGGCCGCTGATCTACCTCAAGCGCACGGGCCTGGCCGGACCGCCGTTCCGCGCCGATTTCGCCGAAGTGTCGGCCCGCCACCACGAACACCCCGACTGGACCCGGTGGTACGCGACCGCCGTCTGGCGCGAGATGGAGGCGCCCGTCGGCACCATGACCGAGGAGACCGTGCGCGCGCTGGCGCAGGATGTCCTAGAAGAACAGGTCCGGCCCCAGGCGGCCTATCACAAGGTCAATGCCGAACGGATGCACAAGGTCGACCACAAGCTGCACGAAGTGGGCAACTTCCTCGTCGGCGCGGTGATCGCGGCCTGCACGCTCTACATCGCCATCTATTTCGCCAAGCACGAATGGATACAGGCGCTGACCGCTCCTTTCATTTTCGTGACCGCGGGTTTCCCGGCATTGAGCGCTTCCGCCTTCGGCCTGCGGGGCCATGGCGAGCATCTGGTCACCGCCAGCCGGTCGCACAACACGGTGCGCGCACTGGCCGTGAACGAGGCGCGGCTGGAGGGGATCACCCAGCTCGACGAGCTGACCGCCGAACTGCGCAACACGGCGGAGATCATGCTGTCCGATCTCAACGAATGGTCGCTCGCCTATCGCGAACGCTCGCTGCAGGTGCCCGGATAAGGGGTCGCGCCAAGCGCTCGGGGCCAGACGTTACTCGTCGGTCTCGTCGGAACGCGAGGGCAGGCGGTCGGCCCAGAGGCGCTCCATCATCAGGTAGGTGAACGAGGCGCTCCATGTCACCAGCACGAGGCCGGCCAGCGCCTCGATCCCGGCGACCATGCGGATCGCGCCGTGGGGCACGATGTCGCCCAGCCCCAGCGTGGTGTACGACGCGATCGAGAAGTAGAAGTGGTCGACGAACCACCCCGCCCCGCCGTAAGTCGCGCCTTTGAGGTGGCCGAATCCGGACATCTCGATTGCCGCCAGCAGCACCGCGAAGACGAGCACTTCGGCCAGGTGCAGCACGAAGATCGACGCCAGCACGACGAACATCGGTCGCCGCAGCCGGGGCACGCGGTGCTGCACCGCCCACGCCATCCAGCGTAGCGCGAGGAAATGCATCTCGATGCTGAGCCCGACCGCAAGACAGGCTGCGGCCAGGCCCACCAACATCTCGGTGAACGGCATGTGCGGCTCAGCTGGCGGCGCGCGACCGGTTGAGCAGGGCCTGCAGGTACGCCTTCGTCTGCGACGCCTTCACCACCGAGTTCTTCGCTTCGGCCTCGCTCGTCGTGCCGCGCATCGATGCCTCTAGCGTATCGAGGTAGGAGACATAGCTCTTCGCGCTCTGCGCGCTGGCCTGGCGGATGCGGTATGCCTCCTTGTCCTCGTCGCTGGCGCCCGAACCCGGCTTCCTGCCTTCGGCCAGCCTCATGACCTGCCGGGCGATGTCGCGCGCGTCACCGATCGACTTGGCGAAGTTGCGCCGGGTGGTCGCCGATACGCCGCCATCGTCGGCCGCGGCAGCGCTCGCCGGCTCGGAAGGAGCCTGCGACGCAGCGGCTGCGCTGCTCGTCGCCACGGATGCCGGTGCGGAAGTCGGGGTGCTCGCGGTGGCCAGTGCCGTATCCTGAGTGCCCTTGGCCCGCCGCGCGGCAGAGGCCAGCGTGCGGAACGTGCTGAACGCGGCGAGTTCGTCGTTCACCGCCTGCAACGTCGCCTCGATGCCCTGCGCCGCTGCCAGCGTTGTCGCCTTGGCGCGCAAGTCGGTGATGCCGGACTTGAGGTTGCCGGCCGCGGCCTGACGCTCCGCGCTTTCCTTCGCGGCAGATCGCGGATCGGCCACGTCGGTCCACGGCATCGCGCCCGCCAGAGTCCGGGCATTGTTTTCGCCCGCGGCGAGGACCGCGACGCCGAATTCCTTCAGCCGGGCGACCGCATCGGCTTCGGAGGCGATGTCGCCCTCCTCCACCACCAGTGCCCTGGTCGCCGTCTCGTCCAGCCCGGCATTGCCGGCGGCCTGCAACAGCGCGGCGAACATGGCCGGATATTCCGATACATCGGCGGGAGCGGACGCGACGATGTCCGGCGACGTCGGCACGGGGCTCCTGGCCGACTTGCCCGCGAACATCATGTAGGCGGCAACGGCGATGATCACCGCAACCGCACCCACGGCAACGAAGATCTTGCCCAGACCTTCGCTCTTCTGCGGGGCCGCGGGTTTCTCCGCCTTGACCGCCGGTTTTGCAGTGGCGGGTTTGTCGGCTCCGGCCAGCGCCGCGCCGGCAGCGGCAGCGGCAAGCGGCGCGGCAGTCTTGTCGTCCGCCTTCGCCGGTTCTGCGGCGGGCGATGGTTGCGGCGTCGCCGCGACCGGATCGGGCACAGGTGGCGGTGTCGGTTCCGACACGTTCACGAACTTCGCATCCTCGGGCGTGGCGGGCACGCCGGTCTCGACCTTGCCGTCCCCGAAACCGTCGGCGATCGGGGCGACCGGGACGATGGTGCTCGATCCCTTGTCGAACACCGCAATGCGGGTCCGGTCGTCATCGTCATCGTCGTCGATCATCGGTTCGGCGATGGTGATGTCGGGGCTTTCGAACATGGCCAGCCACTGCGCGATGTTCTGCGGCCGCTCGTCGGGCCGGATCAGCATGGCGGCGTCGATCGCCTTCAGGAAGGGACGGGAGAAGCCCGGCCAATTGCCTTCGGCCAGCGGCTTGCCCAGCCCGCCATGCAGGCGCTCCAGCACCTCCGGCGGCTTTTCGCCGGTGACACATTCGTAGAGCACCACGCCCAGCGCATAGATGTCGGTCCACGGCCCCTGCTCGTATGTGCGCACATATTGTTCGATCGCGGCATAGGGCGGGGTGTGGAAGGTGACCTTGGTGCTCGTCGCCTCTCCCGATTCGAAGCGGGCGGAGCCGAAGTCGATCAGCACCGCGCGGTCGTCGTCGCCGACCATGATGTTCGGCGGCTTGATGTCGCGGTGGAGAACCCCGACGCGGTGGGCCCGGTCCAGCCCTTCGGCGATGGGCAGGATGATCTTGGAAAGCGCGGCCTGGTTGAACTTCGTCCCCTGCTTCAGCAGGCGCGAAAGCGGCGTGCCGTCCTCGAAATCCATGACCATGTAGGCGGTGCCGTGAATCTCGAACAGCGACCGCACCGACACGATGTTGGGATGGCGCGACGGGGTCGACAGGTTCCAGAGAAGCTTGGCTTCTTCCACGAATTTCTTGAGGCCGAGCGCGTGGACTTCCTCGGCATTCGAATCGACCGGGACGACCGTATCGTCCTGGTCGCGTTCGCTGATCGACGAGGGGAAGTATTCCTTGATCGCAACGAGTTCGTCGAAATAGATGCCCCGTCCCTTGTAGACGATGCCGAACCCGCCGACGCCCAATACTTCCTCAAGCCGCCATTCGCGCAAGACCGTGCCCGGGGGCAGAGCCTTAGTCGAGTATGCCTTGCTCATTGCCGAAAGCCCCCCGGAGCGATACGTTAACTTCAAATCGCACGGAATTGCGTTCCTATTCAACCCGCAAAGGCAGGTGGTCGGCCAGTTATGAGCCCCAAGTTCCTCACCGCCACCATGACGAACGTCGGGCTTCGTCGAAAGATCAACGAAGACAGTTATTTGGACCGGACGGAGGACGGCCTCTGGATCGTCGCCGACGGCATGGGCGGGCACGATGCGGGCGAAGTCGCCAGTGCGATGGTGGTCGATGCCCTGCGCACGCTGGCCGTCGGCCCCGATCCGCGCCGCACCGCAGAGGCGGCGATGGCCGCGATCCAGCAAGTGCAGGTGCAACTGGTCGAACTGGCAAAGGACGGGGTGAAGCCGCGCACCATCGGCACGACGGTCGTGGGGCTGGTGATCGCGGGCGGCATCTACGTGGTGTTCTGGGTCGGCGACAGCCGCATCCTGCTGGTGCGGGGCGGCGAGATCACGCGCCTGACGCGCGACCACAGCCTGGTGCAGGACCTGATCGATGCCGAACTGATCGATCCGGCCGAGGCGGAGACCCACCCCGATTCGAACGTCATCACCCGCGCGGTGGGGGCGGACAAGGAACTGGTGATCGACAGCAGGTCGGGGCCGGTCCAGCCGGGCGACCTGTTCATGCTGGCCAGCGACGGGGTTACCAAGGTGGTGGCGGAGAACGAGATCCTCAATCACCTCACCACGCGCAACGCAAAGCAGGCGCACCGGGTGCTCGGCGATCTGATCCTCGAACGCGGGGCGCCGGACAACTTCACCTCGATCGTGGTGCGCGTCCTTTAGGTGGCGGCAGTCCTGTAGGCGGCGGCAGGGCGGGCCATCGGCGCCGCCCCTGCCGCCAGCCGGATCAGATCATGCCGAGCGCGGCCATGTAGGTTTCCAGCACCGCTTCCTCGTGCTCGAAATCTTCCTTCTTCTGCTTGCGGATGCGCATGATCTTGCGCATCGCCTTCACGTCGAAGCCGCGGGCCTTCGCCTCTCCGAAGACATCCTTGATGTCCTCGGCGATGCCCTTCTTCTCTTCCTCGAGCCGCTCGGCGCGTTCGATCAGCAGGCGCAGTTCGTCGGCGGTCACGTTGTTCACGCCCATCGCCTGGTCGGCACCGCCGATGGTGGTGACTTCGTCTTCCATGTCAAAAACCTTCCGATTGGGATGATGCGCGGGTCAGCGATGGGCGACCCTGCGCGAAGAATCGCGTGACGGCGCTGATAGCGGCGCGCGCATCGGCGGTGAAGGGTCAGCCGGCGATTTCCACCGAGTGGTCCCCATCGGCTCGGCGCGTTAACGGTCGGGGCCGGTTATGCGCTGTTCTTCTTCAGGCTCGCTTCCATCCGCTCCAGCTGTTCGGGCGTGGCGGCGGTCTGGTGCTTCGCCTTCCATTCCTCCATCGGCATGCCGTGAATCACCGCCCGGGCGGCGTCCCTGTCGCCCTCGTACCCGGCATCGCGAATCCAGTCGGCGAGGCAGTTGCGGCAGAAGCCCGACAGGCCCATCAGGTCGATGTTCTGCGCATCGTGGCGGTGGCGCAGATGGCGCACAAGCCGGCGGAAGGCGGCGGCCGCCACCGCGTCGGGCAGCGCGTCGAGATCGTCGTTTTCGTTCGCAGGCAGGTCGGAATCGCAGGACAAGTCGTTTTCTCCGGTCATGGGGTGGTCATCAAGGTTGCCTAGCGGCGGGGCAGTCAATAGGCCGTTGCTGACGAAACCAAGGCAAACGCCCCTCCCTCGACAGGTACCCTCGCCCGTGAACAAGTTCGACCCCCGTGGCCGCAAGGTCAAGATTCTCGCCACGCTCGGCCCCGCCAGCCGCGATCCCGACATGATCGAGCGGCTGGTGAAGTCGGGCGCGGACTGTTTCCGCGTCAACATGAGCCACGGCGAGCACGAGACCCACGCCGAGACGATCGCCGCGATCCGCAAGCTGGAGGCGAAGACCGGCCGCCCGATCGGCATCCTGTGCGACCTGCAGGGCCCCAAGCTGCGCGTCGGCAAGTTCCGCGACGGCAAGGTGGTCATCCCCCACGGCCGCCACTTCACGCTGGATCGCCGCGACGAGCCGGGCGACGAGAACCGCGTCCAGCTGCCGCACCCCGAACTGTTCGGCCTTCTGCAAAAGGGCCAGCGCCTGCTGATCGACGACGGCAAGATCCGCCTGCGCGTCATTCGCGCCGACGAGAACGAGATCCTGTGCAGCGCCGAAGTCGGCGGCGTGATCTCCGACCGCAAGGGCGTGAACGTGCCCGATGCCGAAATCCCGATCCCGGCGCTCACCGAAAAGGACCGCCGCGATCTCGCCTTTGCCGTGCAGCACAAGGCCGACTGGATCGCGCTGTCCTTCGTGCAGCGGCCCGAGGACGTGGCCGAGGCCCGCCGCCTGATGGGCGGATACGGCGCGCTGATGGCCAAGATCGAGAAACCGCTGGCGGTGCGCCATCTCGACGGCATCCTCGAACTGGCTGACGGCATCATGGTCGCGCGCGGCGACCTTGGCGTCGAACTGAACCCCGAGGAAGTGCCCCCGCTGCAGAAGCGCATCGTCCAGCAGGCGCGCGCGGCGGGCAAGCCGGTGGTCGTCGCGACGCAGATGCTCGAATCGATGATCGAGAGCCCTGCCCCGACCCGCGCCGAAGTCTCCGACGTCGCCAATGCGGTCTATGACGGGGCGGACGCGGTGATGCTGAGCGCCGAGACCGCGGCGGGACAGTGGCCGCAGGAGGCCGTCACGATCATGCACCGCATCGCCGCGCAGGTCGAAAACGATCCCGGTTACGCCGAACGCATCATGCTGACCGGGGTGGAGCCGGACGCCACCACATCGGATGCCCTGGCCGCCGCCTGCGCGGGGATCGCGCGCACCTTGCGCATCGCCGCGATCACCGTGTTCACCGCATCGGGCAGCAGCGCCCGGCGCGTGGCCCGCGAACGGCCGAGCGTGCCGCTGCTGGTTCTCACCCCGTTGCAATCCACCGCGCGCCGCTGCGCGCTGCTTTGGGGCGTGCATGCGGTTCAGACCAAGGATATCGGCAGCTTCGAGGAGATGATCGCCAAGGGCAAGCGGATGGCGCTGCGCAATGGTTTCGGCAAGGCGGGCGACAAGATCATCGTCCTGGCGGGCGTTCCGTTCGGAAGGCCCGGCGCGACGAATCTGCTCCATGTGGTGACCCTGTCCGGCAACGAGCTCGATGCCCATGAGGCGGAGAGCTGAGGCGAGCCGTCATGCAATTCCTGTCCGACAATGCCGCCCCGGTCCATCCCGCGGTGTGGGAGGCGATGCGCCGCGCCGACACGACCGACGCGCCTTATGACAACGATGCCCTGTCACGATCGCTCGACCGCGCATTCTCCGACCTGTTCGGGATGGATTGCGCGGTGGTGTGGACCAGTACCGGCACGGCGGCCAATTGCCTGGCGCTAGCGACGCTGGTGCCGCCCTATGGCGGGGTGGTCTGCCACGACGACGCGCATATCGAGCAGGACGAGGCGGGCGCGCCCGAATTCTATACTCACGGCGCGAAGCTGATGCTGGCGCACGGGCCGCACGCGAAGCTCACGCCCGCCAGCATCGCCGCCGTGATCGACCCGATCCGCGACGACGTGCACCGGGTCCAGCCCACTGCCATCGCCATCACCCAGGCGACCGAGCAGGGCTGCGTCTACAAGCCCGCCGAGCTGGTAGCGCTGACCGATTACGCCAAGGGCAAGGGGCTGAAGGTCCACATGGACGGCGCGCGATTCGCCAACGCGGTCGCACATCTCGGTTGTTCCGCCGCGCAGGCTGGCCCCGCGCACGGTATCGACACGCTTTCATTCGGCATGATCAAGAACGGCGGCATGGGCGCCGAGGCGCTGGTCTTCTTCGACCCCGCCCGCGCGGCGGAGGCGAAGCGCCGTCACAAGCGGGCCGGGCAATTGCAGTCCAAGGGCCGCTACCTCGCCGCCCAGCTTCTCGCCATGCTCGAGGGCGAGGTCTGGCTCGCCAACGCCCGCCACGCCAACGCCGCCGCCGCCGCCATCGCGGCCGCTGCCGGTGAACGCCTGCTCTATCCGTGCGAGGCGAACGAGGTCTTCGTCACGCTGGCCGCCGCCGAGCGGGAGGCGCTGCGCGCGCAGGGCTTCGGCTTCTACGACTGGGGCGCGGATGCCGCGCGCTTCGTCACCGCGTGGAACGCCGATGCCGGCCATGCCGACATGCTTGCGAAGGCCATCGCTGCGCTATGACCATGACCGGGCACCACGACGCCCCCGCCGCGCCAGAGGCGGTGCCCGAGGCGGCTGCCCCAGCGCCCGAACGCACCCGGCTGTCCTTTTCCGATCCGCGCGCCTTCCTGCCCTTCATTCTCGTCGCGCTGATCTGGGGCTCGACCTGGCTCGTCATCAAGGACCAGATCAGCGAAGTTCCGCCCAGCTGGTCGATCGTCTATCGCTTCGCCATCGCGGTCGCCGCGATGCTGGTCCTGCTGAAAGTGCGGGGGGAGACATTGCGCGTGTCGCGCCGCGCGCTGCCGGTCATCCTGCTGATCGGCTTCACGCAGTTCACGCTCAATTTCCACTTCGTCTATCGCGCCGAAAGCCACATCACCTCGGGCATCGTCGCGCTGTTCTTCGCGCTGATCCTCATTCCCAACTCGATCCTCGCCTTCTTCGCGCTGGGCGAGCGAGTGTCGCGCGGTTTCGTCGCCGGGTCGGCGGTCGCTATCGTCGGGGTCGGACTGTTGCTGGCGGCAGAGTATCGCCAAGGCGGCGGCGGCAGTAACGTGCTGACCGGCGTGCTGCTGGCCGCGCTCGCTACCATCAGCGCCTCGGTGGCCAATGTCACGCAGGCGAGCGAGCGGGCGCACCGCGAACCGTTCCTGCCCCTGCTCACCCTGTCGATGATCGCCGGGCTCGCCATCAACGTCGTGGTCGCCCTTGTGCTGGAAGGTCCGCCGGTCTGGGACGCACGGCCGGGCTATCTGGCCGGGATCGCCTATCTCGGCATCGTCGGGTCGGTCATCACCTTCCCGCTCTATTTCACGCTGATCCGCAACATGGGTGCGGGGCGAGCGGCGTATATCGGGGTGGCGACGCCGATCCTCGCGATGCTGCTCTCGACCCTGTTCGAAGGCTATCAGTGGACCGCGATGACCGTCGGCGGCTCGCTACTGGCGATGACCGGACTCGTCGTCGCGCTGAAAGCACGCCACTAGCCCTTCGCGGTAGGTGGGGTACGCTGGCTGCCAGCCGAGCACCCGCTTCGCCTTGCCGTTCGCGACCCGGCGGTTCTCGGCATAGAAGCCGCGCGCCATCGGCGACAACTGCGCCTCTTCCATCGTCTGCAGCGGCGGCACGGGTGCACCGAGCAGGCGGCAGGCTTCCTCGATCACCGCGTTCTGGCTGCACGGCAGGTCGTCGGCGAGGTTGTAGGCCCCCGCCGGTGCGTCCAGCCCCAGCGCCACGCCCTGCGCGATGTCGCTGACATGGACCCGGCTGAACACCTGACCCGGAATGTCGAGCCGGTGCGCCCGCCCCTCGCGCACCCGGTCCAGTGCCGAGCGGCCCGGCCCGTAGATGCCCGGCAGGCGGAAGACCCGCGCGCCCATGCCCAGCCAGCGCAAGTCGGCATCGCTCCGCGCGCTGCGCCGCCCGGTGCCGACCGGCGCGCTTTCGTCCACCCATGCCCCGCCCGCATCGCCATAGACGCCGGTGGACGACAGGTAGCCGAGCCAGCCGCCGAAGTCGGCCAGCAGATCGCCATAGCGGTCCAGTACCGGCTCCGTCCCGTCGCGCGCAGGTGGCACCGAACTCAGCACCGCATCCGCACCGGCGAGGGCCGAGGCGACCGCATCGCCATCGCTGAAATCGACCGTGCCGTCGCGCCCGGTGCCGGTGACGACCCACCCCTCACCCGCCAGCCGCGCCGCGATCACCTTGGCCGTGTAGCCCATTCCGAAAACAAACATCCGCATGCACCCGGCCTAGCCCGCCCGGCCCCCGCCGCGCCATCCCTTTCGCCGGTTCGGGCCATTTGTCGGTGCCAGAGGGTCCCTCGGCAGAAACAGGGTTGCCAATCGGCGGGCAAGGCGCATCTATCCCGCATGGATATTGCACGCACCCCGTCGAACCCGTCCGGCAACCCCGAAATGGCGGACGCCGCCTTCGAACCGCAGGATCCGGCCACCACCTTCCGCAAGAACTACACCCCGCCCTCGTGGCTGGTGCCGGAAATCAGGCTGGACTTCGACCTCGGGCTGGAACTCACCCGCTGCGTGGCCACCATGACCGTCACGCGCAACCCGGACGGTGACGGCGACCAGACCCTCCACTTGTGCGGCGACAACCTCGCGGTGAAGAGCGTGAAGGTCGATGGCGCGGCGTCCGAAGGCTGGTCGATGAGCGGGTCCAACCTGCTGCTGCCCCTGCCCGGCGCGTCGCATGTCGTGACGATCGAGACGCAGTTGCATCCGGCCACCAACAGCCAGCTCATGGGCCTCTACGCATCGGGCGGAATGCTCTGCACGCAGTGCGAGGCCGAGGGCTTTCGCCGCATCACCTTCTTCCCCGACCGCCCCGACGTGCTGTCGAAATACACCGTGCGGATGGAGGGCGACGAGGCGACGTTCCCCGTGCTCCTGTCCAACGGCAACCTGGTCGAGACCGGCAAGGGTGAGGGAGGCCGCCACTGGGCGCTGTGGGACGATCCCTGGCCGAAGCCGAGCTACCTCTTCGCGCTCGTCGCGGGGCAGCTGGTCGCCAATCGCGACACTTTCACCACCATGGGCGGTCGCAAGGTCGATCTCGCCGTCTGGGTGCGCGAGGGCGACCTGGAGCGTACCGATCACGCGATGCGCAGCCTCATCAATTCGATGAAGTGGGACGAGGAAGTGTTCGGCCGCGAATACGATCTCGACCAGTTCAACATCGTCGCCGTGTCCGATTTCAACATGGGCGCGATGGAGAACAAGGGGCTCAACGTCTTCAACACCCGCTACGTCCTGGCCGATCCGGAAACGGCGACCGACGGCGACTACGACGGGGTGGAAGGTGTGGTCGGCCACGAATACTTCCACAACTGGTCGGGCAATCGCATCACCTGCCGCGACTGGTTCCAGCTATCGCTGAAGGAAGGGTTCACCGTCCTTCGCGACCAGATGTTCAGCGCCGACATGGGGTCCGAACCGGTCAAGCGGATCGAGGATGTGCGCGTGCTGCGCGCCGCCCAGTTCCCCGAGGATTCCGGCCCGCTGGCCCACCCGATCCGCCCCGATTCCTATCAGGAAATCAGCAACTTCTATACTGCGACCGTCTACAACAAGGGCGCGGAAGTCATCCGCATGATGCACACGCTCGCCGGGCCGGAAGCGTTCCGCAAGGGTACCGACCTCTACTTCGACCGGCACGACGGCGAAGCCGCGACGTGCGAGGATTTCATCAAGGCGATGGAAGACGGCGCGGGCCTCGACCTTGGCCAGTTCCGCCTGTGGTACGAACAGGCCGGCACGCCCAAGGTGTCGATGCGCAGCGAATTCGACCAGTCGCAGGGCGCGGTGACGCTGCATTTCGAACAGAAGGTGCCCGCCACGCCCGGCCAGCCGATCAAGAAGGCGATGCCGATCCCGCTGAAGGTCGCGCTGTTCGACCGCGACAGCGGCCAGCACGGCGGCGAACAGCTGCTGGTGATCGACAAGGACAAGGCGAGCTTCACGTTCGACGGGTTTGCCCGCCCGCCCGCGATCAGCGTTAACCGCGGCTTCACCGCGCCGATCCAGCTCGACGCTGAAAGCCATGACGACGACCTGATCTTCCTGGCCGCCCACGACGACGACGCCTTCGCCCGGTACGAGGCGCTGCAGCAGCTCATCACCCGCGAACTGCTCGGCGCGATCGAGCATGGCCCGGACGAGGCTCGCCGCGGCGCGATTGCCGATGCGATGGGCGCGGTGCTCGACGATGCCGGGATCGACGACCTGATGCGCGGCGAACTGCTGATGCTGCCGACGATCACCTTCCTGCTCGAACTGGCCGCACCCGCCGATCCGGTCGCGCTGCACCAGACGCGCGAGCGGTTGAAGGCGCATATCGGCACGCGCCTGCGCGACAAGCTGATCGCCCTGCACGACCGGGCCTCGTCGATCCCCTACGGCCTCGATGCCGCCGCTCGCGGCGCGCGCAAGGTGAAGACGCAGGCGCTCGTCCTGCTGTCTGCCGCCGACCCCAAGGAGGCTGCCGCCCGTGCCGAGGCGCAGTACCGCGCCGCCACCAACATGACCGACCGGCAGGGCGCGCTGATGGTGCTGGCCGGCATCGACTGCCCGGCGCGTACCGAGTTGCTGGCCGATTTCCACGATCGGTTCGCGGGCAATGCGCTGGTGATCGACAAATGGTTCGGCCTGCAGGCGGGGTCGCTCGACCCCAAGGTGCTCGACACGGTCGAGGCGCTGTCGAAGCATCCCGACTTCACGATCAAGAACCCGAACCGCGTACGCAGCCTCTACATGTCGATGGCCGGCAATCTCGCCGCCTTCCACGACGAGAGCGGGCGCGGCTATCGCATGATCGCCGATCTTGTCCTCGCGCTCGACCCGATCAATGCGCAGACCGCCGCGCGCTTCATCCCGGCGCTGGGCCGCTGGCGCAAGATCGAACCGGGCCGGGCAGCATTGATGCGCGCGGAGCTGGAGCGGATTGCCGCCTTCCCCGACCTGTCGAAGGACACGCGCGAGCAGGTGACCAAGAGCCTCGACGCCTGATCCTATGGTCGATGTTGTAAGGGCTGGTGCGCTCGGCGCGGTGCCGCATGGCTTTCTCGGCCGGCGCGGCGGCGTGTCGACCGGCCAGTACGCCAGCCTGAACGTCGGCACCGGGTCGGACGACCTGCCCCGCGCGATCGAGGCGAACCGGACCCGCGCGGCCCAGGCCGTGCTGCCGGGTGCAGAATTGGCCACAGTCTACCAGGTCCACTCGGCAGAGGTGGTGCGGATCGACACGCCGTTTCCGCTGGACGCACGGCCGCATGCCGACGCGATGGTCACCGACCGGCCCGGCGTGTTGCTGGGCATCCTTACCGCCGATTGCGCGCCGGTCCTGCTGGCCGATGCGGAGGCAGGCGTGGTCGGTGCCGCCCACGCCGGCTGGCGCGGGGCGTTCGGCGGCATCTGTGCCGCCACCGTCGCCGCGATGGAGAATCTGGGTGCCGACCGCAGCCGCATCGCCGCCGCCGTCGGCCCCTGTATCGCACAGGCGAGCTACGAAGTGGACGAGGGCTTCTACCAACGCTTTCTGGCCGAGGCGGAAGGCTTCGACCGATTCTTCAAGCCCGGTCGGGAAGGCCATCACCAGTTCGACCTCGCCTCCTTCGTCGCGGCGGATCTGGCCGGTGCGGGGGTGACGCGGGTCGAGATCACCGGCCTCGACACTTACGCCGACGAGGACCGCTTCTTCTCCTACCGCCGCGCGACGCAGGCGGGGGAAAGCGGCTACGGGCGGCAAATCAGCCTGATCGGGCTGCCCGGCGCCAGTCGGTCGTCTTGAGCGATCCCGACTTCATCCGCGCCTGGCAACGGATCGACGAGCGGCTCACCACGTCGGGCAGCCTCACCGAAGCCGACATCGCCGCGCTGGCGGAGATCGGCGTCGGGCGGATCGTCAACCTCGCCATGCCGGACCACCCCGACATCCTGCCGGACGAAGCCGCAGCCTGCGCCGCAAAGGGCATCGAATATCGGCCCATCCCGGTGCCCTTCGACGCGCCCGGCGAGGGCCAGTTTCGCGCGTTCCAGCGCGCACTGGCAGGAGACGATCCGGTCCATGTCCATTGCGTGCTGAACTGGCGCGTTTCCGCCTTCGTCTATCGCCACCACCGCGAAGGCGGCATGGCCGGGAAAGAGGCACTCGCCCTGCTCACCCGCCAGTGGGATCCACGCAGCAGCGATCACCCCGACGCCGCGACCTGGGCCGCGTTCATCGATCTCTGATCAGGTCAGGACCGGCAGCAGCAAAGTAGTGAGGCATCCGGTCGACAGCACCAGCGTAAAGACGATGCGCAACCGCAACAGCGACAGCGCGAGCGCCCGGGCGGGTGACACCGCCGTGATCGACAGCAAGTAGAGCGCAGCCAGCAGCAACGGCAGGGCGGGTAGCCCGCGGATGAAGCTGGCAATCAGGATGTGCATGCAATGCCCCCGGCAACAGGACCGGACCATGCGGCCGGGGCCGTTAAACGCACCCCGGCATTCACCTAGGCAAAAGAACCTAGCGCATCGGTGCGTCAGGCGTTTTGCATGGCCTGCAACATCGCCAGGAACGTGGCATAGGCCCGCTCGGCCTGCGTCCTGTCGTATGCGGGGCTGTCGGGAACGGTCCAGCCGTGGTCGGCGGGATAGACTTCCGCAACGCCGATCGCGCCGGCCGCTTTCAGGGCATCGGACAGAACCGTCTTTTCCGTAGGCGCCTTGGCATCGTCGTTCTGCGCGATCGCGATGTGATAGACCCCCGCGCCGCTGATCTGGCGGTGGGGGCTGTCGGGTGCATCGGTGACGAGACCGCCGCCGTGCATCGATGCCGCCGCCCTCACCCGATTCGAAACCTTGACCGCGTGGATCGGCCAGGCACCCGTCATGCAGTGCCCCCGCGCGCCGACCGGGGTCGAACGGTCGACCACGTCCTGCTGGTCGAGCCAGCCGACGATGGCCTTCACGTCCTCTGCCACCGTGCCGGCATTGAACCGCGCACGCCACGGCGCGACCTTGTCGAACCCGCCGTTGCCCGCGAAGTCGGCGAAATCGGCGAAAGTCGCATGGCCCGCGTCGCGCCAGTAGGGATCGGGCACGATCACCGCGTAACCTTCACGCGCCAGTCGTTCGCCCATCGCCTTGCTGGCCGGGCGCACGCCGGCGATGTCGGGCCACATGATGACGGCGGGGTGGTTGCCCGCGCTGGGGTGATAGAACCAGCCGCCGATGGTGCCGCCGGGTGCGGGAATCGCGACTTCGCCCGCCAGTACGCCGCCCATCGTGGCCGCGGCCGTGCTCGCTTCCGCCGCCGCCTCGTTGTTGCTGCCCGCAGTGCAGGCCCCCAGCATCGCCGCGCCGCCGGTTGCGGCGAGCGCACTGCCGAATGAGCGGCGGTTGAGGGTCGATGCGGCCATCAGGGCCAGTTGATCGCGGTCACACATGCATTTTCGCTCCACTCACCCATCCATCACCAAGGATAGGGACCCGCACGCATCATGCAAGCGCGGCCCACCGGGTTCGGGCCGATCAGGCGACGGCCGATGCCGCCCCAATCAGCACGCAGGCGCCCGCCAGCATGGCGATTTTGGTCGCCGACGCTGCTTCGCCATAGACAAAGATGCCGACCATCACGGTGCACAAGGGAACCACGGCGGAAAGCACGGGAAACAGGATGTTGAGTTTCGCCCCGTTTTCGAGCAGCCACGCCATGGCAAAGAACGAGGATACCAGGATCGCGATCGTCGCCGCCGTCCAGCCAGCATGGGTGAAACCCCGCGTCTTCACCAGAAAGGCGATGCCGACGATCTGGCTCGCCACAATATAGATGAATGCGCCGATCTGCGCGGCCGATAATCCCGCCATCAGGGGATCTCCTCTCCTGCCAGGTTGGTCCTGGCTTCGAGGGAGAGGCTAGGCCGGGCGATGTGGACCGCCCACCCGTCTTTGTGTCAGGCGCCGCGGAAGTTGAGTTCGAGCAGCACCCCGTTGGGATCGCGGACGAAAAGCTGGGTCAGCGCGATGCCGTCGACATGGCTGACACGATAATCCAGACCCGCCGCATCGAGCCGGGCGGTCATGTCGCCCAGCCCCTCGCACTCCAGCGCGACATGGTCGATCGCGCCGGTCGGCTCGCCGATGCGATCGACGAAATCCACGCGCCGTTCCATCCGCCGCCTGTCGACGAGATGGATGATCGAGCGTCCGTCCATGTCACAGAGCCACTGGATCAGGTCCGGCTCCAGCGGGGCGGGCGGGTCGATAATGGTAAAGCCCATCACCTGCCGATAGAAGGCGACCGTGCCGGGCAAGTCGCGGGTGACGATGTTGACATGGTCGAGCGTGCGAACCGGCATCGTCGTTCCCTTCCTTTGTCGCCGCCGCGCCAGATCAGCGGCGGCCCGAACTTCATCGACGGCTGAGTGCCGCTTCGCTTTCCGCCAGCAGTTCGGCGATGATGTCGGCGACCGGTTCTTCCTTCTTGACCATGCCGACCGACTGGCCCGCCATCAACGAACCGTTCTCGATATCGCCGTCGATCACCGCGCGGCGCAAGGCGCCTGCCCAGTAATGTTCGATCTGCAGCTGGGCCTCCATCATCTCGATCCCCTCGGAATCGAGCAGGCCTGCGACTTCGCGCTGCTTGGCGGTGAAGAGTTCGGTGCCCTTGTTCTTCAGCGCACGGACCGGGATGACCGGCAGGCGCGGGTCGACCTGCACGCTGGCAATCGCGTCACGCGCGCCGGCGCGGAAGAAGGCCTTCTTGAAATCGGGGTGGGCGATCGATTCGGTGGCGCAGGCGAAACGGGTGCCCAACTGCACGCCCGCCGCGCCCATCTCGAGGTATCCGGCAATCGCCTCGCCCCGCCCGATGCCGCCCGCCACGAAGACGAGGTGATCCTCGGCCAGTTCGGGCAGGAATTCCTGCGCCAGCACGCTGGTCGAGACCGGACCGATGTGGCCGCCCGCCTCCATCCCCTCGATCACCATGGCATCGGCGCCCGAACGCAGCAGCTTCTTGGCCAGCGCCAGCGTGGGGGCGAAGCAAATGACCTTCGCGCCATGTTCCTTGATCTTCTCCACGCTGCCCTTGGGCGGCAGTCCGCCGGCCAGGACCACGTGGGTCACGCCATGTTTCGCGCAGACATCGATCAGGTCCATGATCTGCGGGTGCATGGTGATGAGGTTGACGCCGAACGGCTTGTCGGTGCGCTTCTTCGTCTCGGCAATTTCGTTGTCGAGCAGGTCGGGGGTCATCGCCCCGCAGGCGATCACGCCGAAACCGCCCGCATTGCTGATCGCGGACACGAGGTTACGCTCCGACACCCAGCTCATCGCGCCGCACATGATGGCGTGCTTGCTGCCGAGAAACGCGGTTCCGCGCTGCATCAAGGCAGCGGTCTTGGGAAAGGTCGTCATGCCAGCGCGATTAAGGCGCAGCGCGCGGGGCGGCAAGGGTTTCGGCCGGTTTGCACCCGGCGACGTTCGTCCGGGCGAACCATGCTGCACTGCCGTTTCGCAGCATTGATCGCTTTTTCGCATCACACTTTGCGATATTGATCGTTTCAGACGTTCACCCCGACTCGATAGGCTGCTCCGCGCAATGACGCACACAGCATTTCACGAGGAGGATGCGACATGGATGCGGTAACCGGATCTAACAGCGGCGGGGGATGCCCGTTCAACCACGGCGATGGCGGCGTACGCGCCCTTCTGGGCAGGACCAACCGCGACTGGTGGCCCGATGCGCTGGCGGTCGACATCCTGTCACCCAACGGCTCCGCCAACCCGATGGGCGATGATTTCGACTATGCGCAGGCGTTCAACGCGCTCGACTACAAAGCGCTGAAGGCGGACCTGACCGCACTGATGACCGATTCGCAGCCCTGGTGGCCGGCGGACTACGGCCACTACGGCCCTTTCTTCATCCGCATGGCCTGGCACGCGGCGGGCACTTATCGCACCGGTGACGGGCGCGGCGGCGCCAACAGCGGGCAGCAGCGCTTCGCCCCGCTCAATTCCTGGCCCGATAATGCCAATCTCGACAAGGCGCGCCGCCTGC
>CAYRLC010000002.1:0-53646 GCA_964424995.1 uncultured Croceicoccus sp.
GGATGCGCAGTTCCTGGTCGCCGATCCAGAGGCCGGGGAAGAAGTCGGACTTCATCCCCGTCTGCACCGTCGGCAGGTTGAACGCATCCTGGTCCAGCACCTGGCCGATGGTCTTGTCGCCGTGCTTGAACCGCTTGTGCGGCACGCGCTCGGGCCATTCCTCGCCCTCGGGCACCAGTTCGAACATCCAGATGTCGTAATACATCTTGTTCGGGTCGGTCGCGTGGGGGCGCTGGCGGAACAGCATGATGTCGTCGGCGTGGACGTTCACCGACACGTTCGGGAAGATCGTGTAGTGATAGTCGTCGGTGAGCTGTTCGTCGTTGAGCTCGGAATAGTCCTTGCCCTGCGACGCGCCGTGCTTGCGCTTGAACAGCTGCACGTCGCGGCGGATATCGCTGGTCCGGCCCTCGTACTCGGCGGGATCCATTCCGGCCTTGACCATGATCTCGTAGATCGCGGGCGGGATCTGGCTGGGCAGGCGGACGCGCGGGCTGATCGCGGCGAAGGGGATCAGGTAGCGGTTATGCTTGCCGTAGCAGTCGATCTGCACGTTCACGTCATCAAGATACCACTTCAGCTGCGGGTGGATGCCCTGCACGTGGTAGGTTTCCGAGAACGCGTCGACCGAGGTCTTCCAGTTGCAGTCCCATTCGACCGTGATGTCGCGCGCCCACGCCATGCGTTCGGCGTGATAGGGCTCGAGGTGCTGCTTCATCGGATCGATGAAGTCGTCGAACGGCTCGACATCGGGGTTGAGCGAAAACCAGACGAAGCTGTTCCATTCGATGCACGGCAGCGTCGTCAGCGCCATGCCCGGAGGGCCGCCCTGGTGGAACGTGCAGAGGTCGGGAATATGCTCCAGCTTGCCGTCGAGGCCGTAAGTCCAGTGGTGGTACATGCACCGGAACTGCTCGGCATTGCCGCGCCCTTCGGGCCGCAAACGGTTGCCGCGGTGGAGGCAGACGTTGGGGAATGCGCGGATCGAGCCGTCGGCCTGGCGCACGATCAGCACCGATTCCTTGCCGATGTCGGTGCAGATGTAGTCGCCCTGTTCCTTCAGGTCGTCCGACCGTCCGCCCAGCAGCCAGGTCTTGGTCCAGACATGGTCCCATTCCAGCTGCATGAATTCGGGTGAGTAATAGCGGGCCGCCGGAATGATCGCGGTGCCGAGCTCCGGATCGGGCGCTCGTTCGACCGGCGTGCCGTTGCCCGTGGTTTCCGGGTCCACGCGCCAGGCATCGACATCGCGGACGATGTCCATGTTGGCGCGGTCCCAGCCCATGACGTGCTTTTTCATCAGAAGTGCGTCCGGTTGGTGTAGCCCCCGTCGACGACGAGGTGCGAACCGTTGCACCAGCTGGCCGCATCGCTGGCGAGGAAGACGATCGCGCGGGCCACTTCCTCGGGCTTGCCGAGGCGGCCGGTCGGCTGCTGGCGCAGTTGGGCGTTGTAGAACTTTTCCATCGTGCCCTTGATCATGTCCCAGTTGCCGCCTTCGAACTCGATGGGGCCGGGCGACACGACATTGACGCGCACGTTGTGCTTGCCGTGGAACAGCGCGAGCTGCTTGCCATAGGTGAGGATCGAGGCCTTCAGCGCGTTGTAGGCCTGCGGGCCGCCCATCGCCTCCAGCACCGAGGTGGTGCCGAGCAGCACGATCGAGCCGCGCTGCCGCTCTTCCATCGTCGGCATCACCGCTTCGACCGCGCGTACAGAGCCCATCAGGTCGACCTCAAACGCGTTGTGCCAGTACTTCTCGCTGCCCATGCCGCCGCCGGCGGAGGTGAACGGGATCATGATGTCGACACCGTCGAGCTCGTCGATGGCCCATTCGAACCATGCCTTGTACTCGTCCGCCTTCTTGGCGTTGACCGCCTTGCCGACGACCTTGGTGCCGTACTTCGACAGTTCGGCGACCGCGTCCTTCACGCTGTCCTCGCCGCGGGCGGTCAGCGCGATGTCGCAACCTTCTCGGGCGAGGATTTCGGCCACCGAATACCCGATGCCGCGCGCCGCGCCGACGAGGATGGCTTTCTTGCCCTGAAGTCCGAGATCCATCTTTTCACTTTCCCTAGATTTTCGTGTCGGCCCGCGCACCTGCGCTCCTGCCGACTACCCCCACCCGGCTAGCGCAGCCGGGCCCGTCGTTTCAACAAAAAAACAGTCAGACCTGACTTTTTTAATGCCTCATACCTCCTGCAGTTCGCGGATCAGGTCCTCGCGCAGTTTGAATTTCTGGATCTTCGAGGTGGACATCGGCCAGCTGTCGACGAAGCGGATGTGGCGCGGCACCTTGAACGCGGCGATCTGGTCGCGGCAGTGGGCGATCAGTTCCTGCTCGGTCGCGGTCTCGCCGTCGGCCAGTTCGACGAAGGCGGCGGGCACTTCGACATAGCGGTCGTCGGGCAGGCCGATCACCTGCGCCAGTTTGACTGCCGGGTGGGTCTGCAGCATCGATTCGATTTCGGCCGCCGCGACATTCTCGCCGCCGACCTTCAGCATGTCCTTCAATCGGCCATGGAACATCACGTCGCCATTCTCGTCGATGGATCCGATGTCGCCCGAATAGAACCAGCCGTCACGGATCGCCTCCGCCGTCTTGGCCGGATCGTTGTAATATCCCTTCAGCCGGTTCGGCCCGCCCAGCACGATCTCGCCGCGTTCGCCGGGGCCGCAGTCCTGGCCTGTCTCGGCATCGACGATGCGCACGTCCCATTCATCGAGCGGGGTGCCGCAGCGGCCGGTCCGTACTTCGTAGCTGTCGGACAGGCGGCTGGTCGAAACCGTGCCAGCCCCTTCGGTGAGGCCATAAGTGCCGACCTGGATGGTGTGCGGCATGGCCTTGGCCACCGCCACCTTGATCCATTCAGGCTGGACCGCGAAGTTCGAATTCATGATCCGCAGCTTCGACAGGTCGGTGCTGGGGAAGGTGGGGTGCGTGATCAGGTCCTGCATGATCGTGACGAAGCTGGGATAGGCGATGGTCGCGCCTTCGCGGCCGAGCATCTCCAGCCCCACGCCCGCCTCGAAGAAGGGGATTGTCATGTAGGCCCCGCCAAGGTCGAGGATCATCGTCATCGGCAGGATGCCCGCGATGTGGAAGATCGGCAGCGGCGACCAGACCTTGTCCTCGCTCGTGCACTCGTACCGCACGCCGAGGTTGCGGCTGTTGGCGACTTGCGCGCGGTGGGCGATCATCGCGCCCTTGGGATGCGCGGTGGTGCCGGAGGTGTAGAGGATCATCGAGGTATCGTCGGGCTGCACCGCATCGATGCGAGCATCGACTTCCGCGTCGCTGACCGATGCGCCGCCCGCGATGGCCGACCTGGCCGGCAGCAGGTAGGGCGCGCAATCGTCGTCGAGGCAGACGATGCTGCGCAGCGCCGGCGCCTCGGGAAGGTTCAGGGCATAGGGATCGGTCTGGTTCTTGATCGAGGGGAGGGCTGCGGTCAGACGCTCACCGAAATCGAGATTGTCGGCCACCTTGCCGGTGGTGATCACCACGACCAGATCGGCATTCTCGGTGACGTAGCCCAGCTCGCTGGCGCGATAGCGGGCGTTGACCGGCACCGCGACCGCCCCCGCCATCGTGATGCCGTAGAACGCGGTGATGAAATCGATGCAGGTCGGCAGCAGGATGCCGACGTTCTCGCCCGGCTTCACCCCCATCGCGATCAGCGCCTTGGCCCAGTCACGCGCGGCCTTGTTCAGCTCGTCATAGGTGAGGCGGCTGTCGGGAAAGATGATCGCGTCCGACGGGCCGTGCGCAGCGGCAGAGGCGCGAATCATCGCCCCCATCGTCAGGATCGGGCCCGAAGGGTTTTCTGGCGTGGATTCGCCCAAGTCTACTCTCCCACTCTTGCGTCTCTGTGGCGAACGGCGGGGCCGTCGCGCGAACGTGTTGCCCGGCCAGCTTATCAGTGCCTGTGAAAAATACAATCATGCTTGACTGTTTTGCGTATCGGGCGGGCACCGCTTGCGACGAATCCATCTTGCGCATCGCTTGCGTTTTTCGCAGCCATGCTTTCTAGCTGAACGAACCGTGAGCCGTAAGGGCGCATGGGCGACCCATGACGACAGTTGAATGCCTATGACGAGTACCACGGCGCGAACCAGGAAGGCGGATCGCAACGGCTCTGCCCGGCCCGTCGGCACGCGCCCGACCAGCGGCACCATGCAGGCGGCCAAGGCGGCGCAGACCCGCAAACGGCTGATCGACGCGACCGTCCGCTGTCTCGTCAAGCACGGCTATGCCAAGACCACGACACCGCGCGTCGCCGAGGAAGCGGGCCTGTCGCGCGGCGCGATGATGCACCATTACGAAAACGGTGCCGCGCTTATCAAGGCGACGATCATCGAATTGCACGAGAAGCGCATTCGCGCCTTTCGCCGCGCCGCGGAAAAGCCCGAGCATGACGTCGTGAAGCTGGTCGAGACCTATTGGGAGCAGGTACAGAAGCCTGCCTTCATCGCCTTTCACGAACTGGCCATCGCGGCACGGACGGACAAGGAACTGGCCGCGATCATGGAGCCGCTGCAGGTCGAGTTCCGCGAGCGTTTCGACAACGAGGCGGAAACGCTGTTCCCCGAATGGCGCACCCATCCGGCCGAATTCGACCTAGCCATGAACCTGTCGCAGACGATCCTTGAGGGGATGGCCATCGGCATGCACACCGGCGCGATCACCGCGGAGCAGGTTCCGCCGATGCTCAAGCACCTCGAACGCCAGATCGAGCAGCTTCACGCGCATCGCGAGGGTTGAAACCCGCGGAAATCCGGCGAAAACCGGGCCGGTTCGGGTCGGTGGGCAATAAAACAATCTTGTTTGTCTTTTTAGAGGAGTGGCGCTAGCCTGTCCTGCGGAGAAGGATGAGGACTGCCCAAGGCTTTCCCGAATCGAAATCGGCAAGGAATCGCGCTTTGAACGCAACGCCCACGCATACCCCCAAGATCTTCCGCCCGGAGGACGTCGATTACGAACGCCCCAAGCGCGGTCTCGACGAAGACGACCTGCGGGCGCAGAAGACCATCTATCGCGACGACATGCTGGCCGGAAAGACGCTGCTGATCACCGGCGGCGGTAGCGGCATGGGCAAGGCGACGGCGCTGCTCGCGGCGCGGCTGGGCGCGAACGTGGCGATCTGCGGGCGTGACGAGGCGAAGCTCGACACCACGGTGAGGCTCGTGAAGGAGGAGACCGGCAAGTCGGTCCTTTCGCTGGGCACCAACATCCGCGATGCCGAAGCGGTCGAGGCGCTGATCGGCAAGGTCAGCGACGAGTTCGGCACCATCGACACGCTGGTCAACAACGCCGGCGGCCAGTTTCCGCAGGACGCCATCGATTTCAGCCGGAAGGGCTGGCTCGCGGTGATCGACACCAACCTCAACGGCACATGGTGGATGATGCAGGAGGCGGCCAAACGCTGGCGCGCCGACGGCAAGCCCGGCAACATTGTCAACATCGTGGCCAATGTCGAACGCGGCATGCCGCAGGCGGCGCATACCTGCGCGGCGCGCGCGGGCGTGATCTACCTGTCGAAGACGCTGGCGACCGAGTGGGCGCAGTGGAACATTCGCGTCAACTGCATCGGCCCCGGCGTCATCGAGACCGAGGGTTTCCGCATGTATCCTGAAGAAGCTCTCGCCCGCTTCCACAAGGCGAACCCGATGAAGCAGCGCGGCAATGCCTGGGACGTGGCCGAGATGATCGCCTATCTCGCCTCGCCCGCAGGCCGGTTCGTCAATGGCGACCTGCTCATCCTCGACGGTGGGCAGGCCCAGTGGGGCGTCATCTGGCCGGCGGGGATGCCCGAGTATTTCAGCGAGGACGGGGCCGCCTGAGCCCTTCTCGCGTTACCGCATAACGATAGTTCCAGGAGAGAGACATATGGGCCGGGTACAAGGCAAGGTTGCGCTCGTCACGGGCGGCGGTTCGGGGCTGGGCGCCGCCGACTGCGAGATCCTCGCGCAAGAGGGCGCGACCGTGGTGGTCACCGACGTGAAGCAGGAAACCGCGCAGGCCGTGGCCGACCGCATCGGCAACGGCGCCATCGCCATGGCGCTCGACGTTGCCGACGAAGCCCAGTGGATCGCCACCATCGATGCGATCCGCGAAAAGTTCGGGCGGCTCGACGTGCTGGTCAACAATGCCGGCGTGGTGCTGAGCGCGGATGTCGAGGACACGACGCTCGAGCAGTTCCGCTGGGTCAACTCGATCATGATCGACGGCGTCTTCCTCGGCATGAAGCACGCGATCCCGCTGATGAACGAGAAGGACGGCGGATCGATCATCAACATGAGCTCGACCGGCGCGCTGCTCGGCTATCCGATCTTCTTCGCCTATTCGGGTGCGAAGGGCGCGGTCCGCTCGATGACCAAGTCGGTGGCGGTGATGTGTCAGGAAAAGGGCTACAAGATACGCTGCAATTCGGTGCACCCCGGTTCGATCGAAACCCCGATGGTGCAGAAGGCCGAGGGCCGCCCCGATCAGCCGAAGGACATTCCCGACGGCGTCCTGCCGCCCGGCACACCCGGCGCGCCGAAGGACGTGGGCAATCTCGTGCTGTTCCTCGCCAGCGACGAATCGCGGTTCATCACCGGGGCCGAACTGGTCATCGACAACGCGGTGACCATCCGCCCGTTCTGAGCCTTGCGCACAGGAGGCTTGCATGCAGCCCAGCCGCTTCACCATCGCCATCCCGGACGACCGGCTGGCAGACCTGAAGGAGCGGCTGGCGCGAACCCGCCTGCCGCACGACTACGCGAACGAGGACTGGTCCTACGGCACGCCTGCCAGCGTGCTGGCCCCGCTGATCGAACGGTGGCGCGACGATTACGACTGGCGCGAACACGAAGCGGCGATGAACGCGTTCGAGCACTGGCGCGTCGAGATCGGCGGCACGCCGGTGCATTACATGCGGGTGCCGGGCAAGGGGCCGAACCCGGCGCCGCTGATCCTGTCGCACGGCTGGCCCTGGACGTTATGGGACATGCACCGCGTCGTCGGGCCGCTGGCCGATCCGGCGGCACACGGCGGCGATCCGGCCGATGCCTTCGACGTCATCGTGCCATCGATGCCGGGCTTCGGATTTTCGACGCCGGTGGCGAAGACCGGCGTCAATTTCTGGTCGACGGCGGATCTCTGGCACACGCTGATGCGCGACGTGCTGGGGCATGATCGCTACTTCGCGGCCGGCGGCGACTGGGGTTCGCTGACCACCGCGCAGCTCGGCCACAAATATGCCGACGAAGTCAGCGCCATCCACATTACGACCGTCGCGCCGCTCTACCTGTTCGGGCACGAGCGGCCCTGGGACATGACCGGCGGCATGCTCGCCCCGCCGGAACTCGAAGGGCAGGCGCGCGAGGATTTCCTGGCATGGCAACGTCGCATCGCCGCGCACGTCTGCGTGCAGGTGCTCGATCCGCAGACGCTGTCCTATGGCATGCACGATTCCCCGGCGGCGCTCCTGGCCTGGCTGGTCGAGCGGCGCAAGAGTTGGGGCGATTGCCGCGGCGGGCTGTTCGACGCGTTCGATCCGGACTTCCTGCTGACGACGGCGTCGATTTACTGGCTTACCGACAGCTTCGTGACCTCGGCCCGGTTCTACGCCGAAGCGGCGCGCCATCCGTGGCAGCCGTCGCACGATGCGGTGCCGATGGTGCAATCACCGACCGGGATCAGCCGCTTTCCCTTCGACGGCACGACCGGGCTCGGCAACGGGCTCGACGGTGATTTCAACCTCACGTTCGAGGCGACGCATCAGCGGGGCGGGCACTTCGCCCATGTCGAGAATCCCGACGCGGTGGCCGCCGACATCCGCGCGACGATGCGGCCTTATCGCTGACGAAAAAAGGGGCGGGGCTGCGTGATGCGGCCCCGCCCTTGGCAGTGGGTCCTGCGTGAGACGCGCAGGACCGCAGGGAAAATCATTCGGCCAACCAGCGATCCAGTTCGACATGGAAGTGGCGCAGGCGGGCTTCCTGTTCGCACCACAACGGCCCGCGGAAACCACGCGAACGCGCCCCGGCCTGGACGAAGGGCAGCAGGTCCGAATCCTGGTCGAGCACCTCGCCCATCCCGGGCGGCTCGCCGAGGCCGGTGTGCACTGCCTCGGGCCGGGTTGCGCCGGTCACGTCGACATCCGGCCCCAGACCCATCCAGCCGGGCGCGCCATAGCCGGGCGCGTCGACGTGGCGGTACATGATCGTCGTTTCGTAAGTGAACTTTTCCGGATCGCTCGCGTGCGGGATGAAGCGGTGCAGGAACACCGCTTCGGGATGGCAGCCGATCTGGATGTTCGGGAAAATGCCGAAGATCGTCGCATCGGTCAGCTGCGCGTCGGAAAAGTGCGAGTAGTCGAGGCCGATGGCTTCGGCGCGGTCGCGCTTGGCCTGCGCCACGGCGGCGCGGCTTTCCATCGCGGTGCCGGTGAAACTGGCCGGATCGACGCCCGCATCGGCCAGCAGCATGGCGATGCCCGGGTTGATCCCTTCCTGATCGGGGAAGTGCGAGTTGGGCTGCGCCATCGGCACGAATTGGCGCGACAACCCGTTCGGGAACAGGTCGATGTGGGTGCGATCGTCGATCACGCCCATCGTCTGCGGGTGGATCGCGTGGAGGTGGTAGCTTTCGTAGAAGGCGTCGACCCCCCCCTTCCAGTTCGCCGCCCAGTCCGACCGGCGATGCTGCACGACATGCATCAGGTCGATGCGATACGTTTCCAGCATCGGCAGGATCGGGCCGAGGAATTCCTTCAGCGGCGGCACGTCGTCGCTCATCGAGATGAAGACGAGCCCGACCGCTTCCTCGGCGCGGACCGACGACAGGTCGGTCCCGTGGCACAGCACTTCGGGCCGGAACGTCTCCTTGTCGGTGATGCCGATGTTGCGACCCTCAAGGTCGAACTTCCACGAATGGAACGGGCAGGTGAAGCTGTCCTGGCTGCCCATCTCGGTCGTCACCAGCCGTGATCCGCGGTGGGGGCAGACGTTGTAGTGGGCGTGGACCTTCCCGTCCTCGCCGCGAACGATGATGAAGCTTTCGCGCCCCATGTCGTGCTTCACCCAGTCGCCCGGTTCCTGCAGGTCGCTCGACGGACAGGCGAGGAGCCAGGTCTTCGTGAAGACCTTTTCCCACTCGTCTTCGAAGACCTGCTTGCTGGTGTAGCGGCGCGGGTCGGGCCGTTCGGAGCCGTTGTCGATGCCGGGGGCCGGCTGGTCGAACGGATGGTCCGACCCCTTGTGCACGGCCCAGCTTCGCGGATCGTAGCCCATCAGTTCTGCTCCATCCGGCGGTCAAGCTCGGCGTGGAAGTGGCGCAGGCGGCCTTCCTGTTCGCACCACAGCGGGCCCTTGAACCCACGCGACTTGGCACCGGCCTGGACGATCGGCAGCAGGTCCGAATCCTGGTCGAGCACTTCGCCAAGGCCCGGCGGTTCGCCAAGCCCGGTGTGCACGATTTCCGGCCGGGTGCGGCCCGACAGGTCGACCTCTGGCCCAAGGCCCATCCATGCGGGCGCCGAATAGCCCGGCGCGTCGACATGGCGATAGAGGATGCAGGTGTCGTAGGTGAACTGGTCCGGATCGGTCGGGTGCGGCAGGAACCGGTGCATGAACACCGCCTCCGGATGGCAGCCCAGCTGCGCATTCGGGAACAGCGAATAGACGACCGAATCCGAAAGCTGGCTGTCCGAGAACTTCTCGTAGCCGAGGCCCAGTTCGTCGGACCGCTTGCGCTTCGCCTTCTGCACGTCGGCGCGCGTGTCGTGCGCGGTGCCGGTATAGGAATCGGGATCGATCCCCGCGTCGCGCAGCATCAACTGGATGCCCGGGTTCACCGTTTCCTGATCGGGATAGCGCTGCGCAGGCGTGGCGAAGGGCACGAACTGGCGCGAGAGGCCGCCCGGCCACAAGTCGATCTGCGTGCGATCGTCCATCAGGCACTGCGTCTGCGGGTGCACGGCGTGGAGGTGGTAGATCTCGGCAAAGGCGTCGACGCCACCCTTCCAGTTCGAACCCCAGTCCGAACGGCGATGCTGGACGACGTACATCTGGTCCATCTCGTAACGCTCGAGATGCGCGAGGATCGGCGAGAGCCACTGCTTCACCGGCTCGATGTCAGGATCCATCGACACGAAGACGAGGCCCGCGGCGACTTCGCAGCGCAGCGATGACAGGTCGTGGCCGTGGCAAAGCACTTCGGGGCGGAAGGTCTCCTTGTCGGTCACCGCGACGTTGTGGCCTTCAAGGTCGAACTTCCACGAATGGAACGGGCAAGTGAACTGCGCCAGCGATCCGAAATCGGTGGTGACCAGCCGGCTGCCGCGGTGCGGACAGGCGTTGTAGTGAGCATGGACCTCGCCATCGTCACCGCGCACGACGATGATCGATTCGGGGCCGATGTCGAACTTGAAGAAGTCGCCCGGCTCGGCCACGTCGGATATCGGACAGGCCAGCAGCCACGACTTGCAGAAGACCTTCTCCCACTCCTCGCGCATGAAGTCGCGGTCGTAATAGCGGCGCGGGTCGAGCCGGTCGGTGCCGTTGTCGATCTTCGGCGCGCGGCCGTTGAACGCGTGCGGCGTGCCGACGTGAATGTTCCAGTCTTCGAAATCGAGTTTCATGATGCAGGTATCCCTCTCCACTGGGATTGACCGGTCTTTCCGCCGGGGTGTGCGGTCGCCTCGCCGAAGATCGACTCAACGCCTCTTGGCCTCAATTAAAAAACATGCATGATTGTTTTGCAAGCGATAGCTCCGCCACCGTCGGCAGGCAGCACCTTGGGAGAGACCGGATGAGTTCGATTTATGGCAAGACCTTCCAGCTGGCCTATGTGGTGCCCGACGCCATGAAGGCGGTGGAGTACTGGACCACGGTGATGGGCGTGGGGCCGTTCTTCACCTTCCCGCTGCCGCTGGTCTTCACCGAACTGAAGATCAACGGCAAGGAGGTGCCGGACGACAGCGACATCTTCGGCGCGGTGGCGGTCGCCTATTCGGGCGACACGATGATAGAGATCATCCAGCCCGGCAGCGTGCGCACGACCTACACCGAATTCCTCGAATCCGGGCAGAAGGGCGTGCACCACATCGGCACTTTCGTCGACGATTTCGACGCGGTGATGGCCGTAGCGGCGAAGCGCGGGGCGAAAAGCCTGCTGGAAGGCGAACTGCCGATGTCGAAGTTCGCCTATCTCGACACCACGACCGAAAATTCGCTGACCCCGATCGTGGAGATCGTGCAGCCGTTCCAGGGGATGATCGACACCTTCGCCATGATCAAGCAGGCCGCCAGCGAATGGGACGGCGTGACGAAGACGATCTCTCTCTGATTTCAAACCGGGGGGCCGGCGGAACGCGCCGGCCCCGATTTCCCGCTACGTAATTACCGCTACTTCTTCGGAAGCGCGAAGGCGACGACGTGGTCGCCCTTGGCGGTGCCCATGTACATGTGGCCGCCCGCCGCGATCACCACGTACTGACGCCCGGTCTTGCGCGAGGTGTAGGTCATCGGCGTTGCCTGCGGGCCAGCCGGGACCGATCCCTTCCAAAGCTCTTTGCCGGTCGCGGTGTCGAACGCGCGCAGATGCTTGTCCATCGCCGCCCCGATGAAGGTGAGGCCGGTGCCGGTCGTCACCGATCCGCCCAAGTTGAAGACGCCCGGGATGGCGATGCCCAGCGGCGCGGTATCCTCGGTCGTGCCAAGCGTGCGCTGCCACACCTTCTTCCCGGTATCGATGCTGACCGCCGCGAGATGGCCCCACGGCGGGGCAATACACGGAAGCCCGATGGGCGAGAGCATGGGATTGAGGCTGACTCCGTAATTCGTCCCTTCCTGCGGCAGATAGCCGGGAGCATGCGAATCCTTGGCCAAGGCCGGCGTATCGGCATTGGCGCCATGCCTGAACAGGATCGCTTCCTGCGGAATGGCCGAGGCGTTGACGATCATCAGCCGCCGCGCCTGGTCCACGCTGACGCTGCCCCAGTTGAGCATCCCGAAGGTGCCCGGATACTGCAGAGTGCCCTTCACCGAAGGCGGCGTGTAGAGCCCGGCGTAGTCGAGCGAGCGGAACCGGATGCGGCACCACATCTGGTCGAGCGGGGTCGCACCCCACATCGACGCTTCGGTCAGGTCCTCGGGCGCGAAAGATGCGAATCCGGTCGAGCGCGGCTGCGTCGGCGAATAACGTTCGCCCGGCAGATTGCCCGCCATGACCGGGACTTCCTTGACCTCGGTCAGCGGTTTGCCCGTGCGGCGGTCGAGGATGTAGATGTCGCCCAGCTTGGTCGGCGCGGCGAGCGCCGGCACCTTGCCCTGCCAGTCGAACAGCACCGGCTGGGCCGGCACGTCGTAATCCCAGATGTCGTGATGGACCATCTGGAACGACCAGCGCACCTTGCCAGTCGCGACGTCGAGCGCGACGACCGAGCTGGAGTAGCGTTCCATGTCGGGCGTGCGATGGGTGGCGACATGGTCCGGTGTCGCATTGCCGGTCGGCAGGTAGACGAGGCCGAGCGCGGGATCGGCGCTGAACACGCTCCACGCATTGGCCGAACCGGGGGTCCATTTGCCGCCCGGCCCCGGATCGGGCGCATCGGGCGGGGCCGCCGAATCCCAGCCCCACAGCAGCTTGCCGGTCGTGACGTCGAAGCCGCGCACCACGCCCGACGGGTCGGAGGCGCTGAAATTGTCGCGCACGTAGGATCCGACGACCATCACGTTGCCGACGATCGTGGGGGGAGAGGTGGTGTAAGTACGCAGCTGGTCGACCACGCCGCCGATCCCCTGGCGCAGATCGATCGCGCCGTCGGTGCCGAAGCCGGGGCAGGGCCGGCCGGTCAGCGCATCGGTGGCGAGGATGCGGTGATCCACGGTCATCGAGATGATCCGCTTGGCACAGAGGCCGTTGGCGACCGGATCGGCGTGATAGGAGACGCCGCGGCAGTTCAGCATCTGCGCATTGCCGAGCGGCGCCTTGGGGTCGCGCAGCCAGACCTGCTGGCCGGTATCGGCATCGAGGGCGAAGACCTTGCCAGTGGGCGAGCAGATGTAGACGAGATCGTCCACCATCAGCGGCGTCGCCATGAACGAGATCGACTTGATCTCGGGGCGCTTCTCCATCGTGTCGCCGGTCTCGAAGCTCCACGCCTGTTCCAGCCCGGCGACATTGGCGGGCGTGATCTGGCTGGCGGCGGAATGGCGGGTGCCCGACAGGTTCGCGCCATAGGCGGTCCAGTCGGTCTGGCCCCCCGCGGTAGCGGCGACGGCGGTCGGTGCGCCGGTGGGCGCGATCTCGAACGGCTCCACTTGCACGAAGGCGACGATGAGCGTGACGACGCACAGGATCGTCGCGACGGGTGCGGCCATGATCGTGGCGGTATCCCGCGAACGGGAAATGCTGCGGCGGACGTAAGGGATGGCGAGGATCGCGCCGAGCACGGTCGGCCCGGCGAGGCGGGGGAGCAGCTGCCAGAAGTCCAGCCCCACTTCCCACAGGGCCCAGGCGAGCGTGGCGGCGAGCATCGCGGCATAGAGCCACACGCCGCGCCGGTTGTGCCGAATGAAGAACCACCCCGAACCGAGGCAGGCGAGGCCGGTCAGCAAGTAGTAGGGCGAACCACCCAGCGATACGAGCCAGCCGCCCCCAGCGGCCAGCACCACGCCGATGATCACCAGCAGGATGCCGAAGGTCCAGCGTGTAAACGCGGCTCCCTTCGCATGGACACCCTCACGCCGGGCCGTTCGCCCTACCTCCCCCAAACTCATTGTTATGCCGTCTCTATGATAGCGATCGGAGCGCGTACGTCCACCGTTTCGCCGGGTTCGGCGATGATGCGCAGCAATGTGCCCGAAACGGGGGCCGGAACCTCGACCGTGGTCTTGGCGGCCTCCACCTCGACCAGGGTATCGCCCTCGTTCACCGCGTCGCCGGGTTCTTTCACCCAGCGCACGATCTCTCCATCCTGCATGCCCATGCCGTACTGTGGCAGGACAACGGTAAATTCAGCCATTCGAAAGTCTCCTGTCGGGCCGGTCAGGCCGGAACCGCGCTCTTCGCGCCCATCACCTTGTGCGCCGCATCGACGATCCGCTCTGCCGAGGGGTAGAGCGGGCGTTCCATGTGCGGGCTGAAGGGCAGGTGGGTGTCGGGCGTGGTGACGCGCACGACGGGGCCCTTCAACGCGTCGAAGGCATGTTCGACGATGGTGGCGGCAATCTCGCTCGCCGCGCTGCAGGTCATGTGCGCGGGATCGACGCAGATCGCGCGGCCGGTCTTGCGGACCGAGGCGAGGATCAGTTCGCGATCGAGCGGGACCAGCGTGCGCGGATCGATGACTTCGGCCGAGATACCCTCGGCCTCCAGCATCTTCGCCGCCTTCAGCGCGACGTTGACGCCGCCGGCCACGCCGATGATCGTCACGTCGGTCCCTTCGCGCTTCACGTCACCCTTGCCCAGCGGGATGACGTGGTCGACGCCGTCGGGCACTTCGCCCTTGGCCATCCAGCAGGTCGAATCCTCGAAGCTCATCACCGGGTCGTCGCTGCGGATCGCGGCCTTCAGCAGACCCTTCATGTCGGCGGCGTTCGACGGGGCGATGATCTTCAGGCCCGGCATGTTCATGAACATCGAATAGGGCCGGTCGGAGTGCTGCGCCGCGTTCGAGTTGCCGTAGAACAGGCACGAGCGGATCACGAGCGGCAGGGTCGCCTGGCCGCCGTAGATGTAGCGCGACTTGGCGATGATCGAACAGATCTGGTCCATCGCCGGGAACAGGAACGACGAGATCGTGGTGTCGACGATGGGGCGCATGCCCACCATCGCCGCGCCGCCCGCCGCGCCGATGAAGCCGTTTTCCGAAATCGGCGTGTCGCGGACGCGTTCCTCGCCGAACTGGTCGACGAAACCGGTGGTGGTGCCGAAGACGTTGCAGCGCACGTCCTCGCCCATCAGGAACACGGTCTTGTCGCGTTCCATCTCTTCCTTCTGCGCCTGATAGATGGCTTCGAGGTAGGTGATTCTGGCCATGGGTCGTCCCTCCTCAGGCGTATTTCGCAACGTCTTCGGGGATCGGCAGGCGATCGACGAAGACATGGTCGAAGGATTCCTCGAACGCGGGATATTCGCTGTCGCGCGCGAACTGCAGCGCGTCGGCAACCTCGTCCGTGACGGCGGCGTCGATGGCGTCGAGAACGTCACCGCCCACGCCGCTCTCGATCAGGCGGGCGCGGTACAGCGTGATCGGATCGCGGGCGACCCAGTCGTCATGGTCGTCCTCGCGCGGGGTGAGCTCGCGGCCCATGTTCACGGCGTGATCGCCGTAGCGATAGGTCTTGGTCTCGATCAGGGTCGGGCCCTTGCCGGCGCGCGCGCGGTCCACCGCCTCGCGCACCGCTTCCTCCACCGCGTCGACATCCTGACCGTCGACGATGACGCCGGGGATGCCGTAGCCGAAGGCGCGGTCGGCGACGTTCTTGCCAGCCACCGCCTTGGACGTCGGGGTCGACATGCCGAACCGGTTGTTCTCGCACACGAAGATCGCGGGCAGCGACCAGACGGCGGCAAGGTTCATGCCTTCGTGGATGGCCCCTTCGCTCGACGCGCCGTCACCGAAGAAGCAGAGCGCGACCCGGTCCAGCCCCTGCAGCTTGGCGCCCAGTGCCGCGCCGGCAGTGACCGGGCCGCCCGAGCCGACGATGCTGGTTTCGCCCAGCGATCCCATCGAGAAATCGGACAGGTGCATCGATCCGCCCTTGCCCTGGCAGATGCCGGTCTTCTTGCCGAGCAGTTCGGCCATCAGCGGGCGCAGGGCCGCGCCCTTGGCGATCGGGTGGCCGTGGCTGCGGTGGGTGCCGATCATGTAGTCGTCGTCGCGCAGCGCCATGCAGGAGCCGACGCCCGACGCTTCCATGCCGGCGTAAGTGTGGAGCGCGCCGGGAATTTCGCCCTGCGCATGAATGGCTTCGGCCCGGGCCTCGAACTGGCGGATGCGCTGCATCCGGCGGTATTTTTCGAGGCGGGGATCGTTTTCGCCCGTGGACATCTCTTTCGTCTTCCTTATTCGGCGGGTTCGGTTTCGGCCCGGCTCGTTTCCGTGGCCAGCGGCGCGACGATCAGTTCGAGCGGGGTGTCGTACATCGGTTCGGGCGCGCCGCTGGTGATCGCGTAGACGTTCTCCATGTGGCACGGCCCGACCTTCGCCCCGAAGTAGAGGCTGTCGATGGAGAGCAGCATGCCCTCTTCCAGCACGAAGCCATCCTTCACGCCCGCCAGGCCCGCCGACGGGTATGCCAGCGGGATTTCCAGCGGCATCAGCCCGATGCCGTGCGCCACAACGAGCAGCTTCTCGGGCGTGGCGACCCCGGCGGCCTTCACATGCTCGTACCCGATGGCGGGCAGGTCGGCGGTCGACATGCCGGGCCGCAGCGTGTCCACCATCTTCAGGAAGGCATCGCGCAGGATGTCGTGCTGGCGCTGATACGCGTCGCTCGGCAGGCCGATGTGGGCGGTGCGGTTGATGTCGACCCAGAAGCCGTCGTGGATGCCCTGCGTTTCCAGGATCACGATGTCGTTTCTGCGCAGCGCGCGGTTGCCCTGCGTGCGGAAGAGATCGGGGATGAATTCGTCGGCTTCGTACGCACCGCCGAACAGCATGCCGCCATCGTCGACGGGGATCGTGTCGTTGCGGACCATGAAGTCGCAGATGCGCGCCTGCACGTCGTTCCAGTCCGCCCCTTCGTGGAGCAGGCTGCCCGCGTGCTGGACGATCCGGTCGGCCAGCTTGCCGACCTTGCGGTAACGGGCCAGTTCCTCTGCGGTCTTCACCACGCGGACGCGGACCATGAAGTCCAGAACGTCGACGAAGTCGTGCGGCACGCGCGGTGCGACGCGGGCCGACATGCGGTGCTCGTCGAAACCGATGCGCTTGCCCGCCATACCGTGATCGGCCAGCCCCGCGGCCACCGCGGCGCAGACGTCGGGCTGGCATTCGCCGGCGATCCGGCCCGCCAGCGCCATCGCGTCCTCGCCCAGCCGGCCGGTCTTGCGGTCGGGGTCGATGTAGCGGCTGACTTCGCAGAAGTTCAGCATCTCGAACGTGCGGATCTCGCCGAAGGTGCAGGCATCGCCGTCCTTGTTCAGCACCGCGACGAGGCCGAGGTTCGCTTCGGGGATGACGATGGTGAGCGGCTTGGCGGGGTCGGCATAGACGATGGCTGCGGCCATCGCCTCCATCTGGCCCCAGCGTTCGAGGATCGAGTGATAGCCGACGGCATAGCGCACGTCGTGCGGATGGGACAGGACGACCGCGTCCAGTCCCTCCGCCGCCATCATCGAACGCAGGCGTTCGGCCCGCGGGTTGGACGAAGCGGTCACGCCGCTTCCTCCAGCCCTTCGTTCGCGACGTTGGAGATCACGGTGCCGCGCGCGACGTCGCGCAGGAACTCGTGGTTGAGGATGAAGCGGATCTGGTCGTTCTCGTCGGTGAAGGCGACCGCGCCGTGCCCCATGAACAGGTATTCGGTGACTTCGTCGCAGCGGGCCTCGCTATGCCGTGAACCGATGGGTTCATAGCCGTAGGTGCCGGCCGGCGCCGAGCCGACGTCGTAGATCAGCTCGCCCTTGGTGACGAAATACTGGCCGTGGCCGAGGTGCCAGTGCGGCGCGAAGGTCGCGCCCGGCTCCATGTGGACCCACAGCACCCAGTCGCCGGTCTCTTCGCTGTAGCGGAGCAGGCGGATGGTGGTGCCGGTGCCCAGCGCCACTTCGTGACAGTCGTTGAGGTTGACGATGAGGTCGCCAGTCTTGCCGGGATCGTGAGCCATGGTCTCTCTCCTTGAATTCGGTGGGATGGTACGCCTCGGCGACGGGGTTGCACCCTATGGCAAAGGCTGATGGGATCAGGCCGGGGCGGTGGCCTCTTCGCCCCCGCTGTCGCTTAGGCAATCGAGAATGCGGATGTCGGGTTCGCCGTCGAGGCTGGCCCAGCCTTCCTCCGACATGGCGACGTGGTAAGGTTGCAGCGCGTGCGCCTCGAACGCGGCGCGGTCGCGGAACACTTCGCTGAAAGTGAAGGCGTGGGGGTTTTCCGGGTCGCGCATGATCTGGAAATGCAGGGTGTCCGGCTCGTTCGCGCGAACGTCCTTCTGCAGCTGGGTGACCAGTTCCACGAAGCGCTCGGTCTTGTCCGGCAGGGTCCGGATATGCATGATGACGCCGATCACGGGAGAGGCCTTTCCAAATGAGGGACAATCTGCTGGCCGAGGCTGCGCGCCTTGCCCAAGGGCCGAACCCCGCTGACGCCGCGCCGCTGGTGGCGCGGTTGCTGCGCGACACGCCGGGCGATGCCGATGCGCTGACGCTGGCGGGGCTGGTCGCCCAGCGCACGGGGCGCAGCGAAGAGGCGATCGTGCGGTTCGCTGCCGCGCGCGCTGCCGACAGGGGCAACCCGGCCCGGCACCAGAACCTGGCCGTGGCGCTGAAGGGGGCGGGACGGTTCGACGAAGCGCTTGCCGCTTTCGGTGAGGCGCTGCGCCTGCGCCCCGGCCATCCTGCGACGCTGGCCAACATGGCATCGTGCCTGCTCGCCGCCGATCGCCCCTGTGAAGCGGTCGCCGTGCTGGAGGGCGTGGCCGACCATCCCGACGTGCTGAACCATCGCGGCATCGCGCTGGCGCGTCTGGGTCGCCGGGCCGAGGCTGCCGACGCCTACCGCCGCGCGCTCATGCTGCGCCCCGGCCACGTCGAGACCCGGCTCAACCTGGCCGACGTGGCGGACGATGCGGAGGCCGAAAAGCTGGCTAGCAGCGTGCTGGCCGAAGTGCCGAACCATCCCCGCGCGGCGAACCAGCTCGGCCTGCTGCGCGAGAGGGCGGGCGACAGGGCCGGTGCCGCCCGCGCGCTGGCGCAAGGCTTCGACCGGGCGCGGCCCCATCATGCGCTGGGCATCAACCTTGCCCGCAATCTCATCCGCAGCGGGCAGCCGCGCGAGGCGCTGACGGTCTGCGAAGACATGCTGGCCGGTTCGCCCTCGGTCACCACGCCGCTGGCGCTGGCGAGCGTCGCGCTGGACCGGTTGGGCGAGAGCGAGGCGCGCGACACCCTGATGGGCATCGATCGCTTCGTCACCGTGCACGACATCGACGCAGTGGACGGCTTTGCCGACATGGCCGCCTTCAACGCCGCGCTGGTTGCCGAACTCGCCGCGCATCCCTCGCTGGTCGAGGAGCCGGAGGGGCTGGTCACCAGACAGGGGCGGCAGAGCGACGAACTCGCCCATGATGCTACGCCCGCGATCGCCGCTTTGGGCGATTTGGCCCGCAGCAAGCTGGCGGCGAAACGGGAGCGGTTGGCGGGCATGGCCAAGGACCATCCCTTCCTGCGCGCGCTGCCCGATGAATGGAGCCTCACCCTGTGGGGCACGATCCTGCGTGCCGGCGGCGAGGTGGGGGCGCACATCCATGCGCCGAACTGGATGTCGGGGGTCTATTACCCCGATTTCGCGGAGGAAGAGGGCGGCGCCTTCGCCATCGGCGTACTGCCCGGCGAACTGGGCGAGCCCGACTTGCCGCACCGGGTGTTCCGCCCGCGCACCAGCCGGATGATCCTGTTTCCATCGTACCTGTGGCACGGCACCCTGCCGTTTGCCGGGGCCGACCGGATCAGCTTCGCCTTCGACCTTGTGCCCGCAGGGGTCGGCAATCCGCACCGGCTGGCGCGAAAGGTCGGATAGACCGAACCATTCGGCAAGAACGGACACGGCCGCCTGCCCCGATCCCGAAGGATCGGTTGGCAGACGGCCGCACCGAGCGCGGGCCCGGGAGGGACCGGGGCCGCCAGCGACGCGGAGGAGTCGCGCCGCCATCGGCTCAGTACTTCGCCGAGACTTCGAAACCGATCGAACGCGGCGGCGCGTAGTTGGTGAAGTTGAACAGGCCCGCGACCGAGTTCGCGCTGACGCGGTAGACCTTGTCGAGCAGATTGCGGCCGTAGAGCGTGACCCGATAAGTCTCGGTCGGGTCGCTCCACGAAATGCCCGCACCGACCAGGGTGCGCGCCTCGCCTTGCGAGAAGGGCGCGTTGAGCGTGCCCGATTCGTATTCCGACTGGTAGTTCACGTCCGACTGGATGGCGAACTGGCCGAAGTCGGTCGGCTCGAACTCGTACCGAACATTGGCGTTGAGCGTCCATTCCGGCGTGTTGCGCAGCTTGAGGTACGAGGCATCGTCGTTCACCCCGTCGCCGTTCACGTCGGTCGAGAACTCGTCGTACTTCGCCTTCTGCCAGCCGAGGCCGCCACCGATGGTCAGGCCCGCGACGGGCGCGGCCGACACTTCGAGCTCGAGACCGTAGACGTGGGCCTTGCCGGCGTTGGTGGTCTTCGTCTCCTGCCCCGGCAGACCGGTGATCGGGTCGATGAAGGGCACCACCGCGTCGCGCTGCAGGTCGTTGTACTTCACGTAGAAGCCCGCGACGTTCACGCGCAGGCGGCGGTCGTCGGTCTCGGTCTTCAGGCCCAGTTCGAAGCTGTCGGCGGTCTCTTCCTTGAACGGCAGGGCGGACGTGGCCGACATCGCCTGTTCGTTGTACCCGCCCGACTTGTAGCCCTGGCTGTAGGTGAAGTAGTTGTTGATGCCCGGCGCGACGTCCCAGCGATAGCCTGCGCGGATGGTGGGCCGGCTGAACTTCTTGCTGTCGGCATATTCGGGCCAGAACCCGCCTTCCACGACCGAGCGCGGCACTTGCGGACGGACGGCGAAGTCCTTCTTCTCCGCCGTGTAGCGCGCGCCGAAGAACACCGCGAGCGGATCGGCGACCTGGTACTCGGCCTCACCGAAGGCGGCGTAGGAATCGACCTTGTAGTAGGCGGTCGACAGATTCGGGTCGGTCAGCGAACCCGGGCTGCCGAGGAAGCGCAGGAAGCCGAGGAAGCTGGTCGCGTTGGCGTCCATCTTCTGGCCCCAGTACATCGCGCCGGCGGTGAACTTGAACACGTCGGAGAAGTCCGACGAGAACCGCGCCTCGAGGCTGTACTGCTTGCGCACGTCGTCGCGGGTGGAGACGAACAGGTAGGCGTTCTCGCCCGTATAGTCGGAGGGAAGCTGCGACTTCACCCGGCGATAGCCGCCGACCAGGGTGATCGTGCCGGTGCCGTCCATCGTGTGTTCGCCGCGGGCGTAGACGCCGTCGACGTCGATGCGGTGACCGCTCAGCGTTCCCGGGCAAGTCGCCGCGGTGGCCGAACCCTCGCACAGCGTCGTGCCCGTTTCCAGCGGATCGGCGCCGGTCACCTGGATGCCGGGGAAGCCCACTAGCGAGAACAGGAAGTCGGCCGGCGATTCGTTGGTCGATGCCGGGG
This sequence comes from uncultured Croceicoccus sp., assembly GCA_964424995.1. Classification (GTDB taxonomy): domain Bacteria; phylum Pseudomonadota; class Alphaproteobacteria; order Sphingomonadales; family Sphingomonadaceae; genus Croceicoccus. The sequence goes on from CAYRLC010000002.1 coordinate 21,360, forward strand.
AATCGCCGCGGTCGCGCAGCAGTTCGTAAGTCAGCATCAGGTTGGTGTCGGCGCTCGGCTCGAACAGCAGCTTGCTGCGCGCGCTGATGTAATGCGTGCCGTTGTGGCGCTTGCCGGTGCCGGGCAGGCCCTGGATGCCGTCGACGTCGTTGTTCTTGGTGAGCCGGATGTAGCCGTCGCTATCCTGGAACGAGGCGGCGGTGCGGAAGAACAGCTTGTCCGACAGCGGGATGTTGATCGCCGCCTTCACGTCCTTGGTGTCGAAGCTCGAATAGCCGAGGCGGATCTCGCCGCCGAAATCGGCGGTCGGGCGCTTGGTAATGACGTTGACCACGCCGCCGACGGTGTTCTTGCCGAAGAGGGTGCCCTGCGGACCGCGCAGCACTTCGAGCCGGTCGATGTCGAACAGGTCGAACAACTGGGTCTGCACGTGGGCGAGCACGAAGTCGTCGATGACCACGCCGACCGCCGGTTCGAAGGTCAGGATGATGTCGCCGGTCGACTGGCCGCGGATACCGATCGAGGCCGCGTTGAAGCCCGGGACGTTGGTGATGACGACGTTGGGCACGTCGCCGGCAAGGCCGCGGATGTCGGTGGCGAACTTGTTCTCGATGGCCGCGGAGGTGAAGGCGGTGACGGCCACCGGCGTATCCTGCAGCGATTCCGAAACGCGGCGAGCGGTGACGACGATTTCCTCAAGCCCGGCGTTCCGGTCGGGCTGGGTCGTCTGCGTCGTAGTAGCGGCATCCTCGCTCGACTGTGCCAGCGCCTGCGAACTTGTCGTCGCCATGAGCCCCGCCGCGAACAGCTTCAGGGCGCAATCCATCTTCTTGGTGCCGATCATGTTTCCCTCTCCCCCATTCGTCCGCCCATTCGATCGTGGGGCGGTACGAATCAGTTTCGGCCAAGCGCCGATGGCTGCAAATGAACGCATGTGTTCATTTTTGTGAAGAGGAAAAATACAATCATGTATGGTTGTTTTATGCCGCGTTCGCGAAAAGGGTGGCTTTGCGGCACCTTGCGCGGGACCGGCGCGGCGCGATGATGCCGAGATGACAGAGGGGGATATGGGCGTGTCGACAGTCGATGCTGCACCGCAGGAGACTCGGAGCGAATCGGAAGTGCCGAAACGGCGCTACACCTCGCCCGCGATGCGCGAACGGCGCCGGCGCATCGTCGATGTCGCCCACCGCCTGATGGGCGAGGGTGTCGGCGCACTGACCATCCGCCGCCTCTCCGAAGAGGCCGAAGTGGCGCAGCGCACGATCTACCGCCTGTTCGGCGACAAGGAAGGCGTGATCAGCGCGACCGTCGTCGACCGCATGGTGGAGGTGCGCGAGGCGATCGCGGCGCGGGCCCTGACCTATACGCTGCCCGTGGTATTCGACGAACTGGACTGGATGGTCAGCGAGATGGACCGCGACACGCTCTACGCCCGCGTTGTCGTGGGCTTCGTGTTCGATGCCGAACTGCGTCCCCTGGCCGTGCGCGAACTGACCAGCGTGGCGCGGACGCGGTTCCTCAACTGGCACGCGGTGCAGCGGCACGCGGGCCTGACCCGCGACGACCTGGATCTCGAACAGGTAGCGCGCGAGCATGTCGCGCACGAATTTCTCGTCTATCGCCGGTGGACGCTGAACGTTTCGACCAGCGAGCAATGCCGCCTCGAACTGCGGGCCTGCTTCCTCGCCAGCGCGATGCTGCTGCTGAAGGACGCCGCGAGAGAGGAGTACCGGGCGGAACTGGCGCGCATCCAGAAACAGCTTCGCCGGATCGATCCGCCCGCCTGACATCCGCCATTTCCCAAGACATTGCCAAGAGAGGATACGACATGACGCTGGAAGACATGATCGCGCGCGAGGAGATCCGCGAGTTGCGCGTGGCCTACTCCACCGGTTTCGACGAGATGGACGAAGCGGCGGTTCGCGCCAATTTCACTGACGACATCGTCTGCCACTACCCGGTCGATTTCGGCGGGCCGATCGAGGGTGTCGAGGCGGTCATCGCGCTGTTCCGCGCGAACTGGGACATGATGACCTATCCCTACGACACCGTGCACTTCATCGGCAACCACACGGTCACACTGACCGGGCCAGACACCGCCAGGGGTCAGTGCATGCTGCTCGATTTCGTGAACCGGCAGGACAAGGGCCTGTCCACGCGCGGCGGGCACGACAATCCGCTGCTGCTGATCGGACGCTACGAGGACGAATACGTGAAGCAGGACGGGCGCTGGAAGTTCAAGCGCATCCGGCTCACCACCTCGTGGCCGGGCCGCGCCGTTTGATCGGCTGAGGGCCTTTGTGATCGGCTAAACGGCCAGCGGCGACCGGCTCACCTGTTCGTGGAGCCGGTCGCGCTTTCGTTCTTGCCGCTGCGCAGTTCGGCAGCGCGGGCACGGATGAACTGGCGCAGCGATGCAAGCTGATCGTCGGTGAATTCGCCGAACTGCGGCATTCCCGCCGGCACCAGCGCACCGTCGCGTACGACCGAGGCGAAGGCTTCCGCATCGAAGGCCGTGCCTGCCGTGCGCAGATCGGGCGCGGTGCCGCCGCCGATCGCGGCCGTGCCGTGGCAGACCGCGCAGCGCCCGTTGAACAGCGCCTCGCCCTTTGCCGCCAGCGCCGCATCGGGCCGGTAATCGGCATCGGGATAGGCGACCGCCTTGTAGGGCTCCTGCGGCGGGAGGGCCGTCTTGCCGCCGATCGCGAACGTCAGCACCCGCCGCTTCTGATGGCGGTAGTCGATGCCGTATTTCGTGAACATCGGGCCGAACAGCCCGGCGCTGGTGCCGATACCCGCCACGACCGTCACGTATTGCTTGCCGTTGTGGCGATAGGAAATCGGCGGCGCGACCACCGGCGCACCGGCGTTGAAGTTCCACAACCGCTTGCCACTGCGCGCGTCATAGGCTGAGAAGCCGCTGTCGGGCCGCCCCTGGAAGATCAGGTTGCCGCCCGTCGCCATGATCCCGCCGTTGAGGTGGGCTTCCATCGGCAGCTTCCAGCGCGGCTCCTGTTTCACCGGGTCCCATGCGATCAGCCACCCGGTCTGCGCCCTGCCGCCGTTGTCGATGGCGTAACCGACGCCCGAGGTCAGCCCCATGTCCGGGTTCCACTTGAAGTTCTCGCGCGTGATCCCGCTGTCATCGTAAGTGACCTGCAGGTCGATCGCCGGGATGTAGGCAAGCCCCGTCTGCGGGCTGTAGGCCATCGGCATCCAGCTATGCGCGCCCAGCGGGGTGGGGCGGAAGGTGGCCGGGCCGTTCTCGTAACGAATGTTCGGCGCCTCGATCGGGCGGCCGGTGGCGATGTCGATGCCGGTGGCCCAGGTGACGTCGACGAAGGGCTTGGCGCTGATCAGCTTTCCGGTCTTGCGGTCGATGACATAGTAGAACCCGTTCTTCGGCGCGGTCATCACCACCTGCCGCGGCTGACCGTCGATGGTGAGATCGGCCAGTTCCATGTCCATCGACGCGTTGAAGTCCCAGCTTTCGCCGGGATTGATCTGGTAATGCCACTTGTAGGCCCCGGTCTTCGCATCCAGCGCGACGATCGAGCAGAGGAACAGGTTGTCGCCCTTGCCGGCAGAGCGGATCTTGCGGTTCCACGGTGCGCCGTTGCCGGTGCCCAGCAGGATCTGGTCGTTCGCAGCGTCGTAAGTCATCGCGTTCCACACGCTGCCGCCGCCGCCGTATTTCCACCATTCCCCGGCCCAGGTCTTCGCCGCCATCGCCATGGCTTCGTTCTCGAATCCGTCCGCCGGATTGCCGGGGACGGTGTAGAACTGCCACAGCTTCTTGCCCGTATCGGCGTCGAAGGTGACGACCAGCCCGCGCACGGGGCCCGAATCCGACCCGCCGCTGCCGATGATCACCTTGCCGTCGAAGACCCGCGGCGGGCCGGAAATGAAGCGGTGGTCCTCCTTGGGGAAGGTCTGCACGCTCCACACCGGCTGGCCGGTCGCTTCGTCCAGCGCGATCAGGCGGCCGTCCTGCGTGGCGGTGATGACCTTGTGGTTCCAGTAGGCGATACCGCGGCTGCCCCAGCCTTGCCGCAGCTTGATCCCCGACGCTTCGGGCGCCCGGGGATCGTATGTCCACTTCACCTTGCCGGTCTCGACATCGATGGCGCGGATCACCGAATAGCCGGTGGCGAGATAGATCGTGCCGCCGACCTCGATCGGGCCGGTCGCCGGATTGCCAACGGGCAGGTCGACGAACCATGCCAGGCCAAGTTCGCCGACATTCTCGGCGTTGATGTCCGCCAAGGGGGTGTAGTGCTGCTCGCCATAAGTGCGACCGAATGAGGGCCAGTCCTCGCCGTCGCTGCCGTCGGCCAGTTGCGCCAGCCAGCTTTTCGCACTCGCGGTGGCGGTCCCATCCTGCGACGAACAGGATGAGAGCGTGACGGCAAGGGCGAGCATGCCGGTCGCGGCCGCCAGCGCCGCGCCGGATTTCCTTCGGATCATCGCTAACAACCCTTTACCGTTCGATCAGCTTCGCAGGCCGAGATAGCGTTCGAGTTCGGCGTGGAAATGGCCGATGCGCTGTTCCTGTTCGGACAGGATGGCCCCGTCGTAGCATTCGCTTTCCATGCCCAGTTGCACATCGGCGAACAGCGACGCGTCCTGGTCGAACAGCTCGCCAAGCCCGCCTTCGCGCCAGTCGATGCGCTCGATCTCGGCGGGCTTGCGGCCGGTGATGTCCCATCCTTCGGGCAGACCCATATAGGCGGGCGCCTGGATCTGGCCGGTCGGCTGCGGATGCATCATCACGATCACGTCGAACACGAACTTGCGCGGGTCGGACTTGTGCGGCCGGAAATAGAGCATCGAGATGCCCTCCGGATGCATCCCCATCTGGATGTTGGGGAAGATGTCGTAGTTCCAGTCGTCGGTCAGCTGGTTGTCGGTAAAGGCGCTGTAATCGATGCCCAGCCGCGCGGCGCGCTCGCGCTTGGCTTTCTGGATCGCGGGACGCACTTCCTCCATCCGCCCGGCAAAGCTGTCGGGGTCGAGGCCGACTTCCTCCATCAGCCAGCGCAGGCCGGGGTTCAGCCCGTCATGCTCCATGCGCGGCGACTGGTGCGCGAACTTGGTGGTCATCCGGCTCATCCCGTTGGGGAAGAGGTCGATCTGCGCGTGGTAGTCGTTGAAGATCGGCAGGATCTGAGGGTGGATCGAATGGACGTGATAAGCCTCGTTGAAGCCGTCGACGCCGATCTTCCAGTTCGATTCCCATACCGCCTGCACCCGGCGCATGATGCGCATGTCGGCGATTGCGTAGGGCTTCGCATGTTCGACCAGCGGGCCGAGATGCTCGTGCAGGGACGGTGCGCCCTTATCCATGTTGATGAAGACGAAGCCTTCCCACGTCTCGCAGCGCGCCTGCCTCAAGTCAGCGTTGCGGCAGAGCGCTTCGGGGCGGAAGGTCTCGCGGTCCTTGATCTCGATATTGTTGCCGGCAAGGTCGAAGCGCCAGTTGTGGAACCGGCAGGCGAACCCGGCGGGCCTTGCACCGTCCTCGTCGGTGACAAGGCGGTTACCGCGGTGCGGGCACACATTGTAAAAGGCGCGGATGCGCATATCGTCGCCGCGCGCGATGATGAAGCTTTCGCGGGCGATCTCGAACGTGACGTAGTCGCCGGGTTCGGGAATATCCTCTTCGCGGCAGGCCCAGTTCCAGACCCGGTTCCAGAGCTTCGTGCGCTCCAGCTCGGCCCATTCCTCGCTGAAATAACGCTCGCGCGAGATCGGGCCGCAGCCGTTGTCGACGTTGTCGATCTTCGTGCCGTGGTCGTCCCGGGGCAGGTTGGGATCGATGACGCAATCGCGCCGGTACTGGTCCAGTGTCAGTTCGCTCATGGCATCCTCTCGGCCAAAATATCCCGAGATTCTTGCCCGTCGGCCCCTCAGGCCGGCCCCTGTTGTCGTTATGGGCCGGGACACGGGCAATCATCGGTGTGCAGCGTATCGAAAACGAAACGCCCCGGCCGCTGCAGGCCGGGGCGCTCGGCCGGGCTGGATAGCCCTTACATGTCCTTGCCGAAGCGGAAGCCGACCTCGACGCCGAAGTACCGCGGCGGGCCGTACTGCGCGTTCTGCCACAGGCCCGCGACGTTCTGCACCGCGACCTTGTAGCGCTTGTCGGTCAGGTTCTGGCCGACGAGACGGATGTAGTAGTCGTCGTCTGCCTGCGTCAGCGTGATCGAACCGTTCACCAGCGTGCGCGATTCGAGGTAGGTGTTGCCGTCCGGATCGGTGATTGCCTGCGTGTTGAGGTTGCGGCCGACGTGGGCGACGCTGCCGTTGACGCGGACCAGGTGATCGGCCGTGACCGGCACTTCGTAAGTTGTGTCGATCGTCCACTGCCACTTGGGTGCACGGTCGAGCGGGGCGGTCGACAGGTCGTAACCTGCATCGCCCTGTTCGTACCTGCCGTACTTGGCATCTTGGTATCCCAGCACGCCGCGCAGGGTCAGCCCTTCGAACGGAGTGGCCGAGGTCTCGATTTCCAGCCCCTTCACCGTGGCGCTCGCCGCGTTGACGAAACGGGTCGCCTGGTTGGGCTGGCCGTTGACGATGATCGGCACGTTGAGCTGCTTCTGCAGGTCCTTGTACTTCACATAGAACGCGGTGAGGTTGAAGCGCAGGCGGTTGTCGAGGAATTCGGACTTGAAGCCCGCTTCCCAGCTGTCCGCCTTCTCGGGCTCGGTCGCCTGCGCCGCCTCGCGGAAGGCGTCGAGGTCGTTGCCGAACGGGGCGAACGTGCCCGACTGGTCGTTGAAACCGCCGCCCTTGAAGCCGTGCGAATAGGTCGCGTAGGTGAACAGATCGTCGGTCGCCTGGTAGCTGATGCTGGCTCGGTAGGTCGGCTCGCGCCACTTGTCATCGATGCGGATGACGCCGGCGGGATAGTCGAACACGTTGGCGTCGAGCGGTTCCTTGATCATGTCGACGATCGAAGGATCGAAACCACCGTTCAGCGTGGCATAGAACGCCTGCTGGCGGCCCCACCACGTCTTGTCTTCCCACGTATAGCGACCGCCTGCGGTGATCGACAGCTTGTCGGTCGCCTTCAGCGTGCCTTCGAAGAACACTGCCTTCGATGTCGACTTCTGCGCGTTGCACAGCGTGTAGATCGTATCGTTCCAGTTGCCGAAGGGCAGCGGGCCGCTGGTGATGTCGAGGAAGCCGAGCAGCTGCGGCACGCAGAAGTTCGCCTTGTCCCGCTGGTAGAAGCCGCCCGCCACGAAGTCGAACGGCCCACCGAGGTCCGACGCGAAGCGCAGTTCCTGCTGGTAGGTCTTGCGATCATCGTCGCGCGAGGCGTCGAAGAACGACAGGTAAGTGCCGTCGGCGCTGACGGCCGTGGCACCGGCGTAGGAGTTGGGGATGCGCGAACGCTGCGAACGGTAACCCGACACCGAAGTCAGCGTGCCGATGTCCAGATCGTAGTCGATGTTGGCATAGACGCCGTCGACGTAGATCCGCTGCCCCTTGTCGAGGCCGAGCAGGCTGCGCCCGGTGTAGGCCGCGTTGTCGAGCGGATCGCTGCTGTTGGGATTGCGACCGGTGAGGTTGAGGATGTCGGTCAGGAACGGCACCGAGCCGGTGTATTCGTTGTTGACGTTGACCGAGGGGACGACGTCGGAATCGTCGCGGAACCATTCGTACTGGAACAGCGCCGAAAGCCGGTCCGTCGGCTGCAGCAACAGCTTGGCGCGGGCCGACCACACCGAAGTGCCGCCCAGCGTTTCGCCGCCAAGGCATCCCGACACGCCCGACCACGGCGAGACGATCGGATTGCCGTTCGGATCGTTCAAGGTCGGCACCGGGCCGTAGCAGGCACCGTTCTTGTAATAGCCGTCCGACGATTCGTAGCCGCCGACGAGGCGGATCGCGCCCCAGTCACCCAGCGGTACGTTGGCCGCGCCCTTCATGCTGAAAGTACCGAAGTCACCATACTCGGCCTTGCCTTCGACGCCGATGTAGTTGAGCTCGGGCCGCTTGGTGCGCACCGTGACCGCGCCGCCGGTGGTGTTCTTGCCGAACAGCGTACCCTGCGGGCCGCGCAGCACTTCGACCTGTTCCACGTCGAAGGTGTCGAGCAGCTGGGTCTGGACTGACGGCATCACGAAGTCGTCCACCAGCACCGCGACCGGCGGTTCGTAGTAGATGATGATCGAGGTCTGGCCCACGCCACGCATCGCGAACGATGCGGCGTTGAAGTTGGCGATCGTCGCCGCAGAGAAGTTCGGCACGAAGGCGGCAAGATCGCCGATGTCGCGCGGGCTCGCCTGCTGGATCAGCTTGCTGTCGACGGCCGACACCGCGACCGGAGTGGTCTGCAGATCGGTGGCGCGGCGGGTGGCGGTGACGACGATTTCGCCCAGACCACTGGTGTTGCGGGCGTTGTCGCCCTGTCCTTCGTCCACAGGTCCGGCGGGGGCGGTATCGGGTCCGACGTCGGGCTTGTCCTGGGCGAGGGCGGGGCTGGACAGGCAGGCTGCGATCAACGCGGCCGCACAGGTCGAGCGGTACAAAGACTTGGTATTCATCCCCTGGCTCCTCTCCTCGTTCCCACCATCTTGCGGGTAACGGGATCAGAACAACGCACGCCGCCAAGTTACAATCAACCATGTTTGTTTTTTTCTGCACTTTCCCGGCAGGTGTTGTGCGAAAGCCTCAGCCCGTGCCGGAAACACGGTCAAACATGATTGTTTTTTTATTCGCACGGCTTATCCTCCTCAGGCCGACGATTCCGGGAAAACCGGGACGCATGGAATGGAGAAGAGGATGGCCAGCACAGCCGCACCCGCCGCCGACCTGACGGTCGATGCCCGCGTCACCGACGCCGACATCGAGGATCTTGTTGCGCGCCGCGACATCTATGCCGTGCTTACCCGCTACAGCCGGGCGCTCGACCGATGCGATGTCGAACTCATGAAGTCGGTCTACTGGCCCGACGGCACCGACGCGCACGGCGTGTTCGACGGCAATGCCGCGGAATTCGCCGAATTCATCGTCCGCGAGATCCAGGAATGGTTCGAGGTGACGATGCACGGTCTGATGAACGTGCACATGGAGATCAAGGGCGACCGCGCCGCGACCGAGACCTATCTCTTCGCCTATCACAAGGTGCGCGAGGACAAGGCCGAGGAGATCTTCGGTTCGCGCTACGTGCAGCGCTTCGCCGGCAAGGGGCTGGACCCGAAGCACCACCACTTCTTCTTCGGCGGCCGCTACCTCGACCAGTTCGAGCGGCGCGGCGGCGAATGGCGCATCTTCCGCCGGCAGGTGGTGATGGACTGGAACGAGAATCGCCCGTCGAACGAGATCATGGACGAGGGCATGTTCGCCACCCTGCGCCCGCTCGGCGAACGCGGTCCGGGCGACCTGGTCTGGAGCAACCGCCCGTGAACGCCAGGGCGCGCCTGGGCGAGTTGGTGGCGGTGCGCGACTGCTACGATGTGCTCACCCGTTACTGCCGCGCGCTCGACCGGGCGGACCGGGCCATGATGGAGACGGTCTACTGGCCCGACGGAGAGGACATCCACGGAATATACGTGGGCCGAGCGAAGGAGTTCGTGCCCTTCATCATTTCCGAGATCGTGCAGTATTTCACGATGGGCACGCATTGCCTGCTCAACGTCCATATCGATGTCGACGGCGATTTCGCAGCCAGCGAATCCACGCTCTATTCCGCCTGCCGCATCCGCCACGGCATGGCCGAGGCGATGCTGGGTTCGACCTATTTCGGCCAGCTTGCCGGTTCGGGCCTCGACGCCGATCACGAGATGTTCGTGATGGCGGGCCGCTATCTCGACCGGCTGGAGCGCCGCGACGGCGAATGGCGCATCCTGCGCCGCCAGGTCGTCACCGACTGGAACGCCAGCCACCCGTCGAACCAGATCCTGGACGAAGGCATGCACCAAACCCTGCGCCCGATCGGCGAATGGGGGAAGGGCGACCCCGTCTATGCCAATTCCCGCTATGTCGAAGGAGCAAGTTGAATGAGCGACCTTGAAGCCCGCATCGCGCGGCTCGAAGCCGAATCGCAGATCCGCCAGCTGATCGCGCACTACAGCTTCGACATCGACGACCGGATCATCGAATCGGTCCGCGACCTGTTCACCGAAGACGGCGTGATCCGGTCGAAGGACGGCGTCATGCACGCGCAGGGCCCCGATGCGATCATCGAACAGTACCACGGCCGCTTCACCGTGCTCGGCCCCGGCCATCACTTCATGCACGACATCCAGATCGATTTCGTCGGCGACGGATCGCAGGAAGCCACCGGCCGCGTGTCGGGCCATGCCGAGCTGAAGCGCAAGGGCCAGATGATGGTCGCCGCGATCCGCTACGACGACAAGTATCGCAACACCGACCGCGGCTGGAAATTCGCCGAGCGCGTGATCCAGTTCCTCTACTATGTGCCCATTTCGGAATATCCGAACATCCTGCTCACCGCGAACCGCAACCACGCCTATGACACCCCCGCCCCGGCCGACTTCCCCGAGGCGCTGCCGAGCTGGATCGAGTACCACAAGGAACGCCAGCCGGCGTAAGGAGCGAGATACATGGCCTATACTTTCCTGTCCCGCTTTCGCATCAAGGACGGCATGCAGGACACTTTCATCGACCTTGCCAGGAAGATGGAGAAGCAGGCACCCGACGAGCCGGGCACGCTGCACTTCCAGTTCTTCCGGCTGGACGAGCCCGGCATGTTTGCGGTGCTGGAAAGCTTCGTCGACGAAGATGCGGACAAGGCGCACATGGCCTATCCGCAGAACAAGCCGCTGATCGACGGGATGATCGGCTGCATGGACGGGCATTACGTGCGCGAGCTGCTCTACGACCTCGCGCCGCACGAGGAGCGTGCATGACCAACAAGAGCTTCATCGCGGTGCTGCGCACCCGGCCCGACAAGCGCGAGGAGATGATCGCGCTGCAGGCCGAACTGAAAGGGCTGGTCTTCCAGCACGAGCCGGACGTCTTCGTCTACGAGCTGTTCCAGTCCGACGACGATCCCGACCTGTTCCATGTCATCGCCACGTTCAAGGACGAGGCGGCGTTCGAGAAGCACATGCACATCGACTTCCACGACCGGCTGGTCCCGCCGATCATCGATTGCCTGGCCGAGGACATGAAGCTGACCTTCCACCGCTCGCACCCCGCGAGTTGATCGCCTTCAGGGCGCTGGCCGGTCGATACGGCGATCAGACCCATTCGCGTTCCCGATACCACTGGGTGATGACGTACTTGGTGCCCTTGCGCACCTTCATCCCGTGGTGGAGCGTGGAGGGGTTGCAGCGCCCGTCGGGCCGCCGGTTGTTCCAGCAGACGAGCCGGCCCGTTTCCGGCTGGAACATCTTGTCCGCCGCCTTGAAACGCGTCGCGCCGCCTGCCTCCGGTTCGTTGAGGTAGACCATGAAGGTCCAGGTCCGCTGCCCCGCGACGGCGCAGTACTTCTGGAAATCGGCTCCGATCGGATCGAAGTAGTCGGTGTGGGCCTTGAACTCCTGCCCCACGTCGTAACGCTGGCCCTGCGCCGGTTCGGCATGGCGCGGATCGATGCCCGACACCTCGGTCATCATGTCGCGAAGGCGCTGCACCACCTCTTCGCCGGGGGGCAGATCGCAGGTCTCGCTGGTGCGGAAGTAGCTGTCGCCATTGGCATCGGCGATGGTTGACGGACGGCGGTTCGCATCGATGAGCGCTATCAGTTCGGCGCACATCCCGGCGGGTACGAAGTCGCGCAGGGTAAACAGCTCGAGCTTGGGAGAAGGGACGCGCTGGATGCCCGGACGTTCGCGAAGACGGGCGGAGACTGATTCGCCGAAAGTGTGCATGGGCAGGGGGATAGGGGCAGCTTTCTCACAGGCCAAGAACCCGAACACGGGAGCGACGAAACGGCCCGCGAAATAAAATTACGCGGCGGCGGCGCCCGCTTCGTTTTTTGCTTCCCTTTGGGGGCCGCTTGTGCAACAGGCGCAGCCCGCCGCCGATAGCGCTTGACGCGCTTCGGCTGCAGTGAAAACAGGCCGTTCCCATCCGCGTTCGCGGGCGGACAAATGGCTTTGTGGCGACCGTAGCTCAGTTGGTTAGAGCGCCGGTTTGTGGTACCGGAGGTCGTGGGTTCGAACCCCATCGGTCGCCCCAGCTTTCACTGCCGGATCGCGGGCGAAATCCACGCCCGGCGACCCGACCGGAGAGGCGGCATACGCTCGCATGTGGAACAATCCCGCGTTCGACGATCACGAAAAGATCACCCTTGTCCATGATCGCAAGAGCGGGCTTCGCGCCATTATCGCGATCCACTCGACGCATCTGGGTCCCTCTGCCGGCGGCACCCGGTTCTGGCACTATGCCGACAGCGCCGCGGCCCTGACCGATGCGCTGCGCCTGTCGCAGGGGATGAGCTACAAGAACGCGCTGGCCGGCCTGCCCATGGGCGGCGGCAAGGCGGTGATCCTGGCCGATGCGGACCGCAAGAAGACCGAGGACATGATGCTCGCGTTCGGCGACGCGATCGAGAAGCTGGGCGGCGATTACGTCACCGCCGAGGACGTCGGCATCACCGAGGCGGACATGGACATCGTCCACCGCCGCACCCATCACGTGACCGGCCTGTCCGCCAAGAACGGCGAGCCGACCGTGGGCTCCGACCCCGGCCCGTTCACCTCCCACGGCATCTACCTTGGCGTGAAGCAGGCGGTGCGGCACAAGCTGGGCAAGGACAGCGTCGCTGGCGTGCACGTCGCGCTGCAGGGCACCGGCAGCGTCGGTTCGGGCCTTGCCCGCCACCTCGCGAAGGACGGCGCGATCCTGACGCTGGCCGACGTGGACGCCGCGCGCGCCGCGAAACTGGCCGACGAACTGGGCGCAAAGACGGTTCCGGCCGACCGGATCCTCACCACCCCCTGCGACGTGTTCAGCCCCAATGCGCTGGGTGCGATCCTCGATGCCGACAGCATCGCCGCGCTCGACTGCGCGGTGGTCGCGGGCGGCGCGAACAACCAGCTCGCCACGGCGGACGACGGTGATCGCCTGCACGCACGCGGCATCCTCTGGGCGCCCGACTATGTTATCAATGCGGGCGGGATCATCTCCGTCGCAGTGGAATACCTGTCGCGTGACGGCAGCGTGCCGGCCACCTTCGACGAGGTGAACGCCCGCATCGCGCAGATCCCGGGCCGCCTGCAATCGATCTGGCAGCAGTCGGAGGCCGACGGCCTTGCCGCCAACCGCGTCGCCGACGCGATGGCGCGCGCCGCGATCGGTCGTTGACGGTACCCGGCAGGGGCAAGCGGGACGCGCGGCAGGATTTCGCCGCGAATCTCGTCCTTTGGACAGGCGGGCGAGAGTTTGACTTGATGCCGCCCGCCGCCCCTGCCAAAGCGGTGCCCGAAAGCACCCCATGCACGGTTTTGCCAATCCCGCCCGGTTCCTGCGCCTTGCCCGCTGGCTGACCCCGCTCCTCTTCGTCACGGGGCTGGTGCTGGTCGCGCTATCGCTGGGCTATGGGCTGTTCTTCGCCCCGGCGGACCGCCTGATGGGCGACACGGTGCGCATCCTCTACATCCATGTGCCCAGCGCGTGGCTCGGCATGGGCGGCTGGACCACCATCGCCATCGCTTCGCTGGTCGAACTGGTCTGGCGCCATCCGCTCGCCACCATCGCGGCGCGGGCGGCGGCCGTGCCGGGTGCGGTGTTCACCGCGATCTGCCTTGCCACCGGTTCGATCTGGGGCCGCCCGACATGGGGCACCTGGTGGGTGTGGGACGGACGGCTGACCTCGATGCTGGTGCTGCTGTTCCTCTATTTCGGCTACCTCGCGCTCGCCAACGCGGCGCAGAAGGATGGCGTGGCCGGCGGCAGCCGCATCGTCGCGATCTTCGGCATCGTCGGCGCGGTAAACGTGCCGGTCATCAACCGCTCTGTCGTATGGTGGAATTCGCTGCACCAGCCGGCCAGCATCACGATGGGCAAATCGGCGATCGACCCGGTGTTCCTCTGGCCGCTGCTGGTGGCGACACTGGGCTTCTCGCTGCTGTTCGGCGGGGTCGTGCTGGCCCGGATGCGCGCGATCCTCGCCGACTATCAGGCAGAGGCGCGCCTGCGCCGCCGCGCGATGCAGAGCGAAGCGCTGGGGGATCTGACGTGAGCGAGGGACTGAACCACTGGCCCTTCGTGATCGCCGCCTATGCCATCGGCATCGCGGGCACGCTGATCATGGCGGGGTGGAGCTGGCTGGCCATGCGCCGGGCCGAGGCGCGCCGCGATGCCGCGAAAGGCGGGGATCGCCGATGACCACCGCGCTGAAGCCTAAGCACCAGCGGCTGGTGCTAGTCCTGCTCGCGGTCGTGGTGCTGATCGGCGCGGCGCTGCTGGCAATCTGGGGCCTGCGCGGACAGGCGAGCTATTTCTACGTGCCCAGCGACATGGTTGCCGATCCGCCCGAGGCGGGCCGCGCGGTGCGGCTGGGCGGCATGGTGGAGGTCGGCTCGATCAAGACCCAGCCCGACGGCGTGACCAAGACCTTCGTTGTCGGCGACGGCAAGGCGCGGGTGCCGGTGCGCTATACCGGGATCACCCCGGACCTCTTCGTCGAGGGATCGGGCGTGGTCGCCGACGGGCGGCTGGAGCCGGACGGCACGTTCGTTGCCGACACGCTGCTGGCCAAGCATGACGAGAATTACATGCCGCGCGAACTGGAGGACATGTCCGACGCGCAGGCGAAGGCAGTGGTGGCCGAAACGCAATGATCGCCGAAGCTGGTCTGGCCCTGCTGTGGTTCGCCGCCGCGCTGGCGGTCCTGCAACTGTTCAGCGCGCTCATGGCGCTGAAGGGCGGCGACGGCAGCGCCGAAATGGCGGGCATGGTGCGCCCCTCGGCCATCATGCAGGGGCCCTTGGTCGCGCTCTCGTTCCTGATGCTGGTGTGGCTGTTCATCCGCACCGACCTTTCGGTGCTGCTGGTCGCGACCAACTCGCACAGCGCCAAGCCCTTCATCTTCAAGCTGGCGGGCACCTGGGGCAACCACGAAGGCTCGATGCTGCTGTGGGTGACGGTCATGGCGCTGTCCGGCTCGTTCGTCGCCTGGGTCGAACGGCGGCTGCCCGAACGCACGATGATCGCAACGCTGGCGGCGCAGGCCTTCGTCAGCCTGGGCTTCTATGCCTTCCTGCTGTTCTCCTCGAACCCCTTTGCCCGCATGGACCAGAAGGTGACCGAAGGTAACGGCCTCAACCCGCTGCTGCAGGACATCGGCCTCGCCTTCCACCCGCCCACGCTCTACGTCGGCTATGTCGGGCTGTCGGTAGCGTTCTCCTTCGCGGTCGGCGCGCTCTTGACGCGCGAGGTCGGGCCGGCGTTCGCCCGCGCGATGCGGCCCTGGGTGCTGGGCAGCTGGATCTTTCTCACCGTCGGCATCACGGCGGGTTCGTACTGGGCCTATTACGAGCTGGGCTGGGGTGGCTGGTGGTTCTGGGACCCGGTCGAGAATGCGTCGCTGATGCCGTGGCTGGCCGCCACCGCGCTGCTTCATTCCGCCTCGGTCCTTGCCTCGCGCGATGCGCTGCGGATCTGGACGCTGATGCTGGGCGTCGTCGCGTTCTCGATGTCGATGGTCGGCACGTTCCTCGTGCGCTCGGGCATTCTCACCTCGGTCCATGCCTTCGCGGTCGATCCCGAACGCGGCTCCTTCATCCTCGTCCTGCTGGCGATCTACATCGGCGGCGCGCTCGGGCTGTTCGGCGCGCGGGCCGCGACGGTGAGCGAGGGCAAGCAGTTCAGCCTCGTCAGCCGGGAGGCGGGTCTTGTCTTCAACAACGTGGCGCTCACCGCCATTCTCGGCATCGTGCTGCTCGGCACGCTCTATCCGCTGATTACGGAGGCGTTCGACACCAAGGTCTCGGTCGGCCCGCCCTATTTCAACCCGGTCAGCGCGATCTTCGCGTTCCCGATGGTGGTGGCGATGATGGTCGGCCCGCTGCTGCGCTGGCGGCGCGACAGCATGATGCGGATCGGCAGGCTGGTGGCGATCCCGGCGGTGCTGACCGCTTTGGTCCTTGCTGGCGCGACGGTTCTCGCGCCCGGGATCGGCGTGCTGCCGATGCTGGGCCTGTGTCTTTCGGTCGGGCTCGGCATCGCCAGCCTCCTGCCGCTGCTGGGCCGCAGTTTGCGCCGCACGCCGCTGGCTACCTGGGGCATGGTGCTGGGGCACTTCGGCCTCGCCGTTGCCTTGTTCGGCATGGCCTGCGAAAGCGCGTTCTCAACCGAAAAGCTGGTCGCGGCGCGGCCCGGCGATGCTGTCGAAGTCGGCCCGTGGCAAATCAGGCTCGCCTCGATCGAACCGGTTGCCGGTCCGAACTGGACCGCGCTGGAAGCGACCATCGATGCGCAGTATCAAGGCGGCGCGCCGGTCACGCTTCGCCCACAATCGCGCACCTTCACGCAGCCGCCGCAGACCACCAGCGAATCCGCGCTTTCCACCCGCTGGAACGGGCAGCTCTACGCCGTCGTCGGCGAACAGGGCGAGGATGGGCGTTGGCAGCTTCGCCTGTGGTGGAAGCCCTTCGTGCCGCTGATCTGGCTCGGCGGGCTGATCCTCGCGCTTGGCGGCGGGCTGGCGCTGGTGGGCCGCGTGCTGGGTGACATCAGGCGGGGGTTGCAACGTCGCCGGATCGCCATGCGGCGTGAAGACAATCCGCTGCCGGGGAAGACGGCATGAGCGCGCGCGAACCCCAGCCGAAGGGCAAGCCCTGGGCCATCTGGCTGCCGCTGGTGCTGTTCGGTGCGCTCGTCGCGCTGTTCCTCGGCGGTCTGCTCCGTCCGGGCAGCGACGAGGTCGAGAGCGCGATGATCGGCCGGCCGCTGCCCGAATTCGCGCTTGAACCCGCGACCGACGTGCGGCCCGGCATTGCCACCGCTGACTACCGCAAGGGCGAGGTCCGGCTGCTCAACGTCTTTGCGAGCTGGTGCGTGCCCTGCGCCGCCGAAGCGCCGCAGCTCGACGAATTGCGCCGCGTGGGCGTGCCGATCGACGGCGTCGCCATCCGCGACCGGAAGGAGGACATCGCCGAGTTCCTCGCAAGGTACGGCAACCCGTTCGCGACCATCGGCAAGGACGACATCAGCGAGGTGCAACTGGGCATCGGTTCGTCGGGCGTCCCCGAAACCTTCGTCATCGATGGCAAGGGCGTGATCCGCTACCAGCACATCGGCCCGATCATGGAGGGGGACATCAAGACCATCCTGATCGAGGTGGAGAAGGCAGGGCAGCCGCTGTGACGCGCCTCTACGCCTTGCTCGCCCTGATCGCCGCCGCGTTCGCGGTGCCTGCCATCGCGCAGGATACGATGCCGCCCGCGCCCTACGCCTATCGCCAGCTGGAAGACCCGGCGCAGGAGGCGAGGGCGCAGGAACTGATGGAAACGCTGCGCTGCCTCAAGTGCCAGAGCCAGTCCATCGCCGATTCCGATGCCAGCATGGCGGGCGACATGCGCAACCAGGTCCGCCTGCGCATCAAGGCGGGCGAGGAGCCGGAAGCGATCCGCCGCTGGCTGGTCGACCGCTATGGTGAATATGTCAGCTACAAGCCGGAACTGACCGCGCTGACCTGGCCGCTGTTTGCCGCGCCGCTGGTGCTGCTGCTGGTCGCCGTGCTGCTGCTGCGCCGCCGCTTCGTGCGGGCGCGCCGCGCTGTCGGGGGTGAGGGCTGATGGGCTGGTTCGTCGTGATCGGGCTCGCCGCCGTGGCCTTTGCGGCGATGGGTTTCGCGCTCAGGCTGCCGCGCGGCGGGCGCGAATTTGCCGCCGCCGCCTTCATGCTCGGCCTTGCCGGATATGCCTTGCAGGGCCGCCCGTGGGAGCCCGGATCGCCGACCGCCCCGCGCGAAAGCGAGGAGCAGGGGCAGGCCGCGCTGATCGAGGCGCGCAAGGCGATGGGCGACCAGTATGGCGCGGGGGTCAGCGATCTGATCACCGCCGACGCTTTCGTGCGCGCCGGCCAGTTCGGTGCGGCATCGACCCTGCTGCGCGGCGCGACGCATCGCAATCCCGACGATCCCGACATCTGGGTGGCGCTGGGCAATGCGCTCGTCGGCCATGCCGGCGGGATCATGACGCCGGCCGCGACCTTCGCCTTCGACCGCGCCGCCGCGATTGCGCCCGACCATCCCGGCCCGCCCTTCTTCAAGGGGCTGGCGCTGGCGCAATCGGGGCAGTTCGACGAGGCGCGCGCAATGTGGCAGGCGCTGCTCGACCGGCCGGGCGAACCGGACGCGCCGTGGCGCAAGGATCTGGCGCTGCGCCTGCAGCGGCTCGACCAGATCATCGCGATGACGCGGGGAGACATGTCGAGCACGCAGATGCCTTCGGGGCCGGTGCCGGTCGAGCAGGACACGCCTGAACCGACTCCGTCGGCGGCCTCACCTGATGCTCCCGCCCCTGACTCCCCGGCCCCAACCGCTCGGGCCCCGATCGCTCCGGCCGGTGCGGACCGTGCCAACCCGTGACGCCGACACGGCTTTTCTTGCAGGTGCGAACAGAGGCTGCTAATCGCCTTCGCCTTCTGGCCGGCGTCGGTGATGCGGGTTTCGCAAGGGGCAGTTTCCGGCGATGAGTCATGCAGCTAGCGGAGCCGATGCGCGCACGAGTGCCAAGCTGAAGCTGGCCGCAGGCGCGATCGGCATCGTCTTCGGCGACATCGGCACCAGCCCGCTCTACGCGTTCCGCGAAACGTTCGTCGGCCCGCATCCGCTGGCGCTGGACCGTTTGCACATTTTCGGCGTGGTCAGCCTGATCTTCTGGTCGATGACGCTCGTCGTTGCGGTCCAGTACGTCACCATACTGATGCGCGCCGACAACAAGGGGCAGGGCGGGTCGCTCGCGCTGCTGGCGCTGATCTCGCGGCACATCGGGCGATCGCGATACGGCTGGATCACGGTCATGCTGGGCGTGCTGGCGACATCGCTGTTCTACGGCGATTCGATGATCACTCCGGCGATCTCGGTGCTCTCCGCCGTCGAAGGTCTGACCGTGGTGGAGCAGCGGTTCGAGGTGTGGGTCGTGCCCATCGCGCTCGCACTGCTGATCTTCCTGTTCCTGCTTCAACGGCGCGGCACGGCGAAAGTGGGGGCGCTCTTCGCGCCGGTGATGATCACCTATTTCCTCGTGCTGGCGGTGCTCGGCACGATCCAGATCCTCTACAACCCGGGCGTGCTGGCCGCGCTCAACCCGTGGTACGCGCTGCAGTTCTTCCTTGTCGACAAGTGGCTGGCCTTCCTCGCGCTGGGCTCGGTCGTGCTGGCGGTGACGGGAGCGGAGGCGCTCTATGCCGACATGGGCCATTTCGGTCGCGGGCCGCTGCGCCTCTCCTGGTTCAGCTTCGTCATGCCCGCGCTGCTGCTGAACTATTTCGGGCAGGCGGCGATGGTCACCAGCCTGACCGGGGCCGAGGCGGCGGAGGCGATCAAGAACCCGTTCTTCATGATGGCGCCCGACATGTTCCGGCTGCCGCTCGTCATCCTTGCCATGGCGGCGACCTTCATCGCCAGCCAGGCGGTGATCTCGGGCGCGTTCTCGGTCACGCATCAGGCGATGCAGCTGGGTTTCCTGCCGCGCCTGTCGATCCTTCACACCAGCGAGACCGAGGCGGGGCAGATCTACATCCCGTTCATCAACTGGGCGCTGCTGGTTTCGGTCGTCCTGCTGGTGCTGACTTTCCAGAACTCGTCCAACCTCGCCAGCGCCTACGGCATCGCGGTGACCGGCGCGATGCTGATCGACACCTGTCTGATGGCCGTGCTGCTGCTCGCGGTGTGGAAGTGGAAGTGGTTCTTCGCGGTGCCGGTGATCGCGCTTTTCGTGCTGGTCGACGGGGCCTATTTCTTCGCCAACGCGATGAAGATTCCCGACGGTGGCTGGTTCCCGCTGCTGGTCGGCGCGGTCGCGTTTACGCTGCTGACGACCTGGGCCAAGGGCCGCCGGATCATGCGCGAGCGGATGACCGAAATCGCCCTGCCGATCGAGATTTTCGCCAAGAGCGCGGCCAATTCGGCGACCCGCGTTCCGGGCACCGCGATCTTCATGGCATCGAGCACGGCGGGCGTTCCCTCGGCGCTGCTGCACAACATGAAGCACAACAAGGTGCTGCATGAACGCGTGGTAGTGCTGACCGTGGCTATCGCCGAGGTGCCCTACGTGGATGACAAGAACCGGGCCGAGATCGAGGATCTGGGCGACGGGTTCTATCGCATGGTGCTGCACTACGGCTTCATGCAGGAAACCGACGTGCCCGCCGCCTTGAAGGCGGTGGATCTCTGCGGCGGCATGTTCGACATGATGCAGACCAGCTTCTTCCTGTCGCGCCAGACCCTGATCGCCAGCGAGGATCCGGGCATGATGCTGTGGCGGGAAAAGATTTTCAGCTGGATGCTGCGCAATGCGGCCACGGCGATGGAATTCTTCCGCCTGCCCACCAACCGCGTCGTCGAACTGGGCTCGCAAGTCCGGATCTGACCAGGCCGGGCGTGACCGTCAGGACAGGACGAGAAGGCCGACGATCGCTCCGACATGGACGGCCGCGATCATCTGCAGCTCGGTCGAGAATGGTTCCTTGCGGGTCTTGTGGCGGAAGATGCGCCGCGCTGCGAAGGTACCCGGACTGCCGCCGATGAACGCCAGCAGCAGCAGGTTCGCTTCCGGGATCCGGCGCCTGCCCGCAACGGCCCGCCGCTTGTCGTCGTGGAAGGACGCGATGGTCCAGACGTTCACGATGGCGAGGTAAAGGGCGGACCAGATCAGCATGGCCCGCTCATCGGAGCGAGGGCGTAAAAATCGGGTTAGGCCGGCCAGCAAAAAGGGGCGCGCCGCACCGGCACGCCCCCCTTGTCGTCCGGTCGATGCGATCAGCCGAGGTTGGCGCTCACCATCGCCCACATCATCGGGATCGACAGCAACGTGTTGGTGCGACTGGCGATCAGCGCGCGGGGGCCGGCGGCGGCCTTTGCCTCGTCGCTGGCCGGCACGATGCCCAGGATCTTCTTCTGCGCGGGCCAGATGATGAACCACACGTTGAAGGCCATGATCAGCGCGATCCACATGCCGATGCCGATCAGCGCGACCGCGCCTTCGCCGCTGAAGGTCAGTGCCTCGATCAGGTAGCCGCTGACCATCGCGATGCCGAGGCCCGTCAGCACCGTCAGCAGCGCGCCGTACCGGAAGAAGAACAGCACCTTGGGCGCGATATGCCCGGTGATGGCGCCCTTCTGTTCGGCGGGGATCGCCGGCATCGTCGGCACCTGCACGAAGTTGAGATAGTAGAGCAGGCCGATCCACACCACGCCGAAGAACAGGTGCAGCCAGCGCAGGATCGAGTTGAGATCGATCGCGACCGACGGCGCAAAGGCCAGCATCAGCGCGATCGCCAGAACCAGCCCGATGACGAGCACGAGGTGCAGGTTGCCGAATAGTTTTGCCATGACTTCTCCCCCCAAGGCGGCTTACTGACCGACCGGGCGCGACCCTTGGCGAAAGCTTCCCCAAAGCGGCGGTCTTGTCACGCCCTCGCCTGTTCATAAGTCACAGGTACGTGTACCGACCCGCCATGCGCGGGCGTGTCAGGCGGGCGGATGCTCGGTCACCGCCTCGTCCTTCTCTTCCTTGCCCAGCCCTTCGCGCATCATCATCGGCAGCTGGGTGAAGGTGAACAGGAACGACAGCGGCAGGAACACCCAGAGCTTGGCGGCCAGCCATGATTCGAAGCTCAGCACCTGGCGCAGCACTTCGTTGAGACCGGCCAGCGCAATGAAATAGAAGCCCCAGTTGCGCGACAGCAGCATCCAGCCGCGGTCCGACAATCCTTCGAAGGCGGCGTCGAGCAGGTACTTGAGCAGCGCCTTGCCGCGCCAGTAGCCCACCAGCAGGGCGACCGCGAAGACCACGTAGATGATCGTCGGCTTGACCTGCACGAAGACCGGGTCCTGGAACAGGATGGTCAGCCCGCCGAAAAAGACGATCAGCGCGGTCGACAGCATCAGCATCGGGGTGACGTGCCCCAGCTTCCACTTCGACACCGCCACGGCGACCAGTGCGGCGACGATGAACGACCCGGTGCCTTTCACCATGGCCAGCACCTGCCCGACGGCATCGCCATCCTCGGCGGGACTGTAGAACTTGTAGACCGCGAAGAAGACCAGCAGCGGGCCGTAGTCGATGGCGATGTTGAGCCAGCCGCTCTTTTTCTTCGGCGCGGGGTTCGGGGTCGGCGCAGGGTTGGGGGTCGTTTCGGTCATCAGGCCACTCCCGCAATCACGCGCGCGACAAGGTCGGGGTCGAAGGGGCGCAAGTCGTCGATCTTCTCGCCCACGCCGATGGCATGGATGGGCAGCCCGTACTGTTCCGCTGCCGCGACCAGCACGCCGCCGCGCGCCGTGCCGTCCAGCTTGGTCATGACGAGGCCGGTGACGCCCGCGACTTCCTTGAACACGTCGATCTGCTGCAAGGCGTTCTGCCCGTTGGTGGCGTCGAGGACGAGGACCACATCGTGCGGCGCCTCCGGGTTGAGGCGGCCCAGCACCTTCCGGATCTTGGTCAGCTCGTCCATCAGCTCGCGCTTGTTCTGGAGCCGTCCGGCGGTGTCGACGATCAGCGCGTCGCTGCCCCTGGCGGTCGCCGCCTTGACCCCGTCGAAGACCACGCTGGCGGGATCGCCGCCTTCGGGGCCGGTAACGACGGGCACGCTCAGGCGGTCCGCCCAGACCTTCAATTGCCCGATGGCGGCGGCGCGGAAGGTGTCGCCGGCGGCCAGCATGACGCCGTAGTCGTCTTCCTGGAACAAGTGGGCGAGCTTGGCGATGGTGGTGGTCTTGCCGCTGCCGTTGACGCCGATCACCAGCACGACGTGCGGGCGGGGAAATGCGGTGACTTCGAGCGGCTTGGCGACGGGGCGCAGGATCTCGGCGATCTCCTCGGCCACGGCGAGCTGCACCGCGCGTTCGTCGGCCCCGCTGGCAAAGCGCCGCTGGGCGAGCGCATCGCGGATCCGCATCGCCGCGCGCGGGCCGAGGTCCGACATGATGAGCGCGTCCTCCAGCTCGTCGAGCTGGCTGTCGGTGAGCTTCACCGATCCGACCGCCAGGGAACCGATGCTGCCAGCAAGGTTGCCGGTCAGCTTCTCGCTCGTCTTGCGGAATCCTCCGAAAAGCCGGTCTGACCAGCTTTCGCTCATGCCTGTTCTCCGATGATCAGTCCGTCCTCGAACCGCAACGCGCGAAGCGGGACGATGGCGCCGCCGCGCATGCCGTTGGGCAGGCGGACGGGCGCGAAATGGGGGGCGTGGCCGGTGCCGTCGTTCTCGGCCAGCACGTCGAGCGTCTGGCCGACAAGCGAGGCAAGCCAGCGAGCGCGGCTTTCGGCAACGGCGGCGCGCAGCTGCGCGGCGCGGGCCTTGATCGTGGCAGGGTTAAGCTGCGGCATCCGCGCGGCGGGGGTGCCGGGGCGGGGGCTGAACGGGAAGACGTGGCCGTGCACCACCCCGCACTCGCGTACGATGGCAAGGTTGGCGGCGTGCATCGCGTCGTCCTCGGTCGGGAAACCGGCGATGAGGTCCGCGCCCACGGCGATGTCGGGCCGGCGCGACTTCAGCCGGGCGACGAGATCGATGGCCTGCGCGGCGGTGTGGCGGCGCTTCATGCGCTTCAGGATCAGGTCGTGCCCGTGCTGCAGCGAGAGGTGGACATGCGGCATGACTCGCGCCTCGCCGGTCAGCAAGCTTTCCAGCAGCGGATCGATCTCCGCCCCGTCGATGGAGGAGAGGCGCAGGCGGGCAAGCTGGGGGAAGGCACCCAGCACTTCGGCCACCAGCGTGCCCAGCGTCGGCGCACCCGCCAGATCGTGGCCCCAACTGGTCACGTCCACCCCGGTCAGGACGATCTCGCGGCAACCCTCGGCCAGATGAGCCTCCACCTCGCCCAGAACTTGCGGCACGGTGAGCGACCGGCTGGCCCCGCGGCCCCGCGGGATGACGCAGAAGGTGCAGGCGTGGTCGCAGCCGTTCTGCACCGCCACGAAACCGCGCGTGCGGGGGGTGGCGAGGGTGCTTGCGCCCTGGTGCATCTTCACCGGCGGCAGCGCAGCGGCGTTGTGGCCCGCGCCCCAGCTGGCCGGGGTCAGCTTTTCCGCATTGGCGACCAGCGCGTCGATCTCGGGCATGGCGGCCAGCGCCTCGCGCTCGATATCGGCGGCGCAACCGGTCACCAGCAGGCGCGCGTCGGGGCGGCGGCGGCGGACGCGGCGGATGGTGCGGCGAGTCTGGCGGACCGCTTCCTCGGTCACGGCGCAGGAATTGATGACGACCGTATCGCCGCGCCCGGCCAGCATGGCGCGGATGCGGTCACTCTCCGCCGCGTTGAGGCGGCAGCCCAAGGTTATGACTTCGGGCGTCGGGACTTCGGGGGCGCCGACTGCATTCAAGCGTAGTCGCCCCAGTCGAATGCGCCGGTATAGCTGACGGTGGCGGGGCCGGTCATGACGATGCGATCGTCCTCGGTCCACTCGATCCCCAGCGCGCCGCCGGGCAGGGTCACGGTGACAGACCGGTCGGTCAGCCCGCGGCGCATCGCGGCGATGGCGGTGGCGCAGGCGCCGGTGCCGCAGGCGCGCGTAAGGCCCGCGCCGCGCTCCCAGACGCGCAGGGTGATGGCATCGCGCGCGGTGACGGTGGCGACGTTGACGTTGACGCGTTCGGGAAAGATCGGGTCGTGCTCGATCTCCGGCCCGATCTCGGCCAGCGGCACCGCGTGGGTATCGGGCACGAAGAAGATGGCGTGCGGATTGCCGACGTTGACCGCCACCGGGTTGTCGAGCACCAGTTCGCGGCCGTCGGGCATCGTTACCGGATAGCCGACCGGCATCGCCAGCGTGTCCATCGGGTAGGCGAGCGGGATCTGCTCCCAGTCGAAGCGAGGCACGCCCATGTCCACCGCCACGCCGCGCGCATCGGGGCGGGCGACGATGGTGCCGCCCAGCGTTTCCAGCGCGACCTCTCCGCCGATCAGCAGGCCGACCGCGCGGGTCGCGTTGCCGCAGGCCTCCACCTCGCCCCCATCATTATTGAAGATGCGCATCTTCCAGTCGGCAATCATGCTCGGCTCGATCAGGATGAGCTGGTCGCAGCCGATGCCGGTATGCCGGTCGGCCAGCGCCGCGACGACATCGCCGGTCAGCGGCGGCAGGGCATGGTCGCGCCCGTCCAGCACGACGAAGTCGTTGCCCAGGCCATGCATCTTGGTGAACGCGATACGCATGGCAGCGCATCTATGCACCCGGCGGGCCTGCGTCCAGTGTCGGGTGAGGTCGGCGATGCGGTCAGGTGTTCGGGCCGGAGTTGGGGCAGGCGGGGCGGATCACGCGCCCGCGACGCGCACTTCGTCCATGGTGGAAGGTCCGATGCGGCGATCGCCGGCCAGCCGCGCCTCGCTCTTCAACCGGGCGCGGACCTGTTCGGCGGTCTCGGGCTTGCCGTAGAAATAGCCCTGCCCCTTGAAGGTGCCGATGCGCAGCAGCGAATCGCGCAAGGTCTCGTTCTCGATCCCCTCGGCGGTGACCGGCAGGTTCATGCCTTCGCCGATCGAGGCGATGGTGGAGATGACCGAGGCGGTATCCTCGGTCCGGCCGAGGCGCGAGACGAAGGCGCGGTCGATCTTGATCCGGTCGAACGGCAGGGCGCGCAATTGCGCCAGCGTCGCATAGCCCACGCCGAAATCGTCGAGGCTGACCGTCACGCCCTGGTTCTTCAGGCTGGTGACCAGCGAGCGGACGAGGCCGATGTTCTCGTTGAGGCACATCTCGGTGATCTCGATCTCCAGCCGCTCGGGCGGGAAATTGGCCTCTGCCATCAGCTTCAGCAGGCGCTGTGCGAACCACGGGTCGCGCATCTGCACCGGCGAGATGTTGACCGCCAGCGTCAGGCGCGGGTCCCAGTCGCGCGCATCTCGCAGCGCCTGGGCGATCACGCCTTCGGACAAGTCGGAAATGACGCCCAGTTCCTCTGCCACCGGGATGAACCGGTCGGGGCTGACGAGGCCGAGTTGCGGGCTTTGCCAGCGGGCCAGCATCTCGAACCCGGTCAATTCGCCGGTCTCGATGTCCACCTGCTGTTCGTAGAACGGCACGAATTCGCCGCGCGCGATGCCCGCGAGGATGCCGTTCTCCAGCTCGGCCCGGCTGCGCAGGTCGTGCTCCATCTTCGGTTCGAACCAGTCGTAGCGGTTCCGGCCGTTCTTCTTGGCGTGGTACATCGCCATGTCGGCCATGTGCAGCAGTTCCTCGGCCGGCTTGGTGCAATCCTGGGACAGCCCGCTGGAACAGGCGATGCCGACCGAAATGCTGATCGCCAGCTGCCCGCCGGTCACGTCGAAAGGCTGCCGCGCGGTCGAGATGATGTCGCAGGCCACCCGGTCGATCGAGGCAGCGTCGCGCCGGTCGTAGGGGATGGCGCAGGCAAATTCGTCGCCGCCCAGCCGCGCCAGCCGCGAACGGTCTGGCAACACGGCGCGCACGCGTTCGGCCAGCGTGGTCAGCAGCATGTCGCCGGCGCGGTGGCCGTTGAGGTCGTTGATCTGCTTGAAATGGTCGAGATCGAGCATCACGAAGGCGACTGCCGCTTGGCCGCTCGTGTCCTGCCGCGCCTCTGCCACCAGCGCGTCGACTTCGGGCACGATCGAGCGGCGATTGAGCGAGCCGGTGAGCGGATCGGTGAAGGCGAGCTTGCGCGCCTCGGTCTCCGCATCGCGGCGCGAGCGGACCTCGCGCATCAGTTCGCTATGGCGGCGCCAGCCGAACAGGATCAGCGCAATGTTGAGCAGAAGGGCGCTGGCGAGATAAGTGGCCGGCCCGTCGCCGCGCCCATCGATATAGGCCATCACCCCCGGCATCGCCGCCGCGGCATGGCCCACGAACATGATGAGCGCCGCCGCGATGATGCCCATGGCGATCACGTCACGCTCCGCCGGGCGCGTGCTGGCGATGACTTCTGCGCCTTCATCGTGAACGGATGCAGGCTCGGTCATCGAGGGGCGGATTCCTTTCTGGCGACTCTTCGTGTCCGCGCCTTCGTTCGTGCGGATAAGGGGCCATTCGTATCGCCGATGCTCTAAACATCGGGTTAAACGCCGTCTGCGGAGCGTCCTGTGGATCGGGCGTTTCGTCGCGGCAAAGCGGCGCTGGCGGCGCGTGCCTTGCCATTCGGCACCCGCATTGGTAAGGGCGCGGCACGGAAGCGGCGACAGCCATGTCTGCCATCCGTGACATGCACAGGTCCGTACGGGATGCGGCACGCTGGTCGGCGAGGTTTCGCCCACCGGCGTTTTTCGCTTTTCCGCCGCGGTATCAGGGTTTTGGCGTCGTTATCGCGGCGCGCAAGAGGAGAAAACGATGTTCGCCGAGAACTTCTGTGTTTGACTCGCTGTCAGACCGGCTTGGTAACGTCTTCGATTCGCTGCGCGGTCGCGGGGCGCTGAAGGAAGACGACGTTCGCGCCGCCATGCGCGAAGTGCGCATCGCCCTGCTCGAGGCGGACGTCGCGCTGCCGGTCGTGCGACGGTTCATCGACAAGGTTACCGACGCGGCCATTGGGCAGGAAGTCCTGCGCTCGGTCACGCCGGGGCAGCAGGTCGTCAAGATCGTCAACGACGCGCTGGTGGAGATGCTGGGCGGGGATGACGGCGCGGCCGCGGCCCGCCTCGATCTCGATGCCAAGCCGCCGGTCGTGGTGATGATGGTCGGCCTGCAGGGTTCGGGCAAGACGACGACGACGGCCAAGCTCGCCAAGCGGCTGAAGGAGACCGAGGGCAAGAAGGTCTTGATGGCCTCGCTCGACGTCAACCGCCCGGCCGCGCAGGAACAACTGGCCGTGCTGGGCGAACAGGCGGGCGTCGCGACACTCCCGATCATCGCCGGGCAGCAGCCGGTCGACATCGCAACCCGCGCGATCCAGGCCGCCAAGCTGCAGAGCTTCGACGTCCTGATGCTCGATACCGCGGGCCGCCTGCACGTCGACGAAGCCTTGATGGCCGAGATGAAGGCGGTCGCCGCCGTCTCCGCGCCGAAGGAAGTGCTGCTGGTCGTCGACTCGCTGACGGGTCAGGACGCGGTCAATGTCGCGCAGAGCTTCACCGGCGAAGTGCCGCTGACCGGCGTGGTGCTGACCCGCATGGACGGCGACGCGCGCGGCGGTGCGGCACTGTCGATGCGCGCCGTCACCGGCAAGCCGATCAAGTTCGCGGGCGTCGGCGAAAAGCTCGACGCGATCGAACCGTTCGTGCCGAGCCGGGTCGCCAACCGCATCCTCGGCATGGGCGACATCGTCTCGATGGTCGAGAAGGCCGCCCAGACGGTCAAGGAAGAGGACGCCGAACGCCTTGCCAAGCGCATGGCGGCGGGGAAGTTCGACCTCGACGATCTTCGCATGCAATTGCAGCAGATGACCAAGATGGGCGGCCTTGGCGCCATCGCGGGCATGATGCCGGGCATGAAGAAGGCGAAGGCCGCGATGGCCGCGTCGGGCATGGACGACCGGGTGCTGCTGCGCATGGACGCGATCATCGGTTCGATGACGCCGAAGGAACGCGCGCACCCCGAACTGCTCAACGCCAAGCGCAAGAAGCGCGTCGCGGCGGGCAGCGGCACGCAAGTGCAGGACGTGAACAAGGTGCTGAAGATGCACCAGGAAATGGCCAAGGCCATGAAGCAGATCAAGAAGATGGGCGGGCTGAAGGGCCTGGGTGCCCTGTTCGGCAAGGGCGGTCTCGATGCAGCCATGCCGGGTCTTGGTGGCACGGGCGGTGGCGGCATGGGCGGCGGAATGCCGGGTCTCGGTGGGGGCGCAGGCCTGCCGCCGGATCTCGCCAACTTGCTGGGCAAGAAGTGATTTTATTGAAAGTTCGTATCAATCAGCGTTTGAAGAGAAGGTAACTACAATGGCAGTTTCGATCCGTCTGTCGCGCGGTGGCGCGAAAAAGCGTCCCTACTACCGCATCGTCGTCGCCGACGCGCGCAGCCCGCGCGACGGCAACTATCTCGAGCAGATCGGCACCTACAACCCGGTCCTGCCCAAGGGTGACGAGAACCGCGTCAAGCTGACCGAAGACCGCGCCCGCTACTGGCTGGGCGTCGGCGCGCAGCCGACCGACCGCGTCGCCCGCTTCCTCGATGCCGCCGGCATCAAGGAGCGCGCGGCCCGCAACAACCCGAAGAAGGCCGAGCCGGGCGAAAAGGCCAAGGAACGCGCCGAGGAGAAGGCCGAGAAGCTGCGCGAAGCCGAGGAAGCCAAGAAGGCCGCCGAAGCCGAAGCCAATGCACCTGCCGAAACTCCGGCCGAGGAAGCTCCGGCTGAGGAAACCACCGAAGAACAGGCCGAGGGCTGATTCTTCGTGGCTGTTCGTACCGTCACGCTCGCCGCCATCACCGGCGCGCACGGCGTGACGGGCGAGGTCCGCCTGAAACTGTTCGGTGAAGGCGTGGCGTCCCTCAAGGGATTCCGCGCCTTCATGGTTCCGGGGCGCGATGCTCCGCTGACCCCCAAGGCGATCCGCGACGACGGCAAGGGCGGTGCGATCGCCCGCTTCGTCGAAGTGCCGGACCGCAATGGGGCCGAAGCGCTGCGCGGCTCTCTGCTGACCGTCCCGCGCGAGGAACTGCCCGCGCTGGAAGACGGTGAATACTACCACGCCGATCTCCTCGGCCTTGCCGCGGTCGCCGAAGACGGCACCTCGCTCGGCACCGTGATCGCGGTCGAAAACTTCGGCGCGGGCGACGTGATCGAGATCGAGCGTCCCGAAGGCAGCAAGCCGCGCACTTTCATGGTGCCGATGCACGAACACGCGGTCAGCGGGTGGGACGCCGAGAAACTGACCGTCACCGCCGACTTCGCCGATCCGGAAGCCTAGCGCCGAATCGGATGCTGCTCTGCCAGCAGGTTGCGGATCTTCGTGCTGGCCACCCCCGCCTGACCCATCGCGTGGCTGATCTGGTCCAGCCCCACCACCACGTCACCCGCCGCGAACAGGCCCGGCACGCTCGTCTGCAGATGGTCGTCGACCTTGATGCAATCCTCTTCGGTCACCGCCGCGCCCATCATCACCGCCAGCGACGAGCGCACCTTGCTGCCCAGCGCGGGGTAGATGCTGTCGAACGCCATGCGCCCGTCCGCCGTATGCAGCGCCAGCGTCTCGCCCTCGATCGCGAAATCGCCGCATGGGCCGGCGACGCGGCGGATGCCGGCCTCGTCCAGCTTCTCCCGGCATTCGGGATCGAGATCGTGGCCGCCGTCGGGCGAGATCAGCGTGACGTCGGCGGTGAAGCCGCGGATGAACAGCGCCTCTGACGTGCCGTGGGTTCCGGTACCGATCACCGCGACGCGCTTGTCGGTCACCTCGTAGCCGTCGCAGACCGGGCAATAGCGCAGCAGGCCGCGTTCCAGCGCCGCGTCGTGCGTGGCATCGTCCAGCCCCTTGGGCCGGTGATTGACCACACCGGTGGCGAGCAGGACCGTGCGCGCGCGATAAGTGCCCGTGTCGGTGGCGATGACGAAGTGCTCGCCTTCGCGTGCCAGCCGGTCGACCCGCTTCTCCTCGCGCAGCGCGCCATACTTCGCGGCCTGCTCACGCATTCGTCGCAGCAGTTCCTTGCCCGCAATTCCTTCCGGGTAGCCGGCATGGTTGTGCGTGCAGGGGATCATCGCCGCCCGGCTCGATCCGCAGTCGAACAGCCGGATGGCGAGGTGGTAGCGGGCAAGGTAGATCGCGGCGGTCAGCCCGGCGGGCCCTGCGCCGACGATGATGCAGTCGTCGATTTGGTCGTTCATGGTCTCGTTCATGCGGGGCGAAACGCACGGGATGGAATTTCGGTGCCCGCCACGCTAACGCGCCCGCGATGACTTTCGCCGCCACCATCCTCACTCTCTATCCCGAGATGTTTCCCGGGCCGCTCGGCGTGAGCCTGGCCGGCCGGGCGATGGAGGCGGGGACGTGGAGCCTCGATACGGTCCAGATCCGCGATTTCGCGACCGACAAACACCGCACCGTCGATGACACGCCGGCGGGCGGCGGGGCCGGCATGGTGCTGAAGGCCGACGTGCTGGCCGCCGCCATCGACCATGCCCGCGCCGCCAGTCCCGCTGCGCCGGTGCTGGCGATGACTCCGCGCGGAAAGCCGCTGACCCAGGCGCGCGTGCGCGAACTGGCGGCGGGGCCGGGGGTAACGATCCTGTGCGGCCGGTTCGAGGGTTTCGACGAGCGGATATTTGCCGGGCGCGAGGTGGAGGAGGTCTGCGTCGGAGACGTGATCCTGTCGGGCGGCGAGGTCGGCGCGCTGCTGCTTCTCGATGCTTGCATTCGCCTGCTTCCCGGCGTAATGGGCGCGGCTTCCAGCGGTGTCGAGGAGTCGTTCGAAAGCGGCCTTCTCGAATATCCGCACTATACCCGACCCGTAGAATGGGAAGGGCGCACGATCCCTGAAGTGCTGCGATCGGGGGATCATGCGAAAATCGCCGCGTGGAGAAAAGCCCGCGCGGAGGAAGATACACGGTTACGCAGGCCGGACCTTTGGGAGCACCATATCGGTGCTCGGGTCCAGTCTGCCTCTGGCGCGCAGCGTGAAAAGAAGGACTGAGGACCAGTGAACCTGATCCAGCAGATCGAAGCCGAGGAAATTGCCAAGGCCGCCAAGGATATTCCCGAATTCCGCCCCGGTGACACCGTCCGCGTTGGCGTGAAGGTGATCGAAGGTGAGCGCACCCGCGTTCAGGCCTACGAAGGCGTGTGCATTGCCCGGTCGAACCGTGGCTTCAACTCCAACTTCACCGTGCGCAAGATGTCGTTCGGCGAAGGCGTTGAGCGCGTGTTCCCGCTCTACTCGCCCAACATCGACAGCATTACCGTGGTTCGCCGTGGTGTCGTGCGTCGTGCGAAACTGTACTATCTGCGCGGCCGCACCGGTAAACGCGCCCGCATTGCCGAGCGTCGCGACACCCGCAACGAAGGCTGAGCAGGGACGGGGCCGTAGCCCCCGCCAGATACGGACCAAACACCGTAAAGGGCGCCCTGGCACAGGCCGGGGCGCCCTTTTCCTTATTTCTCACGACCAATTCTTCGCGCCGGAACGGCGCACGGGAGCAAGACAATGGGTTACCGCGTAGTAGTCGTCGGTGCGACGGGTAATGTCGGCCGCGAAATGCTCAACATCCTGGCTGAACGGGAATTCCCGATCGATGAGATCGC
>CAYRLC010000002.1:53656-53904 GCA_964424995.1 uncultured Croceicoccus sp.
CAGCCCGCGTTCGACCGGGACGGAAATCGAATTCGGCGACAGCGGCAAGATGCTCAAGGTCCAGAATATCGAGCATTTCGATTTCACCGGCTGGGATGTCGCCCTGTTCGCCGCAGGTTCGGGCCCGACCAAGATCTATGCCCCCAAGGCTGCTTCGCAGGGCTGCGTAGTGATCGACAATTCGTCGCTCTATCGCATGGACCCCGACGTGCCGCTGATCGTGCCGGAAGTGAACCCGGACGCGATCG
>CAYRLC010000003.1:0-52021 GCA_964424995.1 uncultured Croceicoccus sp.
ATGCACTGTCCTTCATTGCGGACATGCATGCGACCGTTGCCCAGGTCCCAGCGTTCCTTCCTGGTGGCGATCGCAGGGATGGTTAGCAGGTCATAATCGTCCTGCTCCATCATGTGCCCGGCAAGGTCCTCGTGGTGAAGACGCTGCATGACGCAGATGATCGCGCTTTCCTTCTGGTGGTTGAGACGGGTCGAGATCACGTTGTCCCAGGCATCGTGGACCCGAGTGCGCGCGACCTTGGAGAAGATCTCCTGCCCTTTGTTGGGATCATCGAGGATGATGTAGTCCGCGCCGCGTCCCAGGACACTGCCCTCAATCGAGGTGGCGAGCCGGTAGCCGCCTTTCGTGGTCTGCCATTCGAGCGTGCGGTTGGGGACGGCCGAACGGCACTCGGGAAAGCAGGTCCGATACCAGCTACTGCGAACGATCCGCTGGAACTGGACGGCCTGCGCCTTGGCCACGTCCTGGCTATAGGTGACGCACATGATCCGCCGCGTCGGGTCATGGCCAAGGATCCAGGCCGCGAACGCGATCGAGACGGTGATCGTCTTCATCGCGCGTGGCGGCATGTTGATGATGAGGCGCCGGTTCTCGCCGGCCTGCACTGCCAGCAATTTGGCGGCAATCACCTCGAGGTGCCAGTTCTCCTCGTAGTACGTGCCGGGTTGGGGCTTACCAGCACAATTCGTTCGATATTCGGTTCCGATGCCAAGGCCTGAGCACAGATGTCGAGAAGTTCGAGGACCAGCACCGCACGCTGATCCTCGTCCAGAACTTCCGCCAGGCGAGACTTGCCCTCCCCCGGACGTTTCAACGGCACGATTGCCGTCCAGCTCATGCAAGTGTTCTTGCAAGAGCCAATGCTGCCTGCGCCACGCGGCGGCGATCTTCAGCATCTGTCATCAGCGTCGACGTCGCTGCCATCGGAACAGTCAGGATTTCTTCTGCATCCGACGTGTCGACGAGCATCCCGTCGAGCAGTCCATCATAATGGTCGCAAATCGCCTCGTTGGTCGCCGCGATGCCGAACTCTGCCATGATCTTGCCGGTCGGACCTTTCACCGATTGCCCGCCGATCAAAGGTGAGACCGCAACCACAGGTACGTTCAGAGCCCGGATCGCCTCGCAGAGCTCGCTCAACGAAAGGATGGGATCGATCGAAAGATATGGATTGGATGGCGCAATCAGAACCGCTTCGAGTGTTGGGTCGGCCAGGGCCGCGAGCGTGTCCGGCGAAGGTGACGCCTTGTCTGCGCCGCTAAACGCGATCGAATTGACCGCCGGTTCGCAGCGGTGTTTGACGAACCATTCCTGGAACGGCAGGCGCCCGAGTGAACACTCGACGACAGTACTGACCACGTCGTTGGTCATGGGCAGGAGGTTCGCTGAAATCGAACGCGCCGCTACCATTTCGTTCGTGAAGCCGCTGAGCGTTTGCCCCATGCGCAGAGCGAGGGTCCTGAGGACGTGAACGGCCAGATCGCGGTCACCAAGGTTGAACCAATCTTCCCCGCCCAACTTGCGCACGCTGTCCATGAAGTGCCAGCTTTCGTCACGCACTCCCCAGCCTCTCACCGGGTCAGCCATGTCGCAAAGCATGTAGAAAACCGAATCGATGTCCGGCGAGATGCGAAGGCCGAGATGTTCGAAGTCATCGGCCGTGTTGATGATGGCGGACACCTCCCCTGCCGGTAGGGCCCTTACCAGCCCATCGACCAGTTTGGCTCCGCCGACCCCGCCCGTCAGAACGACGACGCTCATCGAAACAGATCTTCCGACGCAGGGCGAACGATGGACGAAGCGGGGCAATGTGGCGCGTCGCCAAGATCCAGTCCGCGGACGATTGCAACAGGTATACCCTCGGCCCCCTCACCCATGACAAGCCCTGCCGCGCATGCGACCATGTCGGCGACAGCGATCTGGGTCACTTGCAGGACCCGGCCATCGCGATCCGTCAAACCGCGTCGATCGACGAGAGCAGGCAATCCCGCAGCGCCGATCGCAACCTGCGTCACCCCATTGCGCCAAGGTCGCCCGAAGCTGTCCGATATCACGACGGCGACACGACGACCGATCCGATTCGCGATCTCGCGTGCGAGACGTTCGGCGCTAGCGTCCGCATCTTCGGGAAGCAGCAGGACACCGTCCTTATGATCGCCGCCCAGATTGGATTGGTCGATCCCGGCATTGGCCATCACATGACCAGTACGATGGCTAGAAATGAGAACGCCCGGGACGGCCCGGATCACGTCGCTCGATTCGCGCAGGACCATTTCGACCAGGCGAGCGTCCTTGCAAGTAAGATCGCCGAGTTCGATCGCCTTCTCAGTGGGTTTCACGGTCTTCAAGTCGACAAATCGCCCCTCGATCTTCGAGACGATTTTTTGAGTGACCACCAGGATGTCGCCATCTTCGAGCGAAGGTCCAGCCGAAATTGCTGAAAGGATCATTTCAACCAAGCTGTCACCCGGTGCGAATTCGGGCAAGCCTTCAACCGGTATAACGCTGAGCAACGCTCACTCCTCGACAAGCACGGCCGGAAGACCGCTTCGGTCGCCCAATAGGACGAATGTTCTCGAGCCGCGAGGCCAAAGCGCACCCCTCTCGCGGACCTCTCGACCGGCCTCCTCCGCGCTAATCCTGGATGAGGGTGGGATCGATCACCGCAACCAGTGTCCCGCTGTTGCTGCCCGAAAAAAGCGAGGCGTAAATGTCGGGAAGATTTTCGAATCCCTGCCTTACATCCTCACGATGGATCAAATCACCGTCCTGCACCCAATCCTGCAGGCGGGCGCGGATCTCCTCGTAACGGTCGAGGAAGTCGGTCGAGATGAACCCCTGCATCCTGACGCTGCCATAAACCAGCTGCATCATGTTGCGCGGGCCGGGACAGCTTCCGCCATCATAGCCGGCAATCTGCCCGCAGAGCACGATCCGACCCATTTTGGCAATGTTGTCGACAGCGGCCTGCAGGATGTCTCCGCCAACATTGTCGAAGAACACGTCGATCCCGTCGGGACAGAGTTCGGCAAGGCGCTGCGACACGTTTTCGGCGCGATAGTCGATGACCGCGTCGGCACCCAGTTCCTCTCGCAAATACGCGCATTTCGCGGATCCACCCGCAATGCCGACGGTCCGCATACCAAAGATCCGACCGATCTGGATCGCGGTCGACCCAGTTGAGCCTGCGGCGCCCGAGACGACGAGTGTTTCGCCAGCCTTGGGTTCGCCGATGAAGATCAGGCCGACATAGGCTGTGATCATGTTGAGGGTGTAAACCGCGACCCCCTCGAACAGGGTCAGCCGCGGCTCGATCCTTTCCACGAACGGCCCCGTGGGATCGATGGCCTGATATTCCGACCAGGTCCCGAAGTAACGCAGGTCCGTGCCTTCGGGAAAATCGGGGTTCATCGATTGGACGACAGTGCCGCCGGTATAGGCGACAACCGGCTGGCCCCGTTCGATGATCGGCACATGACCGTTCGGTTCCGCGCTCATCCATCCGCGTTGGGCGGGCGTGCACAGGAAAAGTCGATTGCGGACGATGACCTGACCCGGCGAAAGCCCGTTTTCGTCCAGTTCTTCGTCGCAAAGGGTGAAATGATCCCCGGACAGCGTACCGCCCGGTCTTTCCCGCAACCGCCAAACCCTGTTCCGCATATCATCCTCTCAGCAGCTTCTTGCCGTATCGTATCGATGTTTTTATGACCACTGAGTCACTGGTCAACCGGCTAATTTCGTTGGCCGCATGACCTCGTTCGTAATTCCCGAAGCCGATTTCGCATCAAGGAACTGCCATGTCGACAGAACAGATCGCAGACCGCGTCGCGGCGCTGGAAATGGCCGAATTGGCTCGCACGGCGCTGAATGATTATTGCCTCGCACTCGACACCGGCGATTTCACGCTCCTGTCACGAACTTTTGCCGATGACGCGAGGCTCGTCGTGTCTACTGTTACGGAGATAACCGGCCGCTCCGCCATCGTGTCCACGCTGCAGGATGCTACCGCCAATAAGGTCGAACATCGCAAGCACTTCGTCAGCAATGTTGCCATCCGCGAATGTTCGCCAGATCGCGCGAGCGGGGACTGCTATTTTCTGTCCATGCTCAGCGATCCCGGAGAACCCGTACTCGCGTGGGGTCGCTTCGATTTCGAGGTTGCGAGGACCGCCGAAGGTGCCGAACTCGACACCCTCGTCTTCCATATCGAACAGCTTCCGATCACCGTCTCAGCGATCGCGGCGCGCTGACATCCAGCGAGACGCGGCAAGGAAATCATCGCTACGCGAATGTCGAAGGGTACGGCGCGTGCGCCCCTTCGACATGCAGAGTTTCGGGCCCGTCCGATCAATACCGATAGGTCAGCTGGAGCGTGACCGTCCGCGGCATGTTAACGAAGCCCAGCTGGTCAGCCAGAACCCCGCCCGGCGTGCCGGTGCCGGAGCCGGTTGCAGGCGCGTCGAAGGCACCGGTCACATAGAACTGGTTCGTGAGGTTCTTGCCGAGCAGCGCCATCTCGATCTTGTCATCAGACGTTCCTGCACGAAGCGAAGCATCGAGGGTCAGGTATTTCGGTTGGCGAGACAGTTCGTTGGCGAACGCCGAGGCAAGATAGCTGCCCGAATAACGTCCGTCCACCGAACCGCCGAGCTTCATCGCCCCCGCCGTCGTTTCGTACGCCACGCCAAACATGCCGGTCCATTTCGGCGCGACCGAAGTGGGCTTACCCGACAGATCCTGGAACGGCGATCCGCCTGTACCAATTAGCGTGCAACCCTGCGCCGGGGTCTGCCCGGCATAGCAAGGCGCCAGGAAGTTGCGATACTTCGCATCCTTGTAATAGAGGCTTCCGCGCAGGGTCAGTCCGTCAACCGCACGAGGCGCGAACTCCATGTCGACCTCCACACCCTTCGTCCGCACCGAACCGGCGTTCAGCGTGATGAAGGCGAAGGTCGGCGAGTTGAAGAAGTCGACTTGAAGGTTCTTGTAGTTGTAGCTGAACAGCCCAAGATCGAAACGCAGTTGGTTGTCCAGCAGGCGAGTCTTCACACCTCCTTCAAAACCAAGTGCCTTTTCGGGATTGAACGCGAGATCGTTGACGGTGGTCTGCACGCCGAGGATCGCGCTGTTGGAGAACCCCCCCGACTTGTAGGCCGTCTTGTACGCACCGTAGAGCGTGACCTGATCGCTCGGCTTCCAGCGAAGGGTCGCTTCGGGTGACCAGTCATTGAACGTCTGGTCGGCGTTGATCTGCTGGTTCGGAACCCACAATCCGGCAAAGAACGGGTTTACATAAGGGTGAATGAAGTCGCTCTTCTTGGTTTCATGGGTGTAACGAACGCCGGCGCTCGCTTCGACATTGGGAAGGACCGCCCAGACGATCTGGCCGAACAGCGCCGCGGTTTCACCTCTCGTATGCGAGTTCTTCGACATCGCCACATACCGGTTTTCGACGCTGACGGCAGAGTTCTCGGCGCCCGCAAATGCAATGGCCTGGTCGAAATTCCGCCGCGTGGACTGGTATAGGCCGCCTATCATTAGATTGACCGGCGAATCGAACGCTGTGAGCGCACGCAACTCCTGCGAGAAGGCTTTCCAGTCGTTCTTTTCAGTAGTCCAAGTTCCGGTCAGATCCGCCGACTGAAAGTCGCAGTCGCAACTGTACCGTGTCTTGTTGAAGTTATAATTGGTAACCGACGTTAACGTGATGTTTTCAGCTCGGTATTCCAGGCTTCCGGTGACCGAATAGGAGGTATAATGATTGTCGAGGCCGCCGTCGGCTTCGGCGAAGGGGAATACGGCCGCGATGTCCTTTGGCAGATTGTTCTGGTAATTGACGAAATCCCTTCCGCAGGCGGGCGGCTGCTGGCCCGGCGCGTAAAGCGAACTGAAGCCCGAGGGACATGCGAACGCGACGTAATTGTACGACGAATTGCCGATCCTGCTGATCGTCGTGCTTCCGGCAAACGTCGCGGTAAAGTCACCCGACGGCTCCCATTGCAGTGTCGCACGACCGAGAAACTCCCGTCCGCCAGGCGCATCCGCGACCGCGGGCTCCGCCAGATGGGTCGAGGCGGGAAAGCCCGGCGCTCCGGCATCGACAGTCACGTAATTGATCGAGCCCGCACGATTTTCGAAATAACCGCCGAACATCTTCGATGCGCGCGCGGCCAGTCGGAAACCGAGCGTGTCGGTGAGCGGGCCCGAGATGTATCCCTCGCCCAGCAGGTTCTGGCCTTCGAATTCATACGATGCCCGCGCCATGGCTTCGAGCGTCGGAGTGGGCTTTGCAGTCGTGATCGAGACGACGCCCGCCGTGGCATTCTTTCCGAAGAACAATGCCTGAGGACCCTTCAAGACCTCTACCCTCGCAAGATCGAAAAAGCCTTCGTTGATGATCCGGCCCTGACCGTAATAGACGCCGTCCACGACCACGGCGATCGACTGTTCGATACCGATCGAGGTCGACGAAGATCCAATGCCGCGCATGTTCAGCTGCGCACCGGATCCGTTCGAGGCGCGCCCGACCGTGAAGTTGGGAGTCGCCGATGCCACCTTTTCCAGGCTGGTGAGATCGGCCTTGTCGATCTGTTCGGCGGAGAATGCGTTGATGGCGACGGGCACATCCTGAGTGGTCTCGACGCGCTTGCGAGCCGTCACGACAATCTCTTCAAGACCGCCAGCATCGTTCCGAGAAGCGCCATCTTGGGCTGCGGCGACCGACGGGACTGCCAAGGCCAATACGCTTACCGAAGTTGCTATCGCAAAGCGCGGGCGGATGTTCATTTCCGCTTTCATCATCACCCTCACCATCATTGCCGGAATATCTTTGGCGCTCGGTCCCGGCGTCTCGAAGCCAGGGCGAACGGGATAATCTGCAGGAAGGAATAAGGCAATCCAGGAATGACTATACAATCATTATTGGAAGATTAGGAGCGATCGTAATTCGTAATTAAGCCTACACAAAAGACTCAATTCCGATATAATATGTCATATTTTTCAGTATCTTGAAGGGCGACACCAACCACACCAATCCAAACCTTGAACCTGAAAACAATGATTTTTTGTTCATGAATCTCGCCGGGTCGGCGAAGATGCTAAGGCTGGTTCAACCTCTTAATCCCGGCGCAAATGAGAAACTAAAATGATTGTTCAATCATTTTTTGTTGCGGTGCCCTGCAGCATCGTCATAATGTCCTGCGCATGAGAATCTAAAGCTAGCGGAGAGATCGAGATGAAACCGGATCGCACCACCATGGTCGAGGCCATGCGCCGGCTAATCGTCAACGTCGATGCCAAGACCTGCACGATGGCGGACAGCGTGATGGAACTGCCTGCCGCCTACTATCTCGATCAGGAATACTGGGAACGGGAGGTGAAAGAGGTCTTTCACCGAAGCCCGATCGTCCTAGCGCTCAGTTGCGAACTTCCCGAACGCAACACCTACGTCGCGCTAGACAATGTGCCCGGCTTCCGCATCGTCATCACGCGCGATGGGAATGGCGAAGCCCACGCGTTCTTCAATGCCTGCTCACACCGGGGCGCACCCGTCGCATCGGGCCGGGGCAAGGCGCCTCGACTGGTCTGCCCGTATCACAGCTGGACTTACACGACCGAGGGCAAGCTCGTCGGGGTCACTTCCGAGCGGCTGTTCGGAAGCTGCTCGAAGGGTGACATGGGCCTGACCCCTATCAGGGTTGAAGAGCGGTACGGCCTGATCTTTGGTGTCCTCGACCCGACAGCGCCGTTCGATCTCGACTTGTTCCTCGGCGACTATGCTCACGAATTGAAGGCGATCGGCCTCGACAAGATGAGCCACATGTGGTCGCACGATTTTCAGGGTCCGAACTGGAAGTTCTGCAAGGACGGGTTCATCGAGAACTACCATTTCGCCAGTGTGCACGCCGAAAGCCTGCCCACGTTCATGGGCGACGTCAACGTAACCGATTATTGGGGTCTGCATTCGCGAATCCTGCTGCCCGACGTCGACATCAACCGGCAGAAGACCCTGCCCGAGGATCAGTGGGAACCGACTGCCGCCTTTGCGACCGTCTACTACATGTTTCCAAACACCATGATTTCGACATGCTGGGGCGACTGGCCGCTGATCACGCGGCTTTATCCCGGCAACCGCCCGGATCAGAGCACGGCGGTGCAGACTCTCCTGAGCCGGTTGGAACCGACGCCCGAAGTCGTCGCGGAAGCGAAATCGTGGGAAGCGAGCTACAAGCGGATCACGCAGGAAGAAGACTACGTGCTCGATTACGCGATCCAGCACGCGGCGGAAAACGGGCGCGATCGCATCTACCGCCTCGGCCGGAACGAGGCTGCGCTGCAGCATTTCCACCGCTCGGTCGCCACGATGGTCGAACCGCCGGTACGGCTGATGGAAAAGAATGCCGCAATGGTGCAGGAGCCCGCCGAGTGAGTCAGGAACTGGCAGGCAAAGTTGCTGTCATCACCGGGGGTGCGCGCGGACAGGGTGCCGAAACCGCCCGTCTGTTCATGGAGAACGGCGCCAGGGTCGTCATCGCCGACGTGCGCGACGACGAAGGCACGCAGCTCGCCCGCGATCTTGGTGCCGACGCGCTCTATCATCAGCTCGACGTAACGGACGAGACCGCCTGGAAAGGAATGGTAGAGCAGCTTTCCGCCAATTGGTCCGGCATTGACATCCTGATCAACAATGCTGCGATCCTCCTCGTCAGCCCGCTGATCGAGGTGGAGAAGGACGCTTTCTCGCGGCTGCTCGATGTCAATGTCCTCGGCGCATGGCTCGGGATGAAGACGGTTGCCCCCGGTATGATCGGCAAGGGCAAGGGAGCGATCGTGAATGTCTGTTCGACCGCGGCCCTGTGGGGCATGAATGGCACGGGTGCCTACCTCACCAGCAAGTGGGCTTTGCGCGGCATGAGCAAGACAGCCGCGATGGAGCTTGGCTGGCAGGGGGTCCGCGTCAACGCGATCTTCCCCGGCGGGGTCAACACGCCGTTCGCCAATCCCGACGATCTGCCGGAAGGCGAGATGAACGCCTATTTCAAGGATCAGCCAATCCAGCGGATCGGCCGCCCCGACGAAATTGCCCAGACTTCGCTGTTCCTCGCGTCCGAAAGGGCATCCTATCTCTGCGGCGCCGAAATCGCGGTCGATGGCGGAATGACACTGGGTAGTTACGAACGACTCTATCCCGGCGCGCCGCCAGCCTGACCGGCAACGGCTTCACCCGCCGGAAGCTTTAGGTCGCCACATCCTGTCGGCTGGCGGTCGCGAAATCATCGAACTGCGGTACCCCGCCCGTCAGGATCGTGTCGATCCTCCTGCGAATGGCGGCATGGTAGTTTCGGGTCGTGAGAATGTAGAAGTCGCCGCGCTCGATACCCTCGAACGCCTGCCGCGCCACATCGTCGGGATCGGCGCCGCTGTCGGCGATATTCTGCAATTCGGCCAGTTCGGCTGCCGCCCCGCCCTCTGCCTGAAGATGCGCTGGGCGAACCCGCTCCGTCTCGAAAATCCGCGTCCGCACCAGCCCGGGGCACAGCATGCTCACCCCGATGCGGCTCCCGCGTTCCTTGAGCGATGCGTAGAGCGCTTCGGTCAATCTGACGGCGGCGTGCTTGCTGGCGCCATAGACGGGTGATCCCGCTCCGCTGATAAATCCCGAAATCGAAGTGGTGTTGAGAATATGGGCTGGCCTGTCGGCTGCCAGCATACGCGGCACGAAGCTTTTCAAACCGTTCGCGATCCCGATCACGTTGACGCCAAAGGCCCATTGCCAATCCTGGGCGTCGTATTCCCAGACCGGTCGATGCCGCCCACCGGGCACAACGCCCGCGTTGTTGCAAAGCAGGCCGACCGATCCGAAGCGGCGGTAGACTCGATCCGCGCAATCGTCCATCGCGTCTGCGTCGGACACGTCGATTG
Organism: uncultured Croceicoccus sp.; assembly: GCA_964424995.1. GTDB lineage: Bacteria > Pseudomonadota > Alphaproteobacteria > Sphingomonadales > Sphingomonadaceae > Croceicoccus. Next base: position 9,922 of record CAYRLC010000003.1, read on the forward strand.
CAATGGTCATCACGTCGCTGTCAGGGAAGCGGGAGGCGGTTCCTGCCAGCGCGGCTTCGTCGATGTCCGAAAGCGCCAGTCGCATCCCGGCCTTCGCCGCGTGTGCCGCCAGCGATGCACCGATCCCGCTGCCCGCGCCGGTGATGAAGGCGACCTCTCCCGCAGGGGACGCGCTGCCGGTCAAAGCGATGCTTCCAGCCACGCCTTCTCGGCATATACGGCATCCAGCGGATGACGATGAGCATCAGGGTCGGGCAAGTGAGCGGTCACCGCATCGGGAACAGGCCCCGAAAGCGACAGATCGATTACGACCTTGCGGGAGATGAATTTCCAGACACCGTCGCGACACTCGAACCTATCAAGATAACGACCGACGTGCGTTGCGGGAAGAGGTCCGCCCTCACCCCTGGTTGCCGACCAGGAAATGAGATAGGATTCGCCGATCGCCCGATCACCGGCAATCTCGAAGATCGAGTTCGACGTGAGGTGCGACGATACGATCGCATGTTCCCGCAGCGCAGCAAGCGTAAGTTCGACGAAATCAAGCGCGAGCCCGACATGCGAGATCATCTCGACCTGTGCGTCATCGAAGAAGAGACTGCGAAGCTCGGCTCTATCGCAGCGGTCCAACGCTCTGGCATAGCGATTGACGAGATCGAGCAATTCGTTCCTGGCGAGCAGGTTTCGGAGCTTTTTATCCACGCAGCATTCTCCCGTAGCGCTTTTTTGCAGCGGTCAGTCCGCGGCGTCGAACCGGAGTGCGCCGGTAATGCGGATGCCCGCGCCATCGACCCGGTACGTTTTGTTCATGAAAATCAGCAACGAGGTCATGGCCTCTGCCGCCGCGGAATTAGCCAGCGCCCCGGCATGAAGGCCGCGCAGACCCATCGCATTGGCAAGATCGACAATCTTGGCCCGAGCATCCTTTACGTCACCAAACACAAGTACGTCGCATCCGACGTCGACGTCCTGCGCCAGCTTGTGCGCGGCGACATTGTGAAAGGCGGAGACGACGGTAACGCTTTCGCCAAGGAAGCCTTGAGCGCGAACGGCCGCGCTGCCTTCGGCGGGCAATTGCACGCGCATGACACGCGGCGGCACGAGCGGAACGGTCGTGTCGACGACAATCTTGCCGGCTGCGGTGGGCCCGATCTCTCGCATGGTGGCCTCTTGCGCGGCGAACGGCACTGTAACGATGACGATATCCGCGCGGGTGGCGACGTCCAGGTTCGACGCCCCCTCAATCCCATAACCGAGACGCTCTGCCTCTGCGACTGCGCTCTCCGGCGTTCGCGACCCGATCAGAATGCGGTGTCCGGCCCGTGCGAGCCGCCATGCGATCGCGGAGCCCAAGTTGCCAGTCCCGCCGACGATCCCGATGTTTTGCCCAGTTTCCACGATCAAATCCTTTCCATGATGTCCGTGCGGCTATGGTGTCCGAACTTTTCCGCTTCGACGGTTCCGTAAAGCGTAGTCCGCTGGCGCAAAGGGCGACCGAGATCCGCTGCGACGTCGGCCATCGCCGCCTGGTCGAAATGTTGCCCGTGCGCGCCGCCGGCAGCGCGGGTGATCGATTCATCCATCAGCACGCCGCCAAGGTCGTTGGCACCGGCACGAAGCGCGGCAGCCGCCCCGTCGGGACCCATCTTCACCCAGCTGACCTGCAGATTAGGAATGTCCGCGCCCAGCACGATCCTCGCAACCGCGTGCATCAGGATCGCCTCGCGATACGTCGGTCCCGAACGGCTCTGGCCCTTGCGCCAGAATGGAGCCTCCATATGCACGAACGGCAGCGGCACGAATTCGGTGAATCCCCCCGTTTCGCGCTGCAGATCGCGGATCAGCAAAAGGTGGTCGGCCCAACTGCGATAGGTGTCGACATGTCCGAACATGATCGTCGCCGTGCTGCGCAGACCGAGGGCGTGCGCGCTACGCATGACTTCGAGCCATTGCGCGCTCGTCACCTTGTCGGGCGCGATCCTGCTTCGCACATCCACATCCAGGATTTCGGCGGCGGTCCCCGGCAGGGACGCGAGGCCGGCCTCCTTCAATTGTCCCAGAAAACGACCGACCGCCATGCCAAGCGTCGTCGCTCCGTGGTGGACTTCGAGCGCGGAGAATGCGTGAACGTGGATGCCCGGCACCGCCGATTTAACCGCGCTCAAAATGTCCAAGTAGGTCTGTCCGTCGTAATCCGGGTGGATGCCGCCCTGCAGGCATACCTCCGTCGCGCCGCGCTCGGCAGCTTCCACGGTACGGTGTGCGATTTCTCCCAAATCGAGGCGGTATGCGGGCCCGCGCATCGCCTTGTTGGTGCCCTTGGAAAATGCGCAGAAACTGCACTTGTAGAGGCAGATGTTGGTGTAGTTGATATTGCGATTGACGACGTAGGTAATCGCCTCGCCCACCTGCTCGCGGCGCAAACGATCAGCCAGCGCTATAATTGCGTCGAAATCCCCCGCTTCGGCAGCAAATAGCGACGCCACTTCCGATGCACTGAGCTGGTAGCCACCGTCCACCGCGTCGATCAGGCCATTGAGCGGCGGCGACATAGCACCGCCTCGAACAAGTGCCGGGGCCGTGTCACCTGCACCGGCATGCCAGTCGTCGTCGCGGACGAGACCCCTGCCGTCGACCGCCCGCAGAACTGCCGGTCGCAGTGCCGTGTCCAGCCATCTTTCCGGTGACGTGGCATGCGATGGGCCGATTGCCAGACGCTTGCGCAGAACCCGACCTCCGGCTCGGCAGGTGTCGCTCAGGATCGCGATATTGGGCCAGGCCGCTTCGGGGTTCACATGATCGGGTGTGACCGGAGACACGCCTCCCAAATCGTTGACGCCGGACGACAGCAACGCGGGCAGTTCGTCCCGACGCAAATTCGGCGGGGCTTGGATACTTACAGATCGAGGCATGATGAGCCTTGCGACGGCAATGGTCCAGAGATGCTCTTCCAGAGAGGCGTCCGGATGCGCGGCCATCTTGGTATCCGGCTTTGCCCGGAAATTCTGGATGATGATTTCCTGCAAGTGCCCATGCGCGATGTGCGTGTCGCGCAGCGCGCAGAGCGCCTCGATCCGCTCGAAACGGGTCTCCCCGATCCCGATCAGTAGCCCGCTGGTGAAAGGCACGGCTGCCTCCCCCGCCCTGTCGATGGCAGTCAGTCGCACATCGGGATCCTTGTCGGGCGATCCAAAGTGCGGGCCGCCGGGCTCGCAAAGTCGACGCGAGGTGCTCTCCAGCATGATCCCCATCGAAGCGGATACCGGTCGCAACCGGGCATAATCGCCCGCCGTCAGTATTCCGGGATTGAGATGGGGCAGCAAGCCGGTCTCTTCGAACACCGCTCGCGCCGCGTGCTCCAGATAATCGACCGTGCTCGCATAGCCGTGGTGATCCAGCCAATCGCGCGCAGCGGCGAAGCGGTCTTCGGGCCTGTCACCCAAAGTGAAGAGCGCCTCGCGGCAACCTTGGCGCGCGCCTGCCCTTGCGATGGCGACAACTTCGTCGATGCCGAGATATGGTGCCGCAACGCGGCCTGGCGTCGTCGCGAACGTGCAGTAATGACAGACGTCGCGGCAGAGCCGCGTCAGCGGGATGAACACTTTGGGAGAATATGTCACAATCGGACCAAAGGCTTCGAGCGCGATCCGCTCTGCCGTCTGGGACAGGAAGGACATGTCGATTCCCTCCACGATCGACCAGATTTCTCCGGCAGAAAGTTGACCGACGCAAAGATCGGCGAGCTCGCTCTTCATTTCTCGTTGGCTCCATCGCCCTGTCGACGGGCGCTCTGCAGGTGGCGTCGTTGGAGGGGCTGCTTCACGCGCTTCGCACCCATAACCGGCTGGGGGGTCATTTCATGCCGCTCCCGCGATTTCACGATCGAAGTCTTCGCGTTGGACCAGGTCGGACCGAAGACTTGCACCGGCCAAGGCGAACAGCATCGCGCAGAGCAGACCGCTCAGCGAAACAAGAGTGACCGCATAACCCAGCGCCACGCCGCCCGAAAAGCCCGCAGCGACGACGATATCACTGGCGATCCCGGTCGCAAAAGGGCCCACAGCACTGCCGAGCCCGGCCGTCAACACTATGCAGCCAGCGGCCAGTGCGCGGGCGGATGGCCGCACCAGCGATTGGACGATAGCCGCTTGGGGGGGGATCCAGCAATTGAGCAAGATCGCCGCGCATAGTCCGGCCAATGCCGAAGAAATCGCATCTCCGGCAAGAACGAATTGGCAGATGACCAAGACAGGCGCGGCCGCCATCGCCATGGCCGGAATCCAGCAATACCAACGGGCATCACGGCGCCCCATCGCATCGCCAAAGAAACCGCCACCGAACATTCCGATGCCGCCGCCGATACCGGCAATGCCGGCCGCGATAATCGTCACTTCCGACATCGGCAGGCCGAAAGCTCTGTCATAGAAGGGTGCGTTCCAGGTCAGCACGGCATTGAGCGGAATGGCGCCAAAAAACCCTGCGGCGAGCAACAGGCCAAAAGAGCGCGCGCGGAACAGGCGACAAAGCTCGATCCAAGTTGAGTCAGTCTGCTCTGCCTGTGCCTCGCGTGTCTGCTGCGAGCCGCCGTCCTTCAGGAACATGGCGATGAGGGGGGCAACGGCGATGCCGATGCCTCCCAGCACGACGAACGCAAGACGCCAGCCGAGATAAGCGCTAAGGAAGCCGCTCGACGCTATACCCAAGAGCGTTCCGAAGGGGAAAACCATCTGCCAGATCGCGATTGCCCGACCACGTTGATGGGCCGGAAAACGATGGGCAATCAATGCCTGGGTTGCCGGGGAACACCCTGCCTCGCCGATTGCCACGCCCATGCGCACCACCGCCAACATCAGCATGCCGTTGGCCAGTCCGCACAGCATGGTGAGGAGATTCCACGTCACGAGGCAGACAATCAGGACAAGCTTTGGCGAGAACCGGTCCGCCAGCCGCGCGATGGGTAGTGCGGCCAGGGTATAGATAAGTGAAAACGAAAGGCCGGTGATGGCTCCGAGTTGCGTGTCGCTCAATCCCAGTTCCGCCTTGATTGGCACTTGCAGAACAGAAATGCTCAGGCGGTCCATGTAGTTTGTCAGCCCGACCAGCATCAGCAGGCCGAGCATGATCCAGTTTTCCCGACTGGTCACCCATGCCGATTTCGGCGCCGCACATTCGACCGTATGCCTCATGATCGACACCCACCGCTTTTCGGAATCCCGCCTTCTCGTCGCGACAACCGTGTCCGCCGCCCGTTTGATTGTGGAAGTCGCCGTCCGCCCGACCTGCTCCGCTTGCCCTGTCTGGCAGCGCCCGATAGAGACCGTGGGGCGAAAGGAAGACGATGGCGAGCAAGACGGCGACGAAGGGGGCGAAAGCCGCTGGCAAGGCAGTGAAGACATCCACGGCAGAGGACCGAAGGGCTGAGCGTCAGGAGGCCACACGCCGCAAGATCCTCGACGCTGCGGCCCGTGTCATCGGTCGCTACGGCTACAACGGCTGTTCGGTCGCCCGCATAACCGCACGGGCGCAAATGGCTCACGGCACCTTCTATCTCTATTTCAAGTCGCAGCAGCAACTGTTCGATACCATCCTGCCCACTCTTGGCGGAGAGATGCTGCAAAGCATTGCCGAAGCGATCGACGACGAAACCCGCCCGCTGGAGATCGAGCGGCTCGGTTTTTCCGCGAACGTCGCCTATACGGCCAGCCATCCGTACATGAACCGAGTTCTGTACGAAGCGCAGCTGTTCGCGCCGAAAGCCTATTCGCGCTGGCTCGAGGATATTGCCGACAGCTATGTCCGATCGTTCAAGCGGACGCTGACCACCGGCCCCTTCGCCGATGCCAGCGACGAAGAACTGCAACTGGTCGCCAAGATGATCGTCAATGCGCGCACCGCATTGCTTTTCCGGATCGATCGCAAGACGGCCGCTCAACCGGAATTCGTGCGGGCGACGATCGAAACCTATCTGAAGTTCGTGACTCACGGTCTCGGCATCTGAATCGAAGGGGACAGGCTGGCCTTTTCCACTCGGGCGGCATGCCAATCGGCCGTGCCGTAAAGTGATCCGATCGTCAGCACCCGCTTGAGATAGTGCCCGGCCGCACATTCGTCGGTCATGCCCATGCCACCGTGAATCTGGATCGAAGCCTCGGCAACTTGACGCGCCGAGCGGTCGGCGATCGCCTTTGCCGCTGCCACCAGCACGGGATCGTGATGACCGGCATCGAACGTGTCGAGCGCGTCGGACACGACCGCGTCGGCCATCTGTTCGGCGATGAACATGTCGACCAGCCGGTGCTGGATCACCTGAAAACTGCCGATAGGTCGGCCGAATTGATGGCGTGTCTTCGCATAGTCCAGCGTGATTCGATTGACGCCCGCCGCAGCCCCCGCCGCTTCTGCCGCAAGGCAGACCGCAGCGAGATCGAACACGAAGGCGAGCTCGCCCGCCCCGTCAGCCACGCCCTCGGCGCCGCCAATGCGTTCCGCCGCGACGCCCTCGAATGTCGCGGTAGAAGCCATTCGATTATCAACCAGCCGATATTCGCGCACCGTCAAGCCCGGAACTTCCCGGTCGACGAGGTAGAACCCAAGCGAGCCCTTCTCGTCGCGCGCGGTCACGACCAACTTGTCCGCCAGATGGCCGTCGAGCAGCATGACCTTGCGTCCCGACAGCCGACCATCCTGGCAGCGGGTCTCGACATGATCCGGCAAATTTCCCGCATCGATTTCACGATGCGCGAAACACAGACGCATGTCGCCGCTTGCGATGGCGGGCAGAATGGCATCGCGCTGCTGAGCCGTTCCCATCCGCGATATCAACGTCGCCCCGATGACGACCGTATCGAGGTAGGGCAGCGGCAAAAGGTTCAGACCGATCTCGCGCATGACCATCGCGTGATCGACGGCACAGCCGCCGATGCCGCCGTGTTCCGGGCTGATACCGATGGCAAAGACGCCATGCTCGGCAAAGGTGGACCATTGGGTGGAATCGCAAACGATCTCGTAGCTGCGACAACGCTCGATGCTGAACTGGTCGCTGGCGATGCGCGCGATCGTGTCGGCAACGATCCGGCGATCGTCCTCATCAAGTTTCATCATCACATTCATAGACCGAGAACCGCTTTCGCGATGATATTCTTCTGCACTTCGCTCGATCCACCCCAGATGGAGTAGACACGCCCGAAGAGGTATTCGGCGACAGCACCCGATGCCTGCAGCGGGGCGACCGGATCGAGTGAGATTTCGGCGCCGATCGGGTCACGCTCGAACGACAAGCCGCCAACAGAGAGCGCGTCGATGTGGGCGCCGGATATCGCCTGCAGCAGTTCCGCGCTGGCGATCTTCAGTGTGGAGGCGGACAGACCCGGATCGTTGCCCGCCGCGAGTTGGGCGAACATGCTGTTGCAAAGGCTGACCAGCGCAATGAGCTTGATCTGCAATTCGCCGTAGCGCTTGCGCCATGATCCGCTTTCGATCAATGGCTGGCCCGAATGGCGGGTCTCCTGCAGGAAATGCCGCAGCTGTGCCATCAGCCGCTGTGCCTTGCCGACTTCCGCCGAAATCAGCCGCTCGTTGTCGAGAAGGAACTTGGCGTAAGTCCAGCCCGCCCCTTCTTCGCCGACGAGGTTGGCGACCGGCACGCGCACTTCGTCCAGAAAGACTTCGTTGAGGTCTTCGGTCAGATTGATGCTCTTGATCGGCCGGATGGAAACGCCGGGGCTCTTGAGGTCAATCAGCAGGAAAGAGATGCCCCGCTGCGGTTTCGCATCGGGATCGGTCCGCACCAGTGTGAACATCATGTCCGACCACTGTGCCATCGATGTCCAGATCTTGTGACCGGTCACCACGTAATGGTCGCCGTCGCGAACCGCCCTGGTCTGCAAGTTGGCCAGATCCGATCCAGCCCCGCGCTCGGAATAGCCCTGCGCCCACCAGATATCATGATTGACCGTCGGCCCCAGCCAGCGCGCCTTCTGCTCCTCAGTGCCGAACGTGTAGATCACCGGACCGACATAAGTGATCCCGAATGGAGCCAGCCAAGGCGAGCCGAGGCGGTATAGCTCGTTCTCGAATACCCAGCGCTTCAGCCGCGACCAGCCCTTGCCACCATAGGCTTCGGGCCAATGCCCGATCAGCCAACCCTCCCGATCGAGGATGCGCAGCCAGCGCACGTAATCCTCGCGATCGAGATGACGGTTCATCAGAACCTTTTCGCGAATTTCCGGCGGCATTTTGCTGCGGCAAAACTCGGCGATCTCTTGTCGGAAGTCGGCCAGCGATTCAGACACGGTAACCCCTCCCGTTTCCAACGACTTTCGCCTTCGTCACTTGCTGCCGAGCGGATCGGTGCCGACGACGAGCGAGCTCAGGCCACCCTTCTTGAGAATGGTTTGGGGGATGCCCCGCGGGTCGAGCAGGCCGCCGAACTTCAGCCGGTTGTCGGCATGGTTGAGCTGGTGATAGGCAAAGGCCAAATCGATCGATTGCTGCAGCCCCTGCATATCGACCCCTGCGTTGACCACCTCCTTCGCAAGCTTGATCGCAAGCGGCGGACGCAAGGCGATGCGAACGGCCATGGCATCGACAAAGGCATCGATCTCGTCCGCTGGCAGGACATGATTGACCATGCCCATGTCCTTGGCTTCCTGCGCGGACCAGCTTTCGCTGGTGAAGAGCAATTCTTTCGCCTTGCGCGGACCCATTTCCCAGGTGTGGGCGAAGTATTCGACGCCCAGCATGCCGATCCCCACGACCGGGTCCTGGAACACAGCCGTCTCGTCGGCGACTATGATGTCGCAGATCCAGGCGAGCATCAGACCGCCACCGACACAGGCACCCCTCACCTTGGCAATGGTGGGCTTGGGAATGGTGCGCCAGCGGCGGCACATGTCGAGATACATCTCGTGCTCCCAGCCGATCCAGCCGTCCACGTCGGAGGTCTGGACATCGCCCCAAGTGGAGGTCAGCGGATGGTCGCGGCCGACGGCATTGTGCGTCGTATCTTTCAGATCGTGCCCGGTGGAGAAGTGGCGACCCTCGCCGCACAGGATGATGCACCGGATCGAAGGATCATGTGCCGCACGGCGAAAGGCATCGTCGAGCGCGTAAGTCATCGCGACGTTCTGCGAATTGCCGCTGGAGGGACGATTGAGGGTGATTCGCGCCACGCCACCATCGAGTTCGTCGTACAGTACCGTGCTATCTTCGCTCATCATCCACTCCATCCGTACCGACAGTCATAAATGACGATACGTTCATTTTTATAACTGCCGAAAAGGGCAGCCCCGGACGTCCGAAAAATACGCTTCCGCATGAGCGGATGGAATCGATATCCCGTATAATCAGTGTGTTGCGCGGGCATAAAAGCACGCGTGGCGCCACAGGCCGAGCCTCCATTTGCCGGTAAAAATGATTATCCCATCAGAATATGATTGTATAGTCATTTTTTTTGCGTAGTGTTCACTCCAGAAGCGGCCCGCGGCGAAAGCGAGGCCGAATAGCTTTCGAGGGAGAAGACGATGCCTGATCTGCCGCCGCGCAGGCCCCACCGCGCCCGTGTCTTGGCAAAGGTGAGCCTTGCCGTTGTCGCCATCGGAATTGCCGCGCCGTCCTATGCGCAGAGCGAGCCGTCCGGCCAGCAAGGTACCACTCAAGAGTCCGAAGGCGGGCTGCAGGACATCATCGTCACCGCCCGCAAGCGGCAGGAAAGCGTGCAGAACATTCCGGTGGCGGTGACGGCGCTGTCGGCGGAGCAATTGGTCAACCGCAACATCCGCACCATCGAGCAGGTCGCGACGTCGGTGCCGCAGTTCACGGTAGCGCGCGGCAGTTCCGGCAGCGGCGCGAATCTCAGCCTTCGCGGCATCGGCTCCAATTTCACCAGTATTGGCATCGAGCAGTCGGTTTCGGTGAACGTCGACGGCGTCTACTATGGCCAGGGCCGCGTCCTGAACGAAGGTCTGTTCGACATGGCGCAGGTCGAGATCCTCAAGGGTCCGCAAGCGCTGTTCTTCGGCAAGAATTCGACCGCCGGCGCGCTGTCTTTCACGACCGCCGACCCGGGCAATACGCCAGAATTCATCGCGCGCGCAGGCTACGAGTTCAAGACCCGAGAGAAATATCTGGAAGGCGTCGCATCCGGCCCGCTGTCCGACACGGTGAGTGCGCGCCTGGCCGTTCGGTGGAGCGACATGTCACGCGGCTACATGGAAAACCAGGCGACTGGCGGCAGTTTCACCGTCAACGATACCGCCAACAGCGGTGCGCGCACGGTCTACACCGTCCCGCCCTCCACTCGCTTCGGTCCGATGGAAGAAAACCTCAACCTGCGCGGCACGCTGAAATTCGAGCCTAGCGACCGCTTCACGATCAAGCTGAAGGGCGGCATGAGCGATCGCAACGCGACTTCGGCAGGGTTCCTCAACGAACTGTTCCGCTGCCCCGTCAACAACACCTCGCAGCTTCAGCCGGGCGACGAGTGCAAAAAGGACTGGAAGGGTTACTGGGACGACCTGCCGTCGGAACTGGTCAGCGCGAACCCGCTTCTCGGCAAGCATAACGGCAGGCTCTACGACGATTATCGCTCCTATACCGCGACCGCCAGCATGGAATATGACGCGGACTGGCTGCAGCTGAACTGGGTCAACGGCTTCCAGAAGTTCGACAACCAGTTCAGCCTAAAGTCCGACGCCACGACGAATGCCAACCGTGGCACTTACGCCGGGACGCGCACGGAGTACGAGGCGTACTCGACCGAGTTCCGCGCGCAGACCGATTTCGCCAGCGCGTTCAACGTGCTTGCCGGCCTCTATTACCAATCGTCGAACCTTACGTTCGCGCAGGACATCATCTTCCCCGGTTCTGCGGCAAATGGTCACGCTATCAACACCGGTGCAAACGATCCGGCGCTTGTTCCGTTGACCGTGCGCAAGGCGGGCGAGACAGATGGCGAAACCTGGGCCTTTTTCGGCCAGGCTCTTGTCGATCTGACCAAGGACCTGCAGCTGACCGTCGGCGGCCGGTTTACTAAGGAAACGAAGGATTCGGTCTTCAACCTGCCTTATGTCCATCCGGCCTTCCGTGCGGCCTTCACGATGTACGATCCGGCGAACCCGGCGACCGGGTTCGACCATCATCAGAAATTCGACGATTTCTCGCCCGAAGCGACCCTTACCTGGAAGCCCACCGCCGATCTCACGATCTACGGCGCTTACAAGACCGGCTACAAATCGGGCGGCTTCTCGATCAGCGGCCTCAATACGCCGCGCACGACGGTCAACGAACTCGCGTTTGGTCCCGAAACGGTCGAAGGGTTCGAAGTCGGCGTTCGCAGCCGCCTGCTCGAAAATACGCTTCGCCTGAATCTGACCGCGTTCCGATACGATTACGACGACTTGCAGGTCGACTTCTTCAACTCGGCAATCACGACCTTCGTGACTTTCAACGCCGGTACTGCCCGCACCCAGGGCCTCGAACTCGATGGAGAATGGGCACCACGCGGCGCCCCGGGCCTCACCGTGACCGGCGCGATCGCCTACACCGATGCCAAGTACACCGATTTCCCCGGTGCACCGTGTTACGCAGGGCAAACGCCGGACATGGGTTGCATGGCGCCGACGACCGACATTCCTTATATTCATCAGGACCTGGCAGGCACCCCTACCCAGTTGGCACCCAAGTGGGCCGGGACCCTCGGCATCGACTACGAAACCGACCTGTCGGCCACGCTTAAGGGCGGGTTCCTGATCAACGGCCGTTACAGCGACAGCTATCTCGTCAGCCCGTTTGGCAACCCGGTCGCCCACCAGTCGGCCTTTGCCACGCTGGATGCGACGGTCCGTGTCGGGGCCGAGAACGACCGTTGGCAACTGGCCGTCATCGGCAAGAACCTGACCAACCACTATGTCCTGAACGCGGCGCAGGATGCGCCCAGCACCGGGGCAGGAACGGGAACGGCGGCAGGAACGCCGGCCGATCAATACGGCTTCCCCGCTCCGCCACGCACTGTCGCCGTACAACTGACCTTCCGCTATTGAGGCTGAGGAGCGGGACTGCGCCCCGCTCCGCCTTCTTGAAAGGCCAAGACCAATGGATGCGACCCGGATCACGTTCCGCGACTATCCCGCCGGCCCGGTCGGACCGCACACTTTCAGCGTGGAGCGCACGTCGCTGCGCAAGCTGGAACCCGGCGAGGCACTGATCGAAAACATCTACGCGACAGTCGATCCGGCGCAGAGCCGGCGGATGCGGCAATACGAAAACTATATCGCTCCATTTCGACCAGGCGACCTGATCACCGGCCTTGCCGTGGGCCAGGTCGTCGAGAGCCGCAGCGATGCGTTGAAGGTCGGTGATTTCTGGACTCACTGGGGCGGCTGGGAAACGCACAGCATTGTAACGCCACCCCAATGCGAAGGCCCGCTCGGCCAAAGGGCCGACCCGGCGATAGCGCAGATCTCGGACTACCTCGGGCCGCTTGGCGGCAAGGGCATCACGGCGTGGATCGCGGTCGACCTGCTGGGCGGACCGGTCAGCGGCCAGACCGTCCTGGTTTCAGCCGCGGCCGGCGCGGTCGGCAGCATTGCCGGGCAGCTGGCGCGAGCCAGCGGCGCAAACCGGGTCGTGGGCATCGCGGGAGGAGCCGACAAGTGCGCGACGCTGGTCGACCATTTGGGCTACGATGCCGCGATCGATCGCCACGCCGGGCGGATCGAGGATATGCTCGATACCACACTGCTCGATGGGATAGATCTCTATGTCGACAACGTCGGCGGCGCACTGCAGGGCGCAGTCATGGAACGGATGCGCCAGTTCGGTCGCGTCGTCATAACCGGCACGGTGTCCGAATACGGGCTCGACCAGCCGCCCCCGGGGCCCAACCTGTTCGTGACCGTGCGCCGGGGATTCAGCATCCACGGCTTTCTGGCCACACAGTACTACGACCGCTTCGAAACCTTCCGGTCACAGATGATCGATCATCTTGCCACGGGTCGCGTCCGTCCGGTCCATGATATCGTGCAGGGGCTGGAAAATGCTGGGGAGGCGATGGCGGGCATGCTGGCCGGCAACAATCTGGGGCAGCGGCTGATCCAGATCGCCGAAGATCCGACCGCCTGATTATGGCAAGAATGGATCAGGCGAAGATCATCGCCTGATCGAGAATCCGGTAATCGAGATCGCGCACGTCGATCACCGAACGGTCGATGGCGGCTGCAATGTCCTTCCGCTCTGGTTGGTAGGTATAGCAGACCGGACCCAGATCGTTCTCGCCCGCGAATGCGCGTGGTTTATAGACCTGGTATCCCGCCGCCAGCCAGAACGCCCGCCGCATCAACCAGAGCATGGTTGCCTCGTCGGCTGGCAAAGTCGCGAGCCACGGTCTGAAACGGTCGTAGAGATCACGCCCGGCATTGCGCTCCGGCGAAGCGATGACGCTACCCCCTACGGTCATGTCGAGCAGACGCTGCCCGTTCACCTCATAGGTTCCGGCCAGGACCGTCCTGTCTTCCGCCGATTCGCGGATGACCATGTCAATACGCTGGTCTTCGGCCAGTTCGCCGCGATCGCGCAGACTGGCATGGCGGATGGCCAACGCACCCAGTTCGAACATGTGCGTGCAGTTGAGCTGCATCGGCAGCTTTTCGGCAAGTTTTTCCGGCCGATCCGACAGTGGTTCACCGATAGCAGCGCGCAGAGATGTCCCCGCTGCCGGGCAGGTCGTCCACGGAAAGCGCAGCGCGCCCGTCGCAAGGTCTGTGACCTTTCCGCCTTCGTAAGCAACCCGCACGCCGAAGTGATGGAAATTATCCTCCAGCCGTGCGGCTACTGCGCCCTGCCCCACGCTTTCCAGGGCGATAGAGCGCCGTATGAGAATGCTTTCGTCACGCATCTGCCGGATAGAACCGCTGTGCCCACCGCCTGACGACTTTCATCGGGCCTTCTTCCTGCGGCGACAGGGGGGCATCGGCGATATAGCGCATGTTTTCCCAGATGGGGATGTCGCGTTCGATCTGCACGAACTGCTCCCTCACCCGTGCCGCCGCCATCGCCTCCGGCTCCGCGGCCGGATCGAACCCTTCTTCGCCCAGGACCAGAACCGACTGGAACATGTCGCAATGGTCCTCGTCCACCGGCGTCTGCGCCTGAATGCTGATGGCTTCGTCGGGTATCGGGAAGAAGGTGTACTGGAATCCCATGCCCCAGAGTTCGGCGGCGACTTCCACCACGATCGGCCCATCGGGCGTAAGCCGGGTCGACTTCTTGCCGAACCCGAACGTGATGTTGTTGGCGATGTGCATCTTGTAGCCGTCTTCTTCGAGCCGCGTCGTCTCGATAGGGCCCTTGGCCTTGTGGATCCAGCGCAAGTGCTCGACGTCGACGTTGTTTTCCGGGATGTACTGCGGCTTGGTGCGGACGTTGCGCCAGACTTTCGCACAGTGCGGATATACGTCGTAACGCTTGCGCTCCGCAACCCCGGGTAGATCGACAGGCCCGTCGAACAGCGGCGGACGGCCCGCTTCGTCGAACCAGACCCACACGATCTGGTTGGCGACGACGGTGTCCCAGGCGCCCATGCGGCACCGATCTGTCGCCTTCTTCTCCAGCGGCACCAGCTCGTTCCGACCATCGCTGCCCCAACGCCATCCGTGGTAGGGGCACACGATCGAATCTCCGACGACAATCCCGCCATGGCCCAGATGCGCGCCCATGTGGCGGCAATGCGCATCGAGGACATGGTGCCCGCCGCGCCCCCGATAAAGAACGAGGTCGCGGCCGAAATAATGCAGTGGCCGAACGTCGCCCACGGCCAATTCGTCGGCCCAGGCAACCTGATACCAACCGCTCGGATAGCCCCGATGCGGAAAGGCGGCGTCGCGTGCAGGTCTATCCATCACCTGTTCTCCGTTATTTCGTATGCAGGGCGCCGCCATCGACGCGGATAAGAGCCCCGGTGGTAAAGCTCGACGCGTCGCTGGCAAGGTAATAGGCCGTGGTCAGGATTTCCCCGGGCTGGCCAAAACGGCCAAGCGGCACGGCGCGCAGCGCTTCCTCGTCTTCGGCCCAGTCGCCGGCCACGTCGGTCAGAAACCCGCCGGGCGCGATAGTGTTGACCCGAACCTTGGGGGCGTATTCGCGCGCCAGCGCGATGGTCAGGGCATTCACGGCCGCCTTGGCACCGGCATAAGCCCCGAAATAAGGTGACGGGAGGAGCGAGCCGATGGACGATACGTTGATGATCGAACCGCCCGTCCCTGCCGCCATGCGGCTGCCGACAAGCGTCGCGAGGCGATAGACACCCTTGAAATTGACATCGACGATCTTGTCGAACAGCGCCTCCTCGACTTCGACCATCGACGGTGCGAGCGGCGACATCCCGGCATTGTTGATCAGAATGTCGACCCGGCCGAAACGGTCGTAGGCATCATCGGACAGCCGCTTCAGATCGTCCCACTTGCCAACATGGGCACCGACCGCGAGAGCAACCCGGCCCATCGTCCGGATCTCGTCCGCCACGACATCGCAGGCATCCTGTTTACGGCTGGCGACGACAATGTCCGCGCCCCGCCCCGCAAAACCGAGCGCCATCGCACGGCCAAGTCCGCGGCTGCCACCCGTGATCAGGACGACCTTGCCCGTGAAATCGAATGGATCGGTGTGGCTCATGCCCGCGTTTCCACCGCTTCGGGGGTCAAACCGTAATGCGCCATCGCCGCTTCGCGCGCGGCGGGCAGGTGATGGGGGGGGAAGAAGCCGTCATGCGCTTTCGCCCGCCTGAGCACGCGGCGCGCGACCGAAACCTTGTGCACTTCGGTCGGTCCGTCCGCAAGACCAAGCATGCCCGCCATGAAGATCATGTGGGCGAACGGCATCTCGTTCGACAGGCCCAGCGACCCGTGCATGTGCATGGCCCGCCAGATGATCTTTTCCGCGATGTCGGCGCTCGCCACCTTGACCATCGAGATCGCCTCGCGAAGCTCCTTCTCTCGGCCTTTTTGATCGGCCAGCCACGCACAGTGCAGCACCAGGAGGCGGAACTGGCGCAGCGCTATCTCGGCCTCGGCGATGTCGAACTGGACCGACTGCTTCTCGCTGATCAGCATGCCGCTGCTGCGCCGGCTCACGGCCCGTTCGGCCATCATGTCGATCGCCTTTTGGCATAGCCCGATGGTCCGCATCGCATGATGGATGCGCCCCCCGCCAAGCCGCGATTGCGCGACTTCGTAGCCGCCGCCTCGAGGGCCGAGCATGGCCGAGGCGGGGACGCGCAGGTTGCTATAGCGCATATAGGGATGCCCGCCCCGTTCGGGATAGGGTTCGGTGAAGACACCCGTCTCGCGGACGAATTCGACACCCGGCGTATCGGTCGGCACCAGGAACATCGAGGCGCGGTGATAGGGTTCTGCATCCGGGTCGGTCACCGCCATGATGATCAGGAAATCGGCGTAGTTGGCGTGGCTTGAAAACCACTTCTCGCCGTTGATGACATAATCGTCGCCATCCTGTTCGGCCCGGCAGGTAAAATAGATCGGGTCTGACCCGCCCTCAGGCTCGGTCATCGAGAAGGCGCTGTAGATTTCTCCATCGAGGAGCGGACGCAGATAGCGTTCCTTCTGCTCCGGCGTGCCGTAGCGGGCAAGAATTTCCGAATTGCCGGAATCGGGCGCCTGACACCCGAACACGACCGAACCCCAGTTGGTCCGGCCCAGGATTTCGGCGATGTGCAGGTATTTGACCTGCCCGAAACCCGGCCCGCCCAGATCGTGATCGAGGTGCGCCGCCCACAGGCCGCGGTCTTTCACCTCCTGCTGCAGGCCGGCAAGAATCGACCGCGCCTCGACGATGCACTTGTCGTGCGGCGCCGCCGGGCTGGGCCAGAGCGCGTCCAGCTTCTCGACCTTTTCATCCACGAACGATCGCACCCAATCGAGCTTCGCGCGGAAATCCTCGTCTAGTTCGAAATCAATCATGCATTCCTCGCTGGCACTTGTGCCGTGATCCTGGTTTTATGAAGCAGTCCGACCGGACCGCTCAATGGAGACTGGCGACGGGATCGGTTCCGATTTCGGCCTTCACCGCAGCCTTCAGAATTTTTCCGTCAGGAGAGAGGGGCAGTTCGTCACGAACCTCGAACCGTTCCGGCAGCTTTTCCTTGGACAGCCCCTCTGCGATGAGGAAGCCCTTGAGGTCGTCATGCGATAGCGCGGCATCGGCGCGCAGCTCGACGACGGCGCAGGAACGCTCGCCGTAAAGCTGGTCGGGATATCCGACGACAGCGACCTTCGCGATTGCCGGATGCCGCCCGATCAGTTCCTCGACTTCGGACGGATCGATCTTGTAGCCGCCGCGATTGATCATGTCCTTCTTGCGACCGACGACGCGCACGAAACCCTGCGCATCGATCTCTCCGATATCGCCAGACAGGAAGAAGCCGTCGGGCGTCATCAGCTTGTCCTTCGCATCGGGCTCGGCAAGGTAGCCCTGCAACAGCGACGGACCGCGCAGGCCGATTTCGCCCTTCTCGCCAACCGGAAGGGGCCGCCGATTATCGTCGAAGATGCCCAGCGCCGCATCGAGCCCGGGTCGCCCGTCGAGGAAGTTGCGGACATCGACGGGATCGGCAAGATCGGTGCTGGCGTTGCTCATGCATTCGGCCATGGCGTACATGCGAAGCACTTCGGCACCCAGTTCGCTTCGCGCCCGTTCGATGAGATCGATGCTCATGAAGCCGCCGCCCATGCTGATCGACCGCATGGCGGTCAGCCGCCGGTCACCGAGAACCGCCGGCCGGGCATCGAGAAGCATGCGCAGCATCGTCGGCACCATGCACGACCATACGCACTGGTGCCGTTCGGCAAGCGCCAGCACCTCGGCCGGATCCCAGCGGGTGGCCCGCACGATCGTCGCGCCCGTGACCAGCGGCATATAGGTGAAGAATGTGAAGCCCGGCGCGCCGGCCCCGGCGCCGGTCATCAGGATCGTCTCGCCATCTTGAACCCGACCCAGCGCGCGCATGCGCTCTCCGGCCCAAGCCACGCCACGCCAGCCGTGCATGACGCCCTTGGGCATGCCCGTCGATTCGGACGTCACCCCGATCAGCGCGCAATGATCGTCCGGTGTCCGGGCGATATCGACGTGGCGTTCGGGCAGATCGCGGATGGCGCTGGTAGCCGCAGTCCCGGCACCCTTCGGCGGGTCGAGCCCTTCGGATGGCGCGTTGCCGACATGCAGGAACAGGGCGGCTTCGGACCGTTCGAGCAGCCAGTTAATCTCGCGCATGCCCAGACGCTTGGGCACCGGCAGGATCGTGGCGCCGAAACGCGCCGCCGCCAGTGCGACCGCGACATCCTCCGGCGACGTATCGTATTGCACCACGACACGGCTGCCCTGCCCCACCCCATGCTCGACAAGGAGCGACGCGGCGCGGCGTGCAAGGCTGGCGATGTCGGCGCGGCCGTAGCGGTTGTCGCCGATGATCAGAGCGGTCGCTTCCGGCGCTTCCGCCAGTCTCAGATCGAATGCTTCGGCCAGGTTTTCGGGGTGGTTCTCGGTCATGTTCGCCTCGATCAATAGGGGCAGGTGCCGCCGTCGACGTTCAGGATCGCGCCAGTGATCCCGGCGCCCGCATCCGAGGCGAGCAGACGCGCCATGGCCGCCACTTCCTCTACGCGGTTCAGTTCGCCGGTCATGGCCGCGCTGGCGTAGCGGCCCTTGTATTCCTCGAACGTCACGCCCGCCGCGGCAGCAGCCTTGCGCCCCGCATCCTGCATCATGTCGGTTTCCACCGCGCCGACGCAGATCGCGTTGCAGGTGATGCCCTTCCGCCCGACTTCGAGCGCGACCGCCTTGGTGAAGCCGTTCAGCGCGTGCTTCGATGTTACATAGTGGCTGGCATTGGGCCGGTTCGCCTGCTTGCCCTGAACCGAGCTGATGTTGATGATCCTCCCGCGACCCTGCTTCAGCATGGCGGGAAGCGCGCGGCGTACGGTCCAGAACGCGGAACTGACGTTCCAGGTAAGCGCTTGAAGCCAGGCCTCATCGGCCAGAAGGTGAACAGGAGCGAACCCGCTTGAGCCACCGGCATTGTTGATCAGAACGTCGATCCGGCCGAAGCGACCGATCACGCCATCGACCATCGCCTCGGTCTGCGCCTGGTCGAGCGCGTTGCACGCGGCGAAGTGCACGTTGCCCGCAGCGTCCATCTCCCTGGCGGCCGCTTCGCCCTTGGCCTGGTTGCGACCGCTGATGACGACGGCAAAGCCGTCCGCCAGAAGCGCCTCCGCCATCCCGCGGCCAAGGCTGCTGGTCGCTGCAGTCACCAGTGCGACCGGTCTTTCGTGGGCCATCTTAGTCTTTCCGAAGGATCATGGTTGAATGGTGTGGAACGCCGAGCGCGGTCACCAAGCCGATCTGGGCGCCGGGAACCTGCCCTTCGCCACGCGCGTGACGAAGCTGGCGAACAGCCTCGACGACATGGCCTCCGCCCAGCATGAAGGAGTGCGAGAGGAGGCCGCCGTGCGTATTGGTCGGCAGACGATCGCCAAGGCCGCGCCCTTTCTCGATCGCGAAAGCCGCGCCCTCACCCTTCCGCACGAAGCCGAGGTCTTCGTATTGCAGGATCGTGTTAATGCTGAAGCAATCGTAAAGCTGGACGAAATCGACATCGCTTGGCGCGATACCCGCCTGCGCAAACGCCATCGGACCGGAGTTGGCCGCCGGCGTCGTCAGGTAATCGGGGTTCTGTGTGAACCAGGTGTCGCCCGGCACGTTGGTCGACCCGATGCCGAGGCCCGCCACGCTGACGACAGGTTGCCGCGCATCGCGGGCCCGTTCGGTCGTCGTCATGATGAACGCCACCGCGCCGTCGTTGACCAAGGCGCAGTCCGGCCCGCGCAAGGGTTGGGCGATGACCGATGACGCGAGGTAACCGGCCATATCGAGAGCGGCGGTTTTCATCGAACCGGGCGTGCGGGCGGCGTGCTCGCGCGCCTCGATCGCGACGGCGGCCAGTGCTTCTGCCGGCAAGCCGTATTCGTATGCGTAACGCTGCGCGATCCCGGCAAAATAGACCGGCTGGCCGAACCAGCCGGCCGGCATCTCCAGTTCTGCCTTCAAAGGATCGTTCGCGTAAAGCGCACGGGGGCCATGCACGTTGCGGCTGAGTTGATGCCCATACCAGCAGAGCACATACTTGGCCCGCCCCGACGCCAGCGCCCAAGCCGCAATTTCCGGCGCCGCCACCAGCCCCGCCCCGTAATGCAGGCCGTAGGCGATGAAGGGCGAGCGATCGAAGCTAAGGCCAAGATCGGCAATGACATCCTCTGCCGGCATCTCCTCCGGCATCGTCGCCGATTCCGTGACGAACCCGTCGAGAGCGTCGGCGGACAGTCCGGCATCGGCCAGCGCGGCACCGATCGCCTCGCGGATCATCGCGTTCATCGAACGCGGATCGGCGCGAACCGGCACGCTTTCGCCGACCCCCACGATCGCTATGTCCATCCCGTGCGCCAACAGTCCGCTCCGTCGCAATCAGGCCAGAATGCGTTTGGCCAGCGTCTTCAGGTTGGCGACCGCGTCGCGCCCCCGCATCCACGGTCGAACGACGAGGCGGTCGACGCCGACATCTGCATACCTGGCGATGTCCTCGTCGCTCGGCTCGCCCTGCACGGCGACACTGTATTCGAAGGGGATCGCGGTGCGCCCGGCCTCTTCCCGCATGTCGCGCAGCATCGCGATCAGGGGCGCGATCTCGTCAGGCGTCAGTTCCGATGCCAGCCAGCCGTTGCCACGCTGCGCGGCCCTGCGAAGGGCAGGCTTGGCATGTCCGCCGAAAACGAATGGCGGATGGGGCCGGGTGTCGGGCTTCGGGCTCATGCCGACGGCCGGCACGGTCATCGTCTCGCCCTGGTATTCGGTTACATCGTCGTTGAAGAGGCTGACCATGACATCAAGCGTTTCGTTGAACCGCTTGCCACGCTTCTCGAAGTCGCGGCCGAGGATATCGAACTCCTCCTTCAGCCAGCCGCCGCCCGCGCCCAGCATGAAGCGACCCTTTGAAAACAGGTCCAGCGTCGTGACCGACCGGGCGAGATGAAACGGATCGTGGAGCGGAACGATCGAGACCGAAACCGCCAGCTTCACCTTTTGCGTGATCGCGGCAAGATAGGCGAGGACGGCATAGGGATCGTAGAAGGGCAGGTTCGCGTGGAAGGCGTCATGCGAATCGTCGTCCTCCCCGGCATAGGGAAAGCGGGAGTTGCTTTGCACCGGGGTTACGACATGTTCGCCGAGCCAGAGCGAATCGTAGCCAAGCTCTTCCGAGACCAGCGCCACGTCGATGATCTGCTGCGGGCGCAGCGGGAACAGGGATACACCGTACTTCAAGGCTGAGCCTCCAATCGAAACACGACAAAGGCGTCATCGCCCTTACCGATCACATGAAATCGCACTCGATCGCCGATCGAAACCGGCCCGGCCGAGGTATCGAAACGGGCGGCTATCCGGCATTGCGGAGCCTCGTCCGTCACCACCAGGCCGACTTCGTAAGGCTGATCGACATCGGGCAGGAGAGGGCGTTCGACGCGGGTGATCGTAAACACCGTGGCGACCGGCCCCACCGTTTCCCAGACATAGTCAGCACCGCCGCAGGAGGGGCCGCATTCGCGCGGGTACCATTCCCACCGCCCGCATGCGGAACAGCGCGCCAGGCGCAGTTCCCCCGCCGCAATGCCATCGCGATAACCCTGCAACCAGGGTGCGGTGCGAGGCGGGTCGAACAAGGCCGACAGCATGGTCATGCAGCGTTCTCCAGCATCGCGTATGCGCGCGAGAAAAAGACCGGGAGCGAAGACGATGCCCGCTCCCACGCCTCATCATGCTTGTAGCGCTTGCGATGAAGGCGGATCTTGTATCCAGCGATGGCCGCAATCTTGTAGCCGGCCAGCGCGCGATACCACGACAGGTCGCGCAACGCCGCCCCGCGCTCGTCTTCGTACGCTGCCTGCACCGCCACCAGATCGACGTTGCCGCGCTGCTCCACGGCATCCCAGGCATGCGGATCGTTCATCATCATGAACCACGCCAGGTCCAGCTCCGCCGCACCGAAATGCGCGATCTCCCAGTCGACCACGCCGCCAACCTCGATCGCACCGGGGCTTGCTTCGAACAGCACGTTGTTGGTCTGGAAATCGCCATGGCAGACCGCTGCGGTAAATGCGTCCGGTGCCGACTGGCGAAGTGCGTCGGCAAGACGCGCGCCTTCCTCGGCCCAGGCGGGATCGGCTGCGCGGGCCATGGCGGGCGCCCACAGTTCGATCTCTTCGACCGGGCCGCGCACGGCGGCCCAGCCTGCCAGCGATTCGACCGGAACGCCGTTGATCCTTGCCAGTTCGCGGGCGGCCGCCAGATATGCGGCGTCGCGATCCTTAGCGGAGAGCCAAGGCGTCCCGCCTTCGGGCCCCATAATCAGCGGACGGCCCGCCAGCATGTCCACGATGATGTAGCCGCGACCGAAAAGATCGGTTTCCGCCGATGCGTCGCGCACCCCGGCCACCTTGATGCCGGATGCCTTCATCGCCGAGAGCAGCGTGCCTTGCCGAACCAGCTCCGCATTGGCCGCATCGTCGTTGCCACGGGCGGCAAGGCGCAGAACAAGTTCGGTGCGGCCCGCGGCGTGTTCACAAGCGAAGGCCCATGTCTCGCCCGAATGACCGCCCAAGTCGCGCAAATCGAGGATGGCGGGGTCGACAAAATGGCGCCGCGCCCAGCGCAGCAGATCGTCTTCAAGCGTGAGAGTTGCCTCGTCCATCGTTCCCGCAGGATCTGTTTTCGGGTCGCCCAGCGTCCCGTGTTGCAGACACGATTGCGCTTGCAGCGACCCTATGTAAACTTGATAATCTGAAGGCCAATCATCACTGCGGGTTATATCATGATCAAGTTCGAGCACCTCGATCTGAACCTGCTGCGCACGTTCGACACCATCTTTTCGGAGCGAAGCCTGACTAGCGCGGCCCGCGTTCTGAACATAAGTCAACCCGCCGTCAGCAATGCGCTGCAGCGTCTGCGCGAGAGCCTCGATGATCCGCTCTTCGTGCGTGAGCGCAGGGGCATGGTGCCCACCACCTTTGCCGAAAGCATTGCGCCGACCGTCCATCGTGCGCTCACCAGCATCAAGCAGGAACTCAGCCTCCAGGACGAGTTCGTGCCGGACCGTACGGCGCGGGTCTTCCGGCTCAGCATGAACGACATTGCGGAAGCGCTCTTCCTGCACGATCTCACGATGCGGTGTCTGGAGATCGCACCGCATGTCGACCTCCAGTGCCGTTTCGTCAGTCCCCAGGACATCGCCAACGAAATGGCACGCGGCACGCTGGATATCGCCATCGATGTTCAGGTCGCTGCCGACGATCGCCTGCACCAGGCAAACCTGATCGAAGAATCCTACGCCTGCCTCGTGCGGCCGGGACATCCGTTGGCACGGTCTGCGATCATGATGGAAGATTACCTTGGACTGGGCCACGTCCACGTGACAGCCCGGCGTCACGGCTCCGGCCATATCGACCAGATCCTTCAGGCCGACGACCTTGCCCGGCACATCAAGGTTCGGCTGCGCAGTCCCGCCATTGCGGCGGGGATCGTCCACAGCACCGATCTTGCCATTACGCTACCCGAGAGATTTGCGCTCTACCACTCGCTTGCCGCAATTCCGCTGCCGTTCCACGTTCCCCGCCTGAACTGGCGACTCTACTGGCCTGCCCGGCAGGAAACCGACAGCGGCAACCGCTGGCTGCGCGAACAGATCGTCGAGATCGCGAACGAGGCGAAGGATACCGTCGGACGGGCGGGCTGACCGGCCCCGCCCTAGCCTTGCAATAAAATGACTGGACAGTCACTTTATTGATCTTCTAGAAAACTGTCATGAAACGATGCCCAGGACACCTCGTCGCGGGCAATGTCGTTCGAAGCTGAGGATTGGCCGGGCGGATGCTCACCTGGAAAGAGCATGAAAAGCACTACCGGATCGAGAGCCATTACGGCGACCGGTCGGTGCTATGCCTTGCGGAGCGTCCCCGTTCGCTTTTCGCCATGCTCGCGAAGGCGGCATCAGGCAATCCGCAGGGTGACGCATTGGCTTGCGGCGATTTTCGCTGTGACTGGCGCGAATTGCTGGACCTTGTCGAAACCGTCGCCGGCGGATTGCACGGGCTGGGCGTAGCCGGAGGCGATCGCGTCGTCCTGTTTCTCGGTAATCGCGCCGAATTCGTCATCGCCCCGTTCGCCGTTGCCAGGATCGGCGCGGTTGCAGTGCCTGTGGGCACTCGCGAGCAGGCGCCGGGCCTTGCCTATATCGTGGAGCAGAGCGGAGCCTGCGCGATCATTCACGAGAGCGAACTTGCCGCCCTCGTCCCGCCCGGACCCGCGACGATTTCCGTTGGTGCGGGAAGCCCACTCGATTTCGTTGCCGGCCTGAAGCGGGCCAACGCCCCTCTGCCCGAAATTCCCGCCGATGAAGAAGCGCCGGCCCTGATCATGTACACATCGGGCACTACGGGCCGTCCGAAGGGCGCGATCGTGACCGGTCTCGCACTCGTCCATGCGGGGGCCGCTTATACCGCCTGCATGGAACTTTCCCGCGTGGACCGGTCCGTTTGCTTCGTGCCGTTGTCGCACATCACTGGGATCACCGCGACCATCTGCGCCATGACCTTCTGCCGGGGCTGCATGATCATCGCGCCAAGCTTCCGGGCGGAAGATTTCACGGGTCTCGCGGTTCGCGAGCGGATGACCCACAGCCTGATGGTGCCGGCCATGTACAACCTGCTGCTGGTGCGCGGCGAGATGGATGGCGAAAAGCTTTCGAACTGGCGCATCGGGGGATTCGGCGGAGCACCCATGCCCGTCCCCAGCATCGAGGCGTTGGCGACCAGGCTGCCGGGCCTGCATATGATGAACTGTTATGGTGCGACCGAAACCTGCGGCGGGGTTACGGTTCTCCCCTCAAGCGAACTGACGCACAATTCCGACTCGGTCGGATGGCCAGTGCCCGGTGCGATCGTGACAGTCGTGAACGAGAACGGCGTTGCCGTCGGTCATGGGGAGGTCGGCGAAATCCTCATCGGCGGACCGCAGGTATCTCCCGGCTACTGGCGCAACGCCGACGCGACCGAGGCGAACTTCCGTGACGGTTTCTGGAAATCGGGCGACCTCGCTACGATCGATGCTCGCGGTCTCGTCCGTGTCGTGGATCGGCTGAAGGATATGATCAACCGCGGCGGATACAAGATCTACAGCGCCGAGGTGGAGGGCGTGCTCGCCGGCCACCCAGCCGTGCAGGAAGCCGCGGTCGTCGGTGTGCCCTGCGAAATACTGGGCCAGCGGGTCGAGGCATTCATCGCCCTTCGCGAGGACGCTGTTGCCGAACCCGCCGAGCTGACCGCGTTCTGCCGGGCGAGGCTTACCGACTACAAGGTGCCGGAACGCTTCCACATCGGCGTTGCGCCCCTGCCCCGCAATCCCAACGGAAAAATACTCAAACGGATGCTCGAACCGGATCGGGCGATCACCTGACTTGCGCCTGTGCGGCGACAACATATTCGAACGGAGTGTCACATGAACCTTGAAGGAAACAGCGCGGTCGTGACCGGCGGCGCATCTGGCCTGGGCGAAGCCGTCGCCCGCGCGCTTGCACACGCAGGCGTCAAGGTCGCGATCTTCGATCTGAACGAAACAGCCGGCGAAGCCATCGCCGCAGAGGTCGGCGGCGTCTTCTGCAAGGTCGACGTGACCGACGAAGGCTCGGTCGACGCCGGATTTGCAAGCGCTCGCGCCGCCAATGGGCAGGAGCGGATCATGGTCAACTGCGCCGGAACCGGAAACGCGTACCGCACCGCCAGCCGCGATCGCAAGACCGGCGAGCCGGTTCATTTCCCGATCCACGCGTTCGAAAAGATCATCCAGATCAACCTCATCGGCACGTTCCGCTGCACCGCAAAGAGCGCGGCAGGAATGCTGACGCTCGACCCCGCCGAATCCGGCGAGCGCGGCGTGATCGTCAATACCTCCAGCGCCGCGGCCGAGGATGGACAGACCGGCCAGGCGGCCTATGCCGCATCGAAAGCAGGCATCGTCGGCATGACGCTTCCGATCGCGCGCGACCTGTCGCCGGCGGGCATCCGCATCAACAGCATCCTGCCCGGTATCTTCGACACGCCGCTGATGATGGGTGCGTCCGAAGCGGTGCGGGATTCCCTCAGCGCGACGGTCCCCTTCCCCAAACGTTTCGGCAAGCCCGACGAATTCGCAAGCCTGGTTCTGGAAATGTGCCGGAACCCCTATTTCAACGGTGAGGACGTGCGGCTTGACGGCGGAATCCGGATGGGTCTGCTTTAAAGGCGGCCCCGCCGTCATCAACTATCTGCGGCATTGCGCGGCATTGTCAGACTGGAACGGAAAATCATGTCTCACGCCTATATCATCGACGCCGTCCGCACCCCTCGCGGGGCAGGCAAGCCCGGCAAGGGCGCACTATCGGCCCTGCATCCGCAGCATCTCGCGGCAACGGTCCTGGTCGCCCTGCAGGAACGCAACGGGTTCGACACCGCCGACGTCGATGACATCATCTGGTCCACCAGCATGCAGAAGGGCGGACAGGGCGGTGACCTCGCCCGCATGGCCGCACTCGATGCCGGCTACGATGTGACCGTCAGCGGGGTGACGCTGGATCGGTTCTGCGGCGGCGGGATCACCGCGACGGCGCTGGCCGCAGCGCAGATCGCCTCCGGCATGGAAGACCTCGTCATCGCTGGCGGGACCGAGATGATGTCGCTGACCACGACGATCATGCAGGAAGAAATCGCGGCCGGAATCACTCCCCTCATCATGGGATCGGGCAATCGCCGCCTTCAGGACAAGCATCCCCAATCGCACCAGGGTGTATGCGCCGACGCGATCGCGACCTTGGACGATTTCGAACGAAGGGAACTGGATGCCCTCGCCCTTCGCAGCCAGCAACTCGCCGCGCAGGCCATTGCCGAGGGCCGCTTCGATAAAAGCATCGTTCCGGTCCGCGACGATGATGGCAACATCGTCCTGGCGGCCGACGAACTGCCCCGCGCCGAAACGAGTGCAGAGGGTCTCGCCGCTCTCAAGCCAAGCTTTGTTCGCATGGCCGATACACCCGTGGATCTGGACGGAAACACGGCAGGCGCCCTGATCAAGCGCAGGTTTGCCGATCTGGAAATCAATCACGTCCACCATGCTGGCAATTCGTCGGGCGTGGCTGACGGTGCGGCGGCGCTCTTGCTGGCATCGGAAGACTACGTCCGCAGCAAGGGCCTGAAGCCGCGGGCCCGGATCGTGGCGACCGCCAATATCGGTGGTGATCCCACGCTGATGCTCAACGCGCCGGTCCCCGCCATCCGCAAGGTTCTGGCCAAGGCTGGATTGACCATCGACGACATCGATCTTTTCGAAATCAACGAGGCGTTTGCGGTTGTTGCGGCCAAGACGATCCGCGATCTCGACCTCGATCCCGACAAGGTCAACGTCAATGGCGGCTCCATCGCGCTTGGCCATCCGATCGGCGCAACAGGCGCGATCCTGATCGGCACGGTCCTTGACGAGCTCGAACGCCGCGACTTGCGGCGCGGTCTGGTCACCATGTGCGCTGCAGGCGGCATGGCGCCGGCGATTATCATAGAGCGTTCCTGAGGATAAGTCGGCAGCTATTCTGCGTTCCACCGGTATGCACGATTGTGTCAAAGTACGAACATCCTGACAAATTCTGACCTCGGCAGGTCCCGCGAACCAAAGGATCGATGCTTCGATCTGCCAATTAGGTCTGGCCGAAAACCGAACAGACGCCCTACGCACGCGGTTGAGGAACGCCAAAGCAAGTTGCTTATTGCCCCGGATGCGGTGACACGATGACTGAGATTAAAACTTTCTTCCCCCGACATTAGCGACACTTGCTCATTCGCGCTGACCGCGTACAAATCGGGCGGTTTCTCAAATGGCAGCTTCAATTCGGCCCTTTCCAATGACAACCTCGGCGACATCACCTTCGGAAAAGAAAAGGCGCGTGGCTTCGAATTCGGCCTGAAATCGGAACTCTTCGACCGTCAGCTTCGCTTCAACATGACCGGGTATTTCTACAAGTACTCGGGACTGCAGCTCGACTTCTTCAGTTCGCCGATCTTCGCGTTCGTGCCCCTGTCCGCCGATGCCCGGGCTAAAGGTATCGAGACCGAGTTCGAGTTCGCGCCGATCGCCGCGCCGGGCCTGAACGTCCATGGCCCGCTCAACTACAACAAGGTGCGATACACCGATTTCCCCGACGCGCCGTGCTATTCGGGCCAGACTCCGGCTCAGGGCTGCAACCTTAACCTCGATACGTTGGGCCAGCTCTATCGGCCGATCACCGACGGCGAAATCGGCCAGCTCCAGGATATGGCGGGTGCCGCCACGTCGATGGCACCGGACTGGACCGCGACCCTCAGCGCATCGTTCGAGACCGACATGTCGAGCAAGCAGTCGATCTCCATTGGTATCGATGCGCGGTACAGCACAGCTACCTTCCATCGGGTTTCGGCCAGGAACTGTCCCGGATCGGCTCCTATGTCACGTTGGACGGAACGGTCCGACTGCGTTCGCGCGACGGCTGAGAGCTTGCAGTGCTGGGCAACAACTTGACCAATGAGTTCTACATCACCGGGGTGGTCGATGGTCCTTCGACGGGTAGCGGCACCGGTACACCCGCGGGCGTGCCTGCCGACCAAATCGGGTTTGCCGGAATGCCCCGCACCGTACAAGTTCAAGTTAGCTATCGGTTCTGATCGGAAGCGCCCCGGCAAGCGACATTCGCCGGGGCAGCGCCTCCATTGAGCACCCAGCGTCTCGCCTCGAAAAGTGCAAGGCATGAGAATCCTTCGCCCAAGTGAAGTCAAAATGATTGGTTACGCTGAATGCCGCTCGTACCTGGAGGGCTTTCGTTGCCGCCGAACTCCCGCCGGTCAAGGCACTTTCAAAGCGTTTCGTAATAGCCGAAGCTGGAATTGGCGTGATCGACGAAGATCTTCTCGTCCTCTAACGCTTCCTTGACCCCGCTGCTCGACATCAGCGCGACAGCGGCTGCCACATCGTCGAAATAAGACAGGACGACGCCGTCCCACGAATGATCGGAAAAGCCCAGTCTGGCGGACAGGTCGCGGCTCACATCCATCTCGACATGGCACTGCCGGTACCGCACTCCTTCGACTTCGCGGCCAACCTCGATGTGATCACCAAACCAGTGCGACATGAACTGCTCTTGCGTCAGGTCTTCATGGCGCCGAAGCCCAAAAACCAACAGAGCCGGTCCAGTGCCCGCGGTGATCGCCACCTCATTTCCGGCGAATGCAATCGACTTGCCGGTGTCTATTATACCAGCAAGCGCATCTGCCACGCCGGCCGCAGCCTCGGAGAGCTCTTCCCAATCCTCGGCCGACTTCGCCGACAGTTCGACAACGAGATCGGTCGCTGCGGGTCCCGCGGAGGTCAGCGCCTGGTGCGGGGTCGGCGCGAAACCCGTGTCAGCCCTGCGAGCCGAAATGGTCAGTTCCACGGCGCCACTTATACCATCACGGGCTGCACGCAATGCATCGGCAAGATTTCCCTCCCCGCGTAGGTCATCCGGCCGCAAGGCGCACATCAGGACGATTTTGCTATTCTTCGGCACGGACATCGAGCTCTCCACAGTTTTCGCTTGCCGCACTACACTGCGACCCCTTCGCCGGCTTCGGCCGGATCAGTCCCATTTCAGTTTGAGCGCGGAAATAAACCGGTTCACATCGTTGGCTTCGTACTGCACGCCGCCCCCATCCTTCAGGCGAATTGTCGGCAGGCGTCTCGTCAACTGCTCCAGCGAGATCGCCATCTCCATCTTGGCAAGTCCTGCGCCGACGCAGAAATGCTTTCCGGTGTTGAACGTCATCATCGGCGAATTGCCCTGCCGCGCAGGGCACAGACTTTCGGCATCGGGAAAGCGCGTTTCATCGTGGTTGGCCGAACCAAGTAAAACGAAGACCTTCTGGTCCTTCCTGACCTGATGTCCCATCACGTTCGTATCCTCCAGGCACGTGCGGTAGATGCCAAGCAAGGGCCCATCGAGCCGCAATATCTCGTCAACATAACCTGGGATCAGGCCCGCATCATCGATGACTGCGAGCCAGTGTACCCGGTCGCGCAACATGTGGAGCATCATGTTGCTGAGCGCGAGCTTCGTCGTCTCTTGACCCGCACCCACAAACGTGTGCGTGAAAGTGATGATCATCTCTTCCACCGACAGGTTCCATGGTTCAGACGAGAGCGTATCAATCACTGCATTCAGGCGGTCGTCTTTCGGGCTTTCCAGCCTCGCTTCGATATGCTCGCGGATGTAGTGCTGGAATTCGACCGCGTTCCGAGCGGCAATGACCTGCTCATCATCGTCCATCGCCTTCGCGAAAAACTTAAAGGTCTCATCGACCCAGTGGGGAATGCGATCCATGTCCTTTTCGGCATCATCAAAACCGATCATCCGCAAGGTAGTTAACATGGCAAGAGGGTAGGCAAAGTCCTCGACAAAATCGCATTCGCCGCGCTCCTCCATTTTATCGATCAGAGTAGAGACAATATCTTCGATGACCGGTTTTATGGCGCGAAGCTGTCTTGGCGTGACCACGCTGGTGATGGCGCCCCTGAACCGACGATGCGTTTCTCCTTCTCCGGTCAGCAGGTTTTCAGTGACGAGCCAGTCAACCCCGTTCGCCAGTACCTTTCGGGCGGCAGGACAGTAGCCGTGAGGTTGGGCCGCTTCCAAAGAGCCGCCGATCGAGAATGCGTCGCTTCGGACTACTTGCAGGACAGCATCATAATTTGCCGCCACCCAAGCGTTGTATCTTTTCGACCAGAAGAACGGCTCGTTGCTTCGGATCTCCTTCAGCGTCTTGTAAAGTTCGTCGAACTTATACCGCGAAGGATTAAACTCCGTCGAGTAATCCACTTCAGCTGCCCTCCAATCCTCGTTCAAGAGCCGAAGGAACGCGGCCACATTCCGCGAACGACGCGTCAGGGCCCAGAAAAAACACCTTTCACTGCAAAGCAGACAGGTTTCTCGCCGAGCCAGTGCGCGCCAGACCTCCGCCGTTGTGACCCCTACCTAATCGCACCTGAGGCATCAACCCCTGTTATGACTTATGGATCAATGTTCATGTTTTAAAAGCGAGTTCAGCCTGCTAGGTCGGCGCGGAGAGCCATTTGAATTTGGCGGAACGAACGGCAGATAATGGGAGAAGCGCATTGCGAAGAAGGTGCGATGGCATGACGACGATCGTCACTGGCGGCGGTAGCGGCATCGGCAAGGCGGCAGCACTGCAGTTCGCTATGGAAGGCGCCAATGTCGTCGTCCTGGATCGGAATCGGGATTCGGCTTGGCAGACCGCTTCCGAAATCGTCTCGAGCGGTGGCAACGCAATGGCGATTTGCGCGGACGTGAGCAAAGCGGAGGAAGTCGAGGCCGGCGTACATCAGGCGGTTGACCGGTTCGGAAAGCTCGATGCATCCTTCAACGCAGCGGGCATTCCCGGCCCGTGTGTTCCAGTAGCCGAGATCGAGGAAATGGATTGGGACCAGACGATCGGCGTCAACCTGACCGGCACGTTCCTGTGTATGAAGTACCAGATCCGGGCCATGCTGAATTCCGGTGGCGGAACGGTCGTCAACATGTCCTCAGCGGGTATATTGAAGCCGGTGTGGACCCAACCCGATTACCAGGCGACCAAAGCGGGCATTCTGGCGCTGACACGAAGCGCCGCATTGAACTACGGACCTCGCAATATCCGGGTTAACGCAATCCTGCCCGGCGTGACCAGGACGCCGCTACTCGAACAATCGTTGGACGACGTCGGGATCGAGGCTCTTGGAGAAACGATGCCCCTCCTTCGCGTTGCCACCAGCGAGGAAATCGCAGCGACAGCCGTTTGGCTGTCCACCTCTGAAGCCTCCTACATCACCGGAACCGGGCTTGTCGCCGATGGCGGCATGCAACTTAGCTGACGGGCGAGAACAGCGCCCGTGCTGTTATCTCTGAAACGGCCTCTTCGGGTGATGCTCATCAGAGAATTGCGAATACCGGAGTGGCAAGCGTCATTTTGTGATGTCATCTACACAAATCACTCGACTTCCTCCTCATTGCAAGTCTTGCTGTCATCACCGGCCGCCGCTGAATAGTCGAGCCGCAGCCCGCCGCGACCGCCTTGTCGCGCGAAATCCGGGGCTGTGCCTGGTAGGAGCGGCAGGGTGCCGCTCCCGATCAGGAGCACAGCCCATGACCCCGAACCCGAACGCCGACGAGAACCTCGCATCCCTCGCCACCACCGCTCAGGAAGCGTCGGCAGCGGCCGCAACCCCAAGCCCACCCGCAAGCGTCGCATGGCGTGCGAGCCGGACGGAGTGCTGGCTAGCCCGCCGGTCGAAAGCGCTGGCAGTTCTGAAACTGCAGGCACCGAATCCGCCGCCGCCACGTCGGCATCCGGTCCCTCGCCAACCGCCCCCAGCAAGACTACCACGATCCTCGCCCTGCTGCGCAGCGAGGACGGCGCGACGCTGAACGAGATGATCGCGGCGACCGGCTGGCTGCCACACACCACGCGGGCGGTGCTGACGGGCCTCCGCAAGAAAGGCCACGTCATCGAACGCGGCGAACGCGATGACGTAACGATCTGGCGGATCGCGGGAGAAGCATGATGACCCGCCGCATTTCATCAGACCTCGCGCACCTCGAGGCAATGAGCCTTGGCGAGTTGCGCGAACACTGGGCGCTGGTGACGCAGCGCCCAGTCCCGCGGGTCAGCCGCGCGATGCTCGCCCTTGCCCTCGCCTACGAACTGCAGGCCGCGCAGTCGGGCGACCGTTCCCCCTCGCAACAGTTCGAGCAGGTAATGGTAGCTCATGAAATAGGCATGCCATGCCCCCTGCTCGCTGAACTCCTTCATGAGGCGCATCACACTGGTCAGAAAGCGCGTGAATTCGTGGGGGGACATTTCCCCGTGAGCGAAGGCAAATTCTTCTCTGCTTCGATCGCTCGAAATCATAGACATCGGGAGGTTGTATGGGGCGTCCGTCAGACCAAACTGAGCGACCTCACCTCCCATCAGGCGGGTGAAGCTCTCGCGTTCCAGCGAGCTCGAACAGAGCAGACGGTGCTTTCCGATCTGCCACATGTCGCCGGAGCTGGTGATGTCAAATGCCAATGGTTCAGAAGGGCCCTCTTCGGCGCCAACTGAGGACTTCTCCGCCAAGCCCAGCAAGCGGGTGAGTTCGCCTTCTTCCATCGCCAGGGTGGTCAGGATTTCCCCTTCGAGGAGTTCGTCAAGTTCGCGCAGTTCCTCGGCGAACAACTGATCATCGTATCCGCCCAGCTCAGTTAGTTTGTGCGCGTTCACAGCATACAGTCGGAGCTCTTCGGGGGACATGTTGGCGACCAGCAGCACCGGGATCTGCTTCCACCCCAACTCGCGCGCTGCCTGAACGATCGCGCCTCCGCACCCCACGCGGCCGTCCTTATCCAACAGCGGTGGCTCAACGACCTGCTTGACGAGGGTCAGCTGACGCTTCGCTTCTGCGATTTGTCGAGCGGGATACTTTCGCCAAGCCCGCTCGCGCAGCTTGATTGCTGCCGGATCACGAAGTTCAATTGTATGAGAGTTCATCGTCACCACTGAACATTCCTTTCTTAGAATGCCGTGGTGGGAGCGCTCTCTCTATGGAACAAAAAACGAAACTGGCGCAAGGCGGACGGATCGCCCTTGGCATCGATCGAATAGTTGACCCGGGCATCTTGTGAAGCACCGGCTGACCAGAAATGCCCTTATGATCGACGCGAATTCACGATCAATTATCGCGGATTATCATCGATTATCGGCGTTCGCCGAGCGATGCCGCGCATCTTCCAACGTCCGTTTTCGCCCTCAAAACACTGTATTAGCGGGAGAAATCCAGTTGCTATCTATGCCCGCGAGTCTCCGAGTGCGCGATGGTTTTCCCCGAAAACAGGGAAAATCCGCCATTCCGTAGTGCCAAGCGAGGGAGCAGAGAAAGGCAGGCCGATTCGGCGCCGAAGCGAGACCAAAGAGGCTCTCCCGCTACGGGCTTTATGGGGAAAACGGGCTAAACCGCGCCGTTCAGCGGGCGGATCTACGAGGTTTGAAAATGAGGTCAGACTAGGTGGCGGACCGGGACGGATTCGAACTTCAGTACGGACTACAACTGTAACCGCCCGTTCTTCCGGCACAAATTCTGGGAAATTCGCGGCGGAGAATCTGATGCCGGAAAATTTGCCGCAAATCGCGCATTCCGTAGCCGGAGAAACCGGGAAAAACAGATCCCGTAGTTAAGGTTCGCAGATCGGTTCGGATCGGTTTTTTAATAAAACCAAAGACTAGGTGGCGGAGCGGGAGGGATTCGAACCCTCGATACGGGGTTACCGTATACACACTTTCCAGGCGTGCGCCTTCGACCACTCGGCCACCGCTCCGCATGCCTTTCGGCAGATGGCGCGCACTAGCGGCAGGGCGGAGGGAAGGCAAGGCATCGAGCGAACCTTTTTATTTCCCGGCCACACCGTTCACGCTGACGTCGAGCCGGGGTCAGACGACGGCTGCGCCGTTGTCCAGCCGCTCGAAGTATTTCGCCATGGCGCCCGCTGCCTTGTCGCTGAGTTCGATGAAGGCGCGGCGGCGGTCGGCCGGGTCCTGGACACGGTCCAGCAGCCCCGCTTCGCTCATCTGCCCGATCCAGCGCAGGGCTGTTGTCGGCGGGACGCAGGCGGCAATGCAGAGGCTGGAGACACTGACCTGCTTGCCCTCGACCTTGGCGGCGGTCAGGTCGAGCAGGATGTCCCACGCCGGATCGGCAAACAGCCCTTCATCGAAGAAGCGTGCGCGCAACTGCCGCTGGCGGATGATCTCGCGGACCAGGGCAGGACGCGGCAGGGCATGTGCCGGCGTCCCGCCACGCGGACGAGCAGGAGCACTCGGCGCCATGTAATCCAACGAAGGCGAGCGAACCGCGCGGCTGTCACCCTCTCGCTCTCCGGGCAGGAGATCATCCGCGCCCGAAAAGCCGTCCATCTTGCGCGCCAGCATCTGGACCTGTTCGGTCAGCCGGACAAGCGCGAGGCGATCTTCGCCCGAAAGTTCATGCACCGCACCCAGCGGCACGCGGGCCAGCGCCGTGCCCAGAGCCAGCGCGCGATCGGCATCGCCGGGCGCGACGAGGATCTGGGCATCGGACTGGTCGATGCAGCCGAATACGGCGTCCAGCCCGTCTGGCGATGTCGAGACGATCAACTGGCTGCTGCACCGCGCAGCCCGCATGTCGAGCCGGGCCAGCGCCGCAAGCAGCGCAGCCGATGCATGCGGCGCGTCAATCACGACGATATCGCCCAGCACCAGGGCATCATCGCCCAGCAGACGTTCAAGCGGTTCGGCCTGACGCAGGACAAGCCCTCCTTCGAGCGCCTGATCCGCCAGCCGAGCCCGCAAGGCAGAGCGATCGGCGAAGATCGAAATGCTGGCCACGGCAACACCCGCCTTCACGCCCACATCTCCTGCGCCCTGAAGTGCGTCATCGAACCGGAACGGCTCTGCCACCTGTGCCATCGAATCGAACTCCCCTGTTCTGCGATGAGAACAGGTAAAGAACAAATACGAAACAGGTCAAGGACGTTTATGGTCCGTTCCGGAATATTCCGTTTAGGCTCGGGCTTTTGCTCAATCCATGAAGGGATCGCGGACTAGGATCGTATCCTCCCGCTCCGGGCTGGTGGAGACCAGCGCGACGGGCGTTTCGATCAATTCCTGAACGCGCTGAATGTACTTGATCGCCTGCGCCGGCAGGTCGGCCCACGAACGCGCTTCGGCGGTGGTGCCCTTCCAGCCCTCCATCTCTTCGTAGATCGGCTCGACCTTGGCCTGGTCGCCGGCATGGCTGGGCAGGTAATCGAGGATCTTGCCATTCAGGCGATAGCCGGTGCAAATCTTCACCGTCTCGAACCCGTCGAGCACGTCGAGCTTCGTCAGCGCAATGCCGGTCACGCCCGAAATCGCGCAGGACTGGCGTACCAGCACCGCATCGAACCAGCCGCAGCGGCGCTTGCGGCCGGTGACGGTGCCGAATTCATGGCCGCGTTCGCCAAGGCGCTGGCCGGTTTCGTCCTCCAGCTCGGTCGGGAACGGGCCCGAACCGACGCGGGTGGTGTAGGCCTTGACGATGCCCAGCACGAAGCCGGTCGCATTGGGGCCGAGACCCGAGCCGCTCGCCGCCGTGCCCGATACCGTGTTCGAGCTGGTGACGAAGGGATAAGTGCCATGATCGACGTCGAGCAGCACGCCCTGTGCGCCTTCGAACAGGACGCGGGCACCGGCCTTGCGCACCTTCTTGAGCCGCTTCCACACCGGCTGCGCATATTGCAGCACGAAGGGCGCGATCTCGCGCAAGTCGGCGATCAGGGCGTCGCGGTCGATCGGGTCCTGCCCGAAGCCGGCGCGCAATGCGTCGTGGTGCGCGCAGAGGCGATCGATCTGCGGGCCGAGATCATCGAGATGGTCGAGATCGCAGACGCGGATCGCGCGGCGGCCGACCTTGTCCTCGTAGGCCGGGCCGATGCCGCGCCCGGTCGTGCCGATCTTGCCCGATCCGGCCGCCTGTTCGCGCAGACCATCGAGATCGCGGTGCAGCGGCAGGATCAGCGGGCAATTGTCCGCGATCGCGAAGTTCTCTGCATTGATGACAACGCCCTGCCCCTCGAGCTTCTCGATCTCCGCCTTCAGCGCCCACGGATCGAGCACGACGCCATTTCCGATCAGCGACAGCGTGCCGGTGACGATGCCCGAGGGCAGCAGCGAGAGCTTGTAGACCTTGTCGCCCACGACGAGCGTGTGGCCCGCGTTGTGGCCGCCCTGGAAGCGGACGACGGCGTCGGCGCGGCTGGCCAGCCAGTCGACAATCTTGCCTTTACCCTCGTCGCCCCACTGGGCGCCGATCACGGTCACGTTTGCCATGGATAGAGTCCTTCCCCCTGCCCGGTGGATCCGCTTCGCGCCCTTCGACAGGACTCGGCGCGAGGGATGGACGATCGGGCGCGCGAAAGAGCTTCCGGCCCGGATTGCGGGCGCGGGTTAGAGCGCCAGCGCGGCACGGTCAAGGCTCGTTCGGGGCAAGTTCGCATCGCCGTTCGGGCAGATGAAAGGTTCGCTGCGCTAAGGCCCCCTGCATGACACGCAAGATTGTTTCGCTACTCGCTTCGGGTGCTCTGCTGATACCGGTCGCGGCGGGTCAGGGTGCGCTCGCTGCACCGGTGACGACCTCGGCCCCGGCGCGGACTGCCACCCCTGCGCCATCGGTGCAGAAGGCGGCGTTCGGTGCGGCGGCGAAGAGCGAGATCGCCTATGGCCCGCATGCGCTGCAGCGGATGGATTTCTATCCGGGCGCCAGCGCGACCGAGGGCGCGGCGCTGCCGACCATCGTCTTCGTTCATGGCGGGGCATGGGCGGGCGGGGACAAGTCGGATTCGACCGGGGCCGCCAAGATCCGCCACTATACCGAGGCGGGCTACAACCTCGTCAGCGTGAACTATCGGCTGCTGCCCGAAGTCGACATCGAGGATCAGGCGGCGGACCTCGCTTCGGCAGTGGACGACCTGCTGACCAACGCGAAGACGCTGGGCATCGACCGGCGCCGCGTGGTGCTGATGGGGCATAGTGCAGGCGCGCACCTGTCCGCGCTGGTCGCGACCAACCCGGCGCTGATGGAGGCGCATGGGCGCAATCCGCAGGACATCGCGGGCGTCGTTCTGCTCGACGGACCGGCCTATGACGTGCCCGAACAGATTGCCGACGTCGGGCCGCTGATCGGTTTCGGATTCCAGGTCGCTTTCGGCGGACGGCTCGCTCGCCAACGGGCGCTATCGCCGGCCACGCATGTCGATACACCCAATGCGGCGCGGTTCCTGCTGCTCCATGTCGAGCGGCCGGATTCGACCCGGCAGGCGCGGATCTTCGGCGACCACCTCACCAAGGCGGGCACCGATGCGAAAGTCATGGCGTTCCCGGGCCGGGGCATGGACGGCCACAACATGCTCAACGCGATGCTGGGCCGGGTCGATTCGCCCGCGACGGTGCCGGTCGACAAGTGGCTGGCAGAGACGTTCCGGCGGGCGGACTGACCTGCCGCGATCGGGTCAGAGCGGCTGGGGCCCTTGTGCGCCGAGCACGTGCGTGCATCCCAGCGTCGCCGCCTCGTCCGCATCGGACAGCGCGGCAACCGTGCTCCAGCCGATAGTGCGCAGGCGAGCCGCCTCATCCTCGTCATGGCCGAGCGGCAGGAAGACCTTTTCGCTCCGCACCGAACCGGCGCGCCGTTCGATGAGCGGATCGGGATAGAGCGAGAAGCCGGTCGCCGCCTCGTCGTGGCCGCCTTCGCTGGTGACGCGATAGGTCCCGCCGCGGCCCAGTGCGCCGCGCACGCCCGAGGCATAGATCATGAAGCCGAACCACGACTGGTATTCAAACCCGTGGCGTTCGGTCGGGTCGAGCGTCAGGCGCGCGGTATTGCCGATGCGCGCCGCGATCTGCTGCAAAGCGTCGATCCGGCTGGTCAGCGCATCGCCCCCGTCGATGGCGGCCAGCTTGGCGATGGCGCTGTCGAACGGGCCGGTCGCGTAGAGCAGCGGCAGGTAGGCCTCGCCACCCGCGGCCTTCAGCGAACCGGCATCCTTGGCGTCCAGTTCGCGGCGCACGGCAGGAACGGCGGGGGGTTCCAACGGCAATGCGCCAGCCGCCAGCGTATCCACCAGATCGGGCAGCGTGAAATCGACCGAGATGTTCTCGGCTCCGGCCGCCCGCAGTGCCTCGATCGCGACGGCGACCGTTTCGGCGGCGGCAGCGACGGTATCGGTGCCGATGATCTCTGCGCCGACCTGCAGCCGCTCACGCTCCGGCTCCAGCCCGTCGCCCTTCAGCAGCAGCACCTGCCCGGCATAGGACAGGCGCAGCGGGCGGGCGGCGTTCTTCAGGCTGTTGGCGGCGATGCGCCCGACCTGCACGGTCATGTCCGAGCGCATGGCCAGCGTGCGCAGGCTGGCGGGATCGACGAAGCGCACCATGCGGCGGCGTTCGGTCCCCTTCATCCGGCTGGCGAGCGAGCGCTCGAATTCGACCAGCGGCGGCTGCACCGGCTCGTAGCCATGCGTTGCCATGACGTCGCTCATCGCGCGGGTCACGCGCATGGCTTCGGCGGCAAGCGGCGGCAGCCGGTCGCTCAGCCCCTCGGGCAACAGATCGTAAGTCATGTCCTGCATCGCGAGGCTCCCTTAGCCACGCGTATCGCACTTGTCGAATGGCTATGACGCCAGATTGTTGCGCGTATCAGCCGCTACGCCGCCATACCGTGTCGTAGATCGCGAACCGCGAGCGCGAATGGTCGATGAAGCGCTTTTCATCGACGATGGCGTCCACCTCCACCGATTCCTGGCTCATAATCGCAACACCGTGGTCGATGTCGTCGAAATAGGATTCGGCGAGACCGTCCAATGCCTCCCCTTCCCCGCCCACGCGTGCCTTGAGCGCGTCGGTCGCGGCCTGATCGACATGGTTCTGGCGATAGCGCACGCCCGGCACCTCGACTCCCAGTTGCGCGTGACCCCCGAACCATGCCTGCATGAAGCCGGGGCGGTCGAGCGATGGCAACCGGCGCAGCGGCATCGTGCAGAACACCGGACCGTCGCCGGTGGTGATGGCGACTTCGCGCCCGACCAAGACCTCGCGGTCGATCAACAGGTCGCCCAGGGCATCGGCCATGGCTCCAGCCGCCTCGACCATCGTGCTGCGGTCCGCCTCGTCCGAGACCAGCAGGAAGGCGAGGTCGAACGGCGGCGGCGATGCGGCCATCAGGCGGATGTGCTCGATCTCGGGAAAATCGACGATGCGCATGCCGACCCGCGCATCGACCGTATCGTCCAGCCCGCCCACGATACCGGGCGCGAGTTCTGCCGCGCGCGCCGCGACCACGCCCGCATCGACCCCGTCGGCGAGGCGGGCGTAGAGGGCGACCTTGGGCCGCCCGACCGTTTCACCCATGCCCTACTCCGCCGCTTCGGTGGCGCGGGTGGCGACGGCGGGAATCTGGCAGGCGGTGTTCGTCGCGTCGAGCACCGCGAACATCCGGCCGATGCCGACGAACTGCGACACGTCGAAGCAGAGCTCGACCAGCTCCTTCTCGCTGAAGCTGCGGTGCAGCCGTTCGAACATCGTGTCGTCGACGCCGAAATGGTCGAAGGCCATCTGCTGGCCAAAGGCGATGGCCGCCCGCTCGCGCTCGTCGAACAAGGGCGAAGTTTCGGCATTCGGCAGGGCCGCGATCATTTCCTCGGTCAGGCCCTGATCGAACGAATCCTGATACCGCGAGCCGAGGCAGTTGGCGCACTGGTTGACTTGCGCCACGGCAAAACGGACCAGTTCGACCAGCTTGCGGCTGAGCAGGCCTTCGGTCTGGAGCGGCCAGTAGAACGTGCCGAACGACTTCACGATGTCGGGCCGGTGCGCGATCGCCCGCAGCGCCGTCGTGTCGCCGACCAGTTCGGCCATGTGGTCGACCATCCCCGCCATTTCGGGGTCCATCTCGTGCTTTTCGAGGAGGCGGATGCGCGCCATGTCACTTCTCCCAACGTGTCTGTGGCGCGAAGTGTATGGCACCGTTCCGCCGCCCCCGACTGCGACAATGAACAGTCAGCGCGGCCGCGAAAAAGGGCCGGCGCATCGCCGCACCGGCCCCTTTTCCGATCTTCCGATCAGGCTTAGAACGAAAGGATCAGAAGGACCCGATCAGAACGACCCGATCAGAAGGACAGGGCCTTCACCGTCTTCACACCCTGCGCGTCGCAGATGGTCTTGAGCACTTCGTCAGGGATCGGCTGGTCGACCGAGAGCAGCAGCACCGCCTCGCCGCCCGCTTCGCGCCGACCGAGGTGGAAGGTGCCGATGTTGATCCCCGCCTCGCCCAGGATAGAACCGACCCGGCCGATGAAGCCCGGCGCATCCTGGTTGACGATGTAGAGCATGTTGCCCTCGAGGTCCGCCTCGATGCCGATGCCGAAGATGTCGACGAGGCGCGGCTCGTGCTTGCCGAAAAGCGTGCCGGCGACGGTGCGCTGGCCCTGCTCGGTATCAACCTTGATGCGGATCAGGGTGTTGTAGGCACCCTCGCGCTCGTTGCGGATCTCGCGCACTTCCATGCCGCGTTCCTTGGCGAGGAAGGGCGCGTTGACCATATTCACCGTATCCGAATAGCGGCGCATCAGCCCCGCCAGCACCGCGCCGGTGATCGGCTTGATGTTGAGCGTGGCGGCATGGCCCTCAACCTCGATCCCGATGCGGGTGAGGTTGCCGTGAGCGAGCTGGCCTACGAGGCTGCCCAGCTTTTCGGCCAGCGCCATGTAGGGCTTCAGCTTCGGCGCTTCCTCTGCCGACAGCGAAGGCATGTTGAGCGCATTGGTGACGCCGCCGTTGACGAGATAGTCGGACAGCTGCTCGGCCACCTGCAGCGCGACGTTGACCTGCGCTTCGGTCGTCGATGCGCCCAGGTGCGGGGTGCAGATGAAGTTGGGCGCGCCGAACAGCACGTTGTCCTTCGCCGGTTCCACCGCGAAGACGTCGAGCGCGGCCCCGGCAACGTGGCCGTTGTCGAGCAGTTCGCGCAGTGCCGCCTCGTCGATCAGGCCGCCGCGGGCGCAGTTGACGATCCGCACGCCCTTCTTGGTCTTGGCGAGGTTTTCCTTCGACAAAATGTTCTTGGTCTCGGCCGTCAGCGGCGTGTGTAGCGTGATGAAGTCGGCGCGGGGCAGCAGAGCGTCCAGCTCGACCTTCTCGACGCCCATCTCGATCGCGCGCTCGGCGGACAGGAACGGGTCGAAGGCGATGACCTTCATCTTCAGGCCCTGCGCGCGGCTGGCGACGATCGAGCCGATGTTGCCCGCGCCGATCAGGCCCAGCGTCTTGCCGGTGACTTCCACGCCCATGAAGCCGTTCTT
>CAYRLC010000004.1:0-15877 GCA_964424995.1 uncultured Croceicoccus sp.
GCTTGCTGTCCGCCTCCAGCGCAGCGAGCTGATCCTCGAAGATCATCTTGCTGTCGTAGAGCAGGCGGCCGATCAGCGTCGACTTGCCATCGTCCACCGACCCGCAGGTGATGAAGCGCAGCATCGTCTTGTGCTGGTGCGTTTCGAGGTACTTGTCGATGTCCTCGGCGATGAGGGCGTCGGTCTGGTAGACGGGCTCTTTCGTCAGGTCGGTCATCAGAAATACCCCTCCTGCTTCTTCTTCTCCATGCCGGCCCCGCCCGCATCCTTGTCGATCACGCGCCCCTGCCGTTCGCTGGTGGTGGTCAGCAGCGTTTCCTGGATCACGTCGGACAGCGTCGCCGCCTCGCTCTCCACCGCGCCGGTCAGCGGGAAGCAGCCCAGCGTGCGGAACCGGATAGAGCGTTCGACCAGCTCGGGCTTCCTGCCCAGCACCTTTTCCAGCCGGTCGATGTCGTCGGCCATCAGCAGCTGGCCTTCCCATTCGAAAGTCGGGCGCACGGCCGCGAAATAGAGCGGCACGATCTCGATCCTATTGAGCTGGATGTACTGCCAGATGTCGAGCTCGGTCCAGTTGCTGATCGGGAAGACGCGGATGCTCTCGCCCTTGGCCTTCTTCGCGTTGTAGAGGTTCCACAGCTCGGGCCGCTGGTTCTTCGGGTCCCAGCCGTGGCTGCTGGTGCGGAACGAGAAGACGCGCTCCTTCGCCCGGCTCTTCTCCTCGTCACGCCGCGCGCCGCCGAAGGCCGCATCGAAATTGTAGAGGTCGAGCGCCTGCTTCA
Organism: uncultured Croceicoccus sp.; assembly: GCA_964424995.1. Lineage (GTDB taxonomy): Bacteria > Pseudomonadota > Alphaproteobacteria > Sphingomonadales > Sphingomonadaceae > Croceicoccus. Next base: position 783 of record CAYRLC010000004.1, read on the forward strand.
GCCCTTCCGTCTTCCACATGTCGGTGTGGAGCGGGCCGTGGTCGAAGGGGTTGATCCCGCGCTCCTCCGCCTCGGGGTTGTGGTAGACGAGCAGTTCCATGCCCGCATCCTTCGCCGCCTTGTCGCGCAGGGCGTACATGTCCTGGAACTTCCAGGTGGTATCGACATGGAGCAGCGGGAACGGCGGCGGGCTGGGGTAGAACGCCTTCTTCGCCAGGTGCAGCATCACCGCGCTGTCCTTGCCCACCGAATAGAGCATCACCGGGTTCTCGGCCTCTGCCACCACCTCGCGGATGATGTGGATGCTTTCGGCCTCCAGCCGTTCCAGGTGCGTCAGCGCGCGTGACATTCGTCGAACTCCCAACAGGACTGGCAGCCGTCCCGGCGGGACGTCTGCACGCAGACTTCCCTTAGTCGGGGCGGCGGCAAAGCAGGGCAAAAAAAACCTTGGGCGCGGCAAAGGTTCGCTTGGTCGGGCGGGGCGGGCCCTGCTTCCGGGACGGGTCGGTCCGAAGTGGACGCAGGTCCGCTAACCGCCGCGGGCGCGACGATCCTAAGATGCAGCATGGCGAACAGGGGAATCGGGGCGTTCATGGCCGGAAATGGCGGATTTCGGGGGAATTTCCGCCTCGGCTTGGCGGTAGCACTGGTGGCGGCCCCGTGCCTGGCCTGTGCTGTGACCGTGCCGGTTGCCGCTGCTCCGGGGGAAGCAGCCCTCGTCCGCACCATCGCCCTGCCCGAAACGGGGCAGGAGGACTCGCTCGTCTTCACCAATCTCGCGGGTCGGCAGGCGCTGACCTTCCGGGTCGGAGAGGCAGCCGACATCGCGGCTCTCGCACTGGCGATCCCGTTCGCGGTCGAGGGTGATGGCGCGGCGACGCGCATCTTATCGATCCGCAGCGGCGGGCGCGTCATCGCCCGCCGCTCGCTCCGGTCCGGCGAGCGCGGTGTCTGGCAAGTCGCGGTGCCCACCGATGCGGCGGCGAACGGTTACCTGATGCTCGATCTCGACTATGCCGGAACGCTGGCACCGGGCCGCTGCCTGACGGCCGGGGCGGACCGGGTGACGGTGGACGCATCGGCAGCCTTGCGCGTGACATATGCCGATGGCGCAGCCGGCGATGCCCGCCGCGCCCTCGCGATGGCACCGCGCGCGATCGCAATCGCCCTTCCCGCGCGTGCCAGCGAAAACCAAGTTGCCGCCGCACTGCTGCTGGCAGCGAACCGCCCGGCACGGTTCACCAGCACGCCCAATGCATCCGATCCGGATGGAATGAGCTGGAGCCGCGCTGCGGTACGCTTCGATGCAGCGGGCCCCGCGCTGGCCGTCGATCGGGCGTCGGGGCGGCCCACGTTCGTGCTGGGCGGCGCCGATCCGCGCGGCGCGGTGGCTTTCTTCGATCCCGCCCGGCCCCTTGGCCGCGTTGCAGTCCGCCTTGGCGGCGGCGGCCAGTCTCTCTCCCTGGCCGCCGCCGGACTGGCATCCGCCGCGCCCGCAACCCTGCCGCTCGATGGCGGCGCGGGGCTCGCCCCCCAACCGGTTGCCGGGCGCGGCGGGTGGACCTTCTACCTCGCCGCGAACCGGCTGACCGCGGGCCGCAAGATCGACCGCCTCGTCGCCGATCTCGCGCTCGACCGGGCGGGCGGCGATGCGCCGGCCATCGCCACCATCGCCCTCAACGGTCAGGTGCTAGGCAGCCGCACCGTGCGCCCGGGCACATCGGCGCGGCTGGCCGCCACCGTGCCGGAGGGGCTGGCCACCACCACCAACCGCATCGACGTGTCGGTGCTGCGCCACGAAGTCGCGGGCGACTGCGCGCACGGCCCGGCGCGGCAGGTCGCGCGCCTTGCCGCCTCCAGCCACGTTACCCTTGCGCCCGCCGATGCGCCGACCGATTTCCGCGACCTTCCGGCCTTGCTTGCGGGCGGGGTCACGCTGGTCCTGCCCGATGCGCCATCCGGTCAGACGGTCGGCGCGCTGTCGGGCCTGCTGACCGGGATGCTGGGTGCGGCGACGCCGCTGGCGGTACGATACGGCACCTCTATGCCCGCACGCGGCGCAGTCATCTGGGTGGCGGACAAGGCCCCGCCCGGCCTTGTCGCGCCGATCCCGCAGGGCCGCCATGGCGCGCGCATCCGCGATGTGGAGGGCGCTACGCTCGTGGCCGCATCCGCGATGCAGGCCATGACCCTGGTGCAACTGCTGCACGATGGCGAACGCCCGGTCCTGTGGGTGCGCCCGGGCCGCGATTTCGCCGCGCTCGCCCGCCTGCCCGCCGGGGCCGAACTGGGTTACGGCGATGTCGCGCTCTACGATGCGCAGGGCCGCGCCTTTGCCATGAGCACGGAGCGGGAGCGGCTGGTCCGCATCGATCACGAAGGCGACTTCGACCTCGCCGCGTGGATGGCCGCGAAGCACGTCTGGCTGGTGCTGGGCGCGTGGCTGGCCATCACCGCGCTGTTCGCATGGCTGCTGCGCCAGACCTGCAACGCGCGGCGCGACCGGTTGGAGAGCGACGATGACTGACCTCACCGCCACCGATAGCTGGACCGGCGACCACCTCGTCGAACAGGGCATCATCACGCTGGACGAGCTGGACAGCGCGAGCCGCCTGTCGCGCCAGTGGCAGATGCCGCTGCCCGACGTGCTGCTGTCGCGCTCCACCATCGACGGGCGGGTGTTCTACCGCTCGATGGCCGACCGTTTCGGCCTGCCCCACGTCGACCTGATCGACCAGCCGCCAGAGCGCGCCCTGCTCGACGAGGCGGAAGTCGACACTTACATGCGCGAGCTGACCGTGCCCTGGCGCCGCGCCGGGCCGGGCGGGCGGCTGACCGTGGCGACGGCGCGGCCCGGCCCCGCCGCGATGCTCCACATCCGCCGCCGCTGGGGCCGCGATGTCGACGTCGTCGTCACCTCGCGCCGGTCGCTGCGGCAGGCGGTGCAGGATGCCTTTTCCGCCAACTGGACCCGCCGCGCGGTCTACGAACTCGACCGCCGCGACCCGCAGATGAGCGCGCGCACGGTGTTCACCCCGTGGCAGCTCTTCGGGTTCTGGGTCCTGGCCAGCCTTTGCGCGGTGGGCACGGTGCTGTCGCCGATCACCACGCTCATCGTGCTCAACGCGATGATGAGCGTGTTCTACCTCGGCAACTTCGTGTTCAAGGGCGTGGCGATCTGGGCAGGCGGGGTCGACCTCACCGCCCAGCGGCGCGAGATCGACGCCGCCATCGGCCTGCTGTCGGACGAGGATCTGCCGATCTACACCGTGCTGGTGCCGATGTTCCGCGAGCCGGACGTGCTGCCGATCCTGGCGGGCGCGCTGAGGCGGCTCGACTATCCGGCGGCGAAGCTCGACATCAAGATCGTGCTGGAGGAAGGCGACCACGAGACCATCGCCGCCGCCCGCGCGCTCCGGCTGGAGGAGATTTTCGAGATCGTCCTCGTCCCCCCGTCGCATCCGCAGACCAAGCCCAAGGCGTGCAACTACGCCTTCCGCCTTGCCCGCGGCGAATTCACCGTGATCTACGATGCGGAGGACAAGCCCGAGCCGGACCAGTTGAAGCGCGTCGTCGCCGCCTTTGCCCGCGCCCCGCGCAACGTCGCCTGCGTGCAGTGCCGATTGAACTACTACAACCGGGACGAGAACTGGCTGACCCGGCTCTTCACGCTCGACTATTCGCTGTGGTTCGACCTGCTGCTGCCGGGGCTGGAGCGGATGGGCGTGCCGATCCCGCTGGGCGGCACGTCGAACCATTTCCGCACCTCGGTGCTGCGCGAGCTGATCGCGTGGGATCCGTTCAACGTGACCGAGGATGCCGATCTCGGCATCCGCATGACGCAGAAGGGCTATGCGACCAGGCTGGTGGAATCGACCACCTTCGAGGAAGCGAACGTCAGCGCGAAGAACTGGATCCGGCAGCGCTCGCGCTGGATCAAGGGCTACATGCAGACGCTGCTCGTCCACATGCGCCGCCCGCGCCAGTTCTGGCAGCGCGTCGGCCCGATGGGCGTGCTGGGCTTCGTGATGTTCGTCGGCGGCACGCTCCTGTCGGGCCTCCTCAACCCGATCTTCTGGGCGGTCTTCGTGATCTGGGCGGTGACGCAGGCGGCAGGGTTCGACATCTTCTTCCCGCCGGTGCTACTCTATCTCTCGCTGTTCAACCTGCTGGCGGGCAACGGCTTGCTGATCTTCCTGATGATGCTGGCCCCGTTCCGTCGCAACTGGCTGGAACTGACCCCGTGGGCGCCGACCGTCGTCGGTTACTGGGTGCTGCTGTCCATCGCGGCGTGGAAGGGGCTGTTCCAGCTCGTCACCAACCCGTTCTACTGGGAAAAGACCGAACACGGCCTGTCGAAACACACGGCGGGAGAGGTCGAGCAGGCGCTGGCGCAGGACCTTGCGCCGGGCCATGCCTATGACGCCCCCAGCAAGGAGGCACTGGCATGAACGCCGAAGCCTGGCCACCGCCGCTGCCCGCGCATGTCCTGTCCGGCCGCCGCGCCGCGCCCCGCGGATCGGCGCGCGGCACCGCCCCCGCGCAAAAGCTGGAGTCGGCTGGCGACGATCATTTCGGCACCGTGCTGGTGCTGGGCCTGGCCGCGGGTCTCCTGGCCTTCCTGGTCGCGCTGGAACGCGGCGGCTACGCCTCGCTCGCCTCGCTGGAACTGTGGGGCCGGACCCTGCTGGCCGCCGACGGGGCGGTGCGCGCGCCCTCGATCATCGCCGCTTTCCCGCCGCTGCCCTACCTTGCCGCGATCACTGCCGACCTGGCCTTGCCCGCCGCCGGGCCGCGCCTGCTGTCGGCGATCGCCGTCCTGTTCTTCTCGCTGATGGTGGCCGGCTGGCTGCGCGCCTTCCGGAGCGAGGGGTTCACGCGCGGCTTCGCGATCGTCGCCGTGGCGCTGCTGGCACTCAACCCGCTGATGCTCCGATCGGTAGGCGAAGGGCCGGGCTGGGCTTCGCTCCATGCCGGGGTATCGATGCTGGCGATCGGTCTGTTCAACCTGCGGCGCCATCACCGCATCAACGACGTCATCCTCGTCGCGCTGTCGCTGCCGGTGATCCTGCTGTCCGATCCGGCGGGGCTGGTCATCCTATTCGCCGCGATCCCGTGCATCGTGCTGTGCGTGCCTGATGCGCAGATGCGCCGCTCGCCGGTGGGCGTGATGATGACCCTGCTGTTCCCCGCCGCCTTCATCCTGCTCGGCTTTGCCTATACCAACTGGATCTTCAGCGGCGATCCCTGGGCCTTTCTCGGCGGGTTTGCCGCGCTGGCGATCGCCCCGCCGGTGCCGGGGGACCAGTTCGGCCTCGCCATGGCGGGGCTGGCGGCAGCGGCCCCGATCCTGTTCGCGATCCTCATCCGCACCCGGCGGCAGAGCGGGCTGCGCCGGGCGACTTACGCGGTGCTGCTGTGCGCGGTGGCGGCCACGCTGCTGGGCTGGGCGACGAAGATCTGGCCCTCTCCGGTGCAGTTCGCGGCGCTGGGCATTCCGCTCGGCATGGCCGCGGCGACGCGCTGGCCGCGCAACCGGGCGGGCGATGAAAAGGGCATCGTCGTCCTGCTGCTGGCGGGGTGGCTGGGCGGGCTGGTGTTCGTCTGGAACGCGCCCGATACCGAAAGCGAGCGTATGCGCGCGGCGCTGACCGGCGCGCCGATGGCTGCCGCCGATGCCGAACTGGCAGCGCTGGGTTACGCGCTGGCGGGGCAGGACGACGTGATGTTCGATGCCGAGGCGGCGCCCGCCGCCATTGCCTATCGCGGCGATGCCAAGGGCATTTCGGCGGCGAGCACGATGCGCTTCCGCACAGCCGGCCTGCGCCAGTTCGCCGAAGCGCGGGTGCAGGTCGTGCGCGACACGCGATCCGCCGCCGGGGCCGACGCGATGGGCCGCACCTTCCCCCGCCTGCACCAGCACGGGCTGCCGGGATACGAGCTTTTGCACGACGGGCCGAACTGGCGCGCCTGGATCCGAAAGGACACGAAATGAACTCGCTGACGACTGTGGGCAGTCACGACTGGATCAGCCACACCGGCCCGCGCATCCTGATCGTCGACGATGACGAGGATGCTGCCGAAATCACGGCCCGCATGCTGGCATCGGGCGGCAGCTACCGCCTGACGTCGGTGACCAGTGCGGAGGCGGCCTATGCCGCGCTCGACCTGCACGAGGCGACGAACGACCCGCTGCCCTTCGATCTGGTGGTCATGGACATCCTGATGCCCGACGCCGACGGGATCGAGGCGACCGCCGCGATCCGCAGCACCCGGCGCGGCGCGATGGTGCCGATCCTGATGCTGTCGGGGCGGCGCGATCTCGGTTCGCTGGGGCAGGCCTTCATGGCCGGGGCCAGCGATTTCGTGACCAAGCCGATCGAGGCGGTCGACCTGCAGGCCCGCGTGCGCACGCTGCTGCGGCTGAAGCGGGAGCAGGACCGGCGGCAGGCGCGCGAACGCGAATTGCGCCTGTCGAACGACCAGTTGCAGCACGCGGTCATCGACGGGACCCTCGTCGACGCCACGACCGGCCTGCCATCACGCGCCTGGGCCGAAGTGATCCTGCGCGAATTTCGCACGCGCGGCGCCGATGCCGCCGCCGCGCTGGTGCAGGTGGACGAGATGGACGCCTATCTCACCCACCACGGCGCGCGCGGAGCGGAAAAGCTCTATCGCGAGATCGCGGGGCGGCTGCGCGACGTGCCCGCGCCGCTCGGCTGTCATCTCACCACCTGGGACGATGGGCGCTTCCTGCTTGTCCATGCGCGCGCCCGCGATGCGGCGCGGCTCGACGAACTGTGCACCAGCCTGCAGCGCGCGGTCGAATACCCCGCCATCCCGCACGGCAACGCGCTGCACCATGACCGGGTGCGCATCTCCACCGCAACCGCATGGCGCCCGGCGGCAACGGCCGTCGTCCTGCCCTCTGCCCTGATCGCGAGTCTCGGGATCGAGAATGTCCGCGGCGCGCGGCATGTCGAGCAGGTCTGAGGAAGGAGCGACCCACACCTATCCCTTCCGCTCCTTTCCGGCCGATCCCGCCGGCCCTAGTCTCCTGCCAAGGAGGTCGGATGGACAGGTTGCAGGACTGGGATGCGAGTATACCGGCATGGATGGGCCGCTTCGATGACGAGGCTGATCCCGAATCCGTGCGGCGGCAGGAATTTGCCGAAGCCGCGATCCGCCTCGTTGCCTCGGAGGGACTGGAGGGGCTGACCTTCCGCCGTCTTGCTGCGGTGAAGGACTGCAGCACGACCACCATCGCATCGCTGTTCGGCGACCGGCAGGGGTTGTGGATGGCAGTCTATCGCATGACCGTTCTGCGCACGCAGGCCCGCATCCGCGCCGCCTATGTCGAGACCGGCGGCAGCCCCGCCGCCTGCATCCTGGCACAGATGCCGGTCACGCCGCAGGGGCGCGAGGACTGGGCGGTCTATCTGGCGCAGAACACCGTTTCGGCGGCCAACCCGATCTTCGCCGATGAATATCGCCGCCAGGTCCGCTACGCCGTGCGCGACTTTGCCGAACTGCTCCATCGCGAGCACGGCTTTTCGCAGGCCAACGCCCGGCGCGCCTCCCGCGTGGCATTCACCCTGTGCATCGGGATCGCCGTGCAGGCCACGTTCGAGCCGCTGAGCTGGTCCGCCCGGCGACAGGAGAGCTACCTGCGCACGCAGTTCGCACTGAACAACATCCCGACCTGATCCACTATTTTCCAACAGAGCAATTAAAAGACACGCGTCTTTACGCTGACCGACCAATTTTTCGCGACCTTCGCAATCGAAAATGTGAAGTGTTATTTCGATCCTACTGTGATCTTTCTCGTAACCCTCGTCGACATTAAATTGTCTAACTTTCTCGCAAACGCAAAACGCGTCCGCCCGTTGAATTTTGAGTTGCTCTCGGTCGCTTCGCCCGGATATTAAGGCAAATGGTACAAAAGGCCGTCCGGTGGTCTGACCATAGGGAGAGAATCATGAGTTCGTGCATCCGCACAGTCGTGTCCGCAACCGCGCTGGCCGCTTCGCTCGCCGCGCAGCCCGTCCTGGCGCAGGACGCCGAGGGTACCGCCGACGATCGGGCCGACACCCGCGCCGCCGCCCCTGCCGACGAAATCATCGTCACGGCTCGCCGCCGCGAGGAATCGCTGCTCGACGTGCCGGTGGCCATCGCCGCGGTCGGTGCCGCCGAACTCGAACGCTATGCCGCGACCGACCTGCAGAAGATCGGCCAGCTGGTCCCGCAGGTCATCCTCGCCAAGACCGGCGGCGGCGGCGCGGGCGCGTCGTTCACCATCCGCGGCCTCGGCTCCTCGGCGCTCGACGCCGGTATCGACCAGACTGTCTCGCTCAATATCGACGGGCTGCAGATCAGCCGCGGTCGCCTCGTGGCGCAGAGCTTTTTCGACGTGCAGCAGGTCGAAGTGCTGAAGGGCCCGCAGGCGCTGTTCTTCGGCAAGAACAGCCCCGGCGGCGTGGTCTCCGTCAAGACCAAGGGCGCGACCGACACGCTGGAGGGCTTTGCCCGCGCAGGATACGAGTTCAAGGCCGACGAACGCTTCGTCGAAGGCGCGATCTCGGGCCCGCTGTCCGACACACTGGGCTTCCGCATCGCGGGCCGCGCATCGAAGATGGCCGGCTACATCGACAACAACGCCGGGCCGATCACCCTGCCCAGCGATCCCACCCACCCCAGCATCGGCGCTGCGCACGGCCGCGATCCGGGCACGCGCGAGATCCTCGGCCGCGTGACGCTGGAATGGAACCCGACGAGCGATTTCGACGCGACCCTGAAGGTCTTCGGCGACAAGCTGCGCGACAATGGCGAAACCTCGGGCACCGAACTGCTGTGCGACGGCAATTCGCGCACGCTCGACCTCTTGTCGGGCACGCTGGTGACCGACCCCTACAGCGATTGCGAGCTGAACGGCGAACGGACGCTGGGCGCGTTCAATCCCGAGATCGGTGCCAAGTACCCCGGCTCGAACGGCGGCGTGCCGGAAACGCGGTATGAATCGCTGCTCACCTCGCTGACCATGAACTACCGCGCGGGCGCGCTGAACTTCACCTCGGTGACCGGCTACTGGAGCTACACCAACGACGGGTTCGACAACTTCGCCTTCGATTCCACCCCCACGGTGGCGGGCGCGAACAAGGATCATTCCGAAGCCTTCACGCAGGAACTGCGCGTGAACTCCGACTTCGACGGGATGTTCAACTTCGCCGCCGGCCTGTTCTACGAAGACAGCGCGCGCAATACGCGGGGCAACGGCTTCATCGCCAATGTCGGCACCGACAGCCGCTACGACACCTACCACAACTGGCAGCTGCTGACCGACAACTCGGGCAAGACCTATTCGGCGTTCGGCCAGCTGATCTTCGACGTGACCGACACCATCGAACTGGCGGGCGGCGCGCGCTGGACCAAGGAGACCAAGCGCACCACCGTCGGCAACAGCTACGTCAACGACAACTTCGCCGCCTTCGGCATCACCGCAGAAGAGGGCATGTTCACCACCGGCCGCTTCTCCGACGAACAGATCTCGCCCGAGGCGACGATCACCTGGCGCGCCACGCCCGAAGCGACGATCTACGCCGCGTACAAGACCGGCTACAAGTCGGGCGGTTTCTCCAACCCCTCGATCCTGTCGGCGGGTCAGACCATCGCGGACCTGGGCTTCGCGCCCGAAAAGGCGGACGGCGGCGAAATCGGCTTCAAGGGCGAACTGCTGAACCGTCGCCTGCTGCTGAACGCGACCGTCTATCGCTACACCTTCAAGGGGCTGCAGCTCACCTCGTTCAACCCCTCGCCCCCGTCGTTCACGATCCGCAACGCGGCATCGGCGCGCACCACGGGTGTCGAACTGGACGGCGCGTTCAACGTCACGCCCGATTTCACGCTGCGCGCGGCGGCGGGCTACAACAAGGCGAAGTACCTGAGCTTCCCGGCGGCGCCGTGCTATGCGGGCCAGACCGCGGCGCAGGGCTGCAACGGCACCACGCAGGATCTTTCGGGCACCGCGCTCGTCCGCGCGCCGAAGTGGAACCTGACCGGCGGCATCTCCTATGACAGGGAACTGACCAGCGACCTTGGCCTCGGCCTGTCGGGCGATGCCAACTACACCAGCGGCTACTGGCTGCTGGAAAACCAGAACCCGGTCGGCTGGCAGAAGGGCTTTGCCCGGATCAACGCCACCGCGCGCCTCTACCAATTGGACGACAACTGGGAACTGGCGGTGATCGGGCGCAATCTCACCAACAAGTACTACGGCATCGCCGGCGCGGAAAAGCCGTTCGGCACGCCCGACGCGGTCTGGGTCAACATCGGCCGCCCGCGCGAAATCCTGCTGCAGGGAACGGTCCGCTTCTGATCCCTGCCTGACCGGCGCTGCATCGCTTTCACTCCCTGGGAGAAGTGCGGCGCCGGTTTTTTCTGATTTGATACGGAGTTTCCCCATGGCGCTGCACGATCCCGACCAGCAGGTCAGCGATTACCTGGCCGGCACCCACCAGCTGTTCATAGACGGCGCGTGGCAGGATGCATCGAGCGGGGAGACCTTCGAGGTGCACGACCCGGCGACCGGCCGGTGCATCGCCCGCGTAGCCGAGGGCCGCGCCGCCGACATCGACCGCGCCGTCGCCGCCGCGCGCCGCGCCTTCGACGAACGGCGCTGGCACGGGTTGCCGCCCGAACGGCGCGCCGACATCCTGTGGAAGCTGGCCGAACTGTTCGAGCGTGAGGCGCGCACGCTGGCCGAGATCGACGTGGCCGACAACGGCATGCCGATCGCCTTTGCCGAATGGATGGTCGGGTCGACCATCGCGCAGCTGAAATACTATGCCGGCATGATCACCAAGGTGACGGGCCGCAACGTCAGCCCCTCCATCGCCAGCGACGCGGTGCACATGCACGCCTATACCAGCGTCGAACCGGTGGGCGTGGCGGGGATCATCATCCCTTGGAACGGCCCGATCGGCACGCTGATCATAAAGCTTGCCCCCGCGCTGGCCGCAGGGTGCTGCGTGGTGGTGAAACCGGCCGAACTGACCCCGCTGTCCGCGCTCTACGCCGCGAACCTGATGAACGAGGCGGGCGTGCCGCCGGGCGTCGTCAACATCGTGCCCGGTTTCGGCAAGGATGCGGGGCAGGCGCTGGTCGACCATGCCGATGTCGACAAGATCAGCTTCACCGGATCGACCGCGACCGGCAAGTCCATTGTCCGCTCCGCTGCTGCCAATCTGAAGCGGGTGACGCTGGAACTGGGCGGCAAGTCGCCGGTCATCGTGTTCGACGATGCCGATCCCGACATCGCCATCCCCGGCGCCGCGATGGGCATCTTCGCCAATACCGGGCAGGTCTGCTTCGCCGGATCGCGGCTCTTCGTGCAGAAGAAATCCTATGACAAGGTCGTCGCCGGGATCAGCGATTTCGCGAAGGGGCTGACTATCGGCAAGGGCATGGACCCGGCCAGCCAGATCGGCCCGCTGATCAGCGCAGGGCAGCGCGACAAGGTCGCCAGCTATCTGGAAACCGGCGTGCTCGAAGGGGCCGAGATCGTCACCGGCGGTGCGACCCACGGCGATCACGGCTTCTTCGTGCAGCCGACCGTCTTCGCCAACGTCGATGCCTCGATGCGCATCGTGAAGGAAGAGATCTTCGGCCCGGTGCTGGTGGCGACCCCGGTCGACGACATGGACGATCTGGTCCGCATGGCCAACGACACCCGCTACGGGCTTGGCGCCGGGATCTACACGACCAGCGTCAACAAGGCGCACCTCGTCGCGCAGAAGCTGCGCGCGGGCAACGTGTGGGTCAACGGCTACGGCGTGATGCATGCGGCGATGCCGTTCGGCGGTTTCCGCGAATCCGGCTGGGGCAGGGAGAACGGGCTGGAGGGTATCTCCGCCTTCCAGGAGACCAAGTCGGTCTTCATCACGCTGAACGACAACGACCGGACCTGACCCCCAACATGCGCCATTCGTTCCCCCGCCCGTCCCGCGTTCGCGCCATCGGCATGCGGTCTGCGGGTGTCGCTCTCCTCGCCTCGCTCTCGCTTGCCCTCGCGGCATGCGGCACGGGCGGGGGAACGGATGCCGGTGCCGATGCGGTTGGCGGTGCCGCCTTCGACGCGCGGATCATCGCCGCCGACAGCGAACCGCAGAACTGGCTCAGCCACGGGCGGACCTATTCCGAACAGCGCTTCTCGCCGCTGGACGACATCGACACCGCCAATGTCGGGCAGCTCGGCCTTGCCTGGTCGCACGACCTCGACACGTTTCGCGGGCAGGAGGGCACGCCGCTCATCGTCGACGGCGTGATGTTCGCGACCACCGCGTGGAGCAAGGTCGTCGCGCTCAATGCTGCGACCGGCGAACGGATCTGGCAATACGACCCGCAAGTGCCCGGCGAGACCGCGCTCCACGCCTGTTGCGACGTGGTAAACCGGGGCGCGGCCTATGCCGACGGGCGGCTGTTCTTCGGCACCATCGACGGCCGGCTCATCGCCCTCGACGCAAAGACCGGCCAACCCGTCTGGTCGGCGCAGACCACCGACCCCGACGCGTCGCAGGCGATCTCGGGCGCGCCGCGCGTCGCCAAGGGCAAGGTGTTCATCGGCAACGGCGGCGCGGACCAGGGCCAACGCGGCTACGTCTCCGCCTACGACCAGAAGACCGGGAAGATGGCCTGGCGCTTCTACACCGTGCCCGGAGAGCCGGGGAAGAAGGATGGGCAGGTCTCCGACGAGCCGCTGGAGAAGATGGCCCGCGCGACATGGTCGGGCGACGCCTTCTGGAAGATCGGCGGCGGCGGCACGGTGTGGGATTCGATCGTCTACGACCACGAGATGGACCGGCTCTACGTCGGCGTCGGCAATGGCGGGCCGTGGAACCGGGGCCTGCGCTCGAACGGAGAGGGCGACAACCTCTTCGTCGGCTCGATCCTCGCGCTCGATCCCGACACAGGCGAATATATCTGGCATTACCAGGAAACGCCGGGCGACCAGTGGGACTTCACCTCCACCCAGCAGATGATCCTCGCCGATCTCACCATCGACGGCACGGCGCGCAAGGTCATCATGCATGCGCCCAAGAACGGGTTCTTCTACGTCATAGACCGCGGCACCGGAAAGCCGATATCGGCCGAGAAGTTCGTGCCGGTCAACTGGGCGGAGCGGATCGACCTCGCTACCGGGCGCCCGGTCGAGAACCCGGCTGCCCGCTATGACAAGGCAGGGCCCTATCTGGCCACCTCGGGCGGCTGGGGCGCCCACAACTGGCACCCGATGGCGTTCAGCCCGAAGACCGGCCTCGTCTACATCCCGGCGATGCAGGTGCCGATGCTCTACAACCCCGATGGCAGCTACGAGATGCGGCCGGGCCTGCTGAACCTCGGCATCAAGATGGACGCCAACCTGCCGATAGACAAGGCGGGCATCGCGGCGCTCCAATCGGCGCTGCAGGGCAACCTGATCGCGTGGGACCCGGTGGCGCAGAAGGAAGTCTGGCGCGTGAAGCGCGATAGCCCGTGGAACGGCGGCGTGCTGGCGACGGCGGGCAACCTCGTGTTCGAAGGGCTCGCCGACGGCACCTTCCGCGCCTATGACGCCACAAACGGCAAGGAACTGTGGCGCTTCGACGCGCAGCAGGCAGTGATGCCCGGCCCGGTCAGCTATGCGGTGGACGGCGTGCAGTACATCGCGGTCATGGCCGGCAAGGGCGGGGCCTACAACCTTGCCATGCCCGGCTTTGCCCGCCCCGATCCGAAGATTCCGGGCCGCATCATGGCCTTTCGCATCGGCGGCACCGCGAAGCTGGCGGCGAGACCCAAGGCCGACGTCATGCCCTTTGCCCCGTCTGACGAGACGTTCACGGCGGCGCAGATCGCGCGCGGCGACACGATCTTCAACCTGACCTGCGGCGCCTGCCACGGGGCGGGGGCGCAGAGCATCGGCGTGCTGCCCGACCTGCGCCGGTCGGGTGCGCTGGCGAATAAGGACGTGTGGAAACAGATCGTGATCGACGGCATGCCTCGCCGACAACGGCATGGCGAGTTTCGCCAAGTACCTGACGCCCGCCGATGCGGAGGCGGTGCGCGCCTACGTCAACGACCGGGCACGCGCGGCGAAGAAGGCAGGAGCGGAATGATGCCGACATTCGGAGCGCGCATGGTGCAGGCCGGATACCTCGTCGACGATCTCGATGCGGCGATGGCGCACTGGACGAAGACGCTGGGCGCAGGTCCGTTCTTCGTGCTGCCGAAACGCGAGTTCGTCGAGCTCTACCATGGCGGCGAGGCGTGCCGCGAACCGATGATCGCCGCGGTCGCGCTGGGCCAGCTGGGCGACTTGCAGATCGAGCTTATCGTGCCGGGCGGCGGGCCGTCGACCTATCAGCGATTTCTGGGCGCGGGCGGGCGCGGCCTCCATCACATGGGCTATATCGCCGACGATTTCGATGCGTCTTACAAGGCCGCGCTCGATGCCGGGCTGGTCGTCGCCACCGAGGGCCGGTCGCAGGCCACCCAGTTCGCCTATATCGAAAACCCCGCCGCGCTGGCCGAACCGTGCCTGGAACTGATCGCCGCGACCGATGCGATCACCAGCGTCTTCGCCATGGTCGCTGGCGCCCACGCGGGCTGGGACGGGTCGGCCCCCGTCCGCTACCTCTGATCCCGCCTCATTCGATCCCATCGCGGCCGAAGAAGGTCGCGTCCTTGCGATAATAGTCGGCATTGAGCCGCAAGTCCGTCAGCCCGCTGTCCACGGCGATGACCTGCCCCGTCACGTTGCGCCCGTCGGGACCGGCCAGCCATGCAAAGCAGCCCGCGATCTCGTCGGCGCTGACGATGGTGCCCAGCGGGTTGCGCGCCCGCTGCGCTGCTTCCATCGCCTCCATCCCGCCGTAAGCCAGTTCGGTGAGCCGCGACGGCACGCTGCCCGGTGCGACCGCGTTCACCCTTATGCCGTCGGCGGCCAGCTCGCTCGCCGCCGAACGCGTCAGGCCGACGACGCCGTGCTTGGCGGCGGTATAGGCATGCGGTGCCAGCGGCGCGATACCGCCGACGCTGGCGGTGTTGAGGATGACGCCGCCCCG
>CAYRLC010000004.1:15977-49964 GCA_964424995.1 uncultured Croceicoccus sp.
CCCGCGCGGCATGCTTGGTGCCGAGGAAGACCGAGGTCAGCAGCACCGCGATCGTGCGGTTCCACGCGTCGAGCGGGATCTCGCCGATGCCGCCCAGCGCGCCCAGTTGCCCGGCATTGTTGATCATGCAGCCCAGCGATCCGTGGAGGTCGACGCAGGTGCCGACGAGCGACTCGAAATCGGCCTCGCTCGTCACGTCGCAGCGGCGATAATGGCCGCCGATCTCGGCCGCGATCGCCTCTCCGCCCGCATCGTCGATGTCGGCGACGACGACTTTGGCACCCAGCCGCGCAAACCGGCGCGCCGTCGCCGCACCGAGGCCATTGGCACCCCCCGTGATCACGGTAGGCATGTCGGCCAGTGGGCGGCTATCGGTGGCGGTCATAAAGGTCCTCTCGGGTTGATTTTGCTATCTCCCGATGTTTAAGGCAGTTGGACCAAAAAGCAATCGCGGCCTGCGCGAGGACGGAGAGAACGTGATCCTGCCCGACAACCCCTACCCCGACGATCCGGCGCTCGAACGCGAGCAGGCCTTTGCCCTGACCGAAACGGGCGAGGATCGCTTCACCGCGCCGGTGGTGCCAAGCGGATTGCTGCGGCTCTATGGCGGCATGGTGGTGGCGCAGGGGCTGGCCGCCGCGCAGCGCACGGTGCCCGCCGACAAGCCGGTGCACAGCCTCCACGCCTATTTCCTGAAGCCGGGGCTGACCGACCGGCCGCTCGATTTCGCGGTTCGCCGCCTGACCGACGGGCGCAGCTTTGCCGCGCGCGACGTGTCGGTGACGCAGGATGCGAAGCCGATCATCGAGATGATGGCGAGCTTCCAGACAGACGAACCGGGTCCGGACTTCACCCTGCCGATGCCCGATGTGCCCTCGCCCGAGGAACTGCCGGTGCTGGAAGACCTGTTCCGCGCCCACGCCGATACCCTGCCCGAACGACACCGGCCGTTCTGGCTGCGGCGGCAGCAGGTCGAATGGCGTCCGTGCGAACCCTACGGCTTCGGCGACGACAGCGTGCGCCCGCCGCATCGCAGCTTCTGGTTTCGCATGAAGGAACCGCTGGTGGCGGACCAGGCGCGGCAGCGCTGCTGGCTGGCCTATGCCAGCGACTTCCACATCTTCCAGACCGGGCTGCTACCCTTGGGCTACGGGTTCGAGAACGACTACCTGCAGACCAGCAGCCTCGACCATGCGATCTGGTTCCATGGCGACGCCGACATGAACGCATGGATGCTCTACGCGATCGAGACCCCGGTATCGAGCGGGGCGCGGCTCTATTCGCGCGGCACCATGTTCCGCGCCGACGGCACGCCGGTCGCGCACGTCGCCCAGCAGGGGCTGGTCCGCGTGCTGGACGAAGTGCGCGAGGGGAAGATATAGCGCCTCACGGCATGAAGAACCCGCCGTTCACGTCGAGGATCGCGCCGGTGACGAAGGCGGCTTCGTCCGACACCAGATAGCGGGTCGCCGCCGCGATGTCGCCGGGCCGGCCCAGCCGCCCGGCGGGGATCTGCGCGACATAGTCGTCCAGCGCGAACTGGTCCGACTGGTCGGTCTCGATCCGCCCGGGCGCGATGCAGTTGGCGGTGATGCCGTGCGCGCCCGCCTGCCCGGCCAGCACCCGTGTAAATCCGAAGAGCGCCGCCTTCGACGCGGCATAGTGCGCGCCCGACAGCATCGAGCGCGTGCGCCCGCCCTGCGACGAGAAGTTGACGATCCGGCCCCAGCCCGACCGCTTCATCCCCGGCAGCACCGCGCGGCAGCAGTGGAACACCCCGTCGAGGTTGATCGACAGGACGCGCCGCCAGTCTGCGACGGCGATATCCTCGATCATCACCGCCCGTCCGTCCGGCGAGGCCGGGCTGATCCCGGCATTGTTGACGAGAATCTGGACCGGGCCGAAACGCCGCTCCACCTCCGCCACCGCATCGGCCACCGCGCCCGCGTCGGACACGTCGCAGGCGACGGTGGTGATCGCCGGGTCGCTCCCCTCCTCGCGGTCCAGCGAGACGACGGTGTGGCCGAGCCCGGCCAGATCGAGCGCGACGCCGCGCCCGATGCCGCGCGATGCGCCGGTAACGATGGCGGTACGGGGCGTGGTGGCAGTCATGGTCGTGATCCTTCGGACTGGGGCGTTGCGGGCAACTTGTGGCGGCGCGACCGGTCGGCTAGCGTTCCCGGCGACAGACAGATTGGGGCAGAATGGCGAGTACGATCGATCCGGAACCGAAGAAGCGTCGCCGTTCGCGCGCGGCGGAGGCGACGCGCGTGCGCATCATGGAGGCGGCGGAGATCCTGTTCGCCGACCGGGGCATCGATGGCGTGGCCCTGCGCGAGATTGCGGCGGCCGCCGGTCAGGGTAACAACACCGCGGTCCAGTATCATTTCGGCAGCAAGGAGCAGCTGGTCTACGACATCTTCGACTATCGTTCGAACATGTTTGAGCCGATGCGATCCGAAATGCTCGACCGGGCGGAAAGAAGCGGTCAAATCGCCGACGTGCGCGTGCTGCTGCAGGTGCTGGTCCTGCCGCACCTGTCGATCTGCGACGACAATGGCGCGCATCCCTATTCCGCGTTCCTGGCGCAGTATCTCACCCGGTCGCGGGCCGAGGGGATCGCCCACCCCTACGACAACCCGGAGGTGCCGGTGCCGGCGCTGCGCCGCGTGCGCCAGCTGATCGCCGAACGGTGCGGCCACATCCCCGCCGACG
This sequence comes from uncultured Croceicoccus sp., assembly GCA_964424995.1. Taxonomy (GTDB): domain Bacteria; phylum Pseudomonadota; class Alphaproteobacteria; order Sphingomonadales; family Sphingomonadaceae; genus Croceicoccus. The sequence continues at coordinate 18,693 of CAYRLC010000004.1, forward strand.
TGCTGCGGCTGCGGGTCGGCATAGTGAAGCTGATGTTCCTCAACATGCTGATGCGGCGCGACAGCGGTTTCCCGCGCAGCGATCAGGACATGCCGCTGTCGATGCTGGTCGAAGATACGCTCGACATCATGACCGCCGCGCTGATCGCACCCCATCGCCATGACGGACCGCCCCTCTTCGAGATCCCGGCGGGCCCCGGTCAGGCCCCGCTCAGGCCCCAGTCAAACTAGTTCGAGCCGCTCCGCATAGGCCTTGCGCGCCGCGTTGAGCAGGACGAGGCCGATAATGGCCGATACCGTCGAAGTGATCGCCAGCGAGGTGCCGACCATGTATTCGTCGCGAAACACCTTGTCGGTGATCAGCGCAACGATGGTCGGCGCCGCGCCCAGCCCGATGACCGAGACGACGAAGACGTAGACCGCGCTGGCCATGCCGCGCATCCGGTTGGGAGTGACGATCTGCAGCGCGGCAGAGGCCCCCGCCATCGGCAGCGAGTAGAAGAAGCTGATCACCCCGCCGATGCCCAGCGCCACCGAATAGCTGGGCGCAAAGGCCAGCGAGGCGGCCAGCACCGCGACGATCGCCGCGGCCACAACAGGCACCACCATCAAGGCATCGCGCCGACCGCGCCGTTCGAGGAATCCGGCCAGCACCGGGCCGCACAGCACGCCCGCCGATCCGCCGATCAGCACGAATGCACCGTATTGCACCCCGACGACCGCCGCCTCCGCCCCGAACTGGCGCATCAGCACCGCGGGCAGCCACGCCGGAAAGGCGTAGAGCGTGATGACCAGCCCGCTCATCCCCGCATAGAAGTTGAAATAGAAGCGCCAGTCGCGGCGGAAGCGGCCGCCGACTTCGGACACGCTCATCGCATCGTTCGTCGCGTCGCCGACGGTCGCCGCCCTGCGCACCGGTTCGCGTACGAAGAAGACCAGCAGCGCGGTGACCAGCGCGCCCGGCACCGCGACCGCGATGAACACGAACTGCCACGGATCGAGCGAGCCGAACTGGTGGGTTTCGGCATATTTGAGCAGGATGCCGCCGAAGATCATGGCAAGGCCGCCGCCAAGGTAGGGCCCCATCAAGAGGATCGACATCGCGCGCGGCATCAGCCGGGGCGGAAAACGATCGGCAATGATCGACCATGCCGCCGGCGTCAGGCTGGCCTCTGCCGCGCCGACGCCGCAGCGGGCGAGAAACAGCTGCCAGTAATTGCGCGCCAGACCGCACAGCGCTGTCGCGATCGACCACAGCACGACCCCGCCGATCAGCAGGTTGCGCCGGTTCGACGTGTCCGCCATCCTGCCCAGCAGCGGGCTGAAGGCGACATAGGCGACGGTAAAGGCCAGCCCCTGTAACAGGCTGAGCCGGGTGTCGGACAGGCTGAACTCCGCCTTCAGCGGCTCGACCAGGAGGTTCAGCACCTGCCGATCGATGAAGCTGAGCGTATAGGCGAGCGTGAGGATCAGGACGACGCCCCAGGCACCCCAGCCGACGGTCTCCTCCGATTGCGAAGGACCGCTCATCAAGCGGCGCCCTTGCGGCGCGGCTCGATCTTGGAATGGGGCTCGAACCCCTTGAGAAGTTCGAACTTCTGCACCTTCGTCGCGCTCATCGGCCAATCCTCAACAAATCTTATATATCGCGGGATCTTGTAGCTTGCGATGCGGCCATCGCAATGGGCGATCAGCTCTTCGGGACGTAATTCTGCGCCGGGTTGCAGTTCGATGAAGGCGGCGGCGACTTCCATCAGGCGGTCGTCGGGCACGCCGATGACTTGCGCCATCTTGACCGAGGGGTGAGTCATCAGGAAGCTTTCCAGCTCGACCGCGGCGACATTCTCGCCGCCGATCTTGAGCATGTCCTTCAGCCGCCCTTCGTAGACCAGCCGCCCGCCCGGCCCCTTGCGGCCAAGGTCGCCGGTATGCAACCAGCCGTCCGTATCGACCGCCTTCGCCGTGGCGTGGGGGTCCTTGTAATACCCTGCGAAGATGACATTGCCGCGCAGGCAGATCTCGCCCGGCTCGCCGTCCGGCACTTCGGCCCCGTCGGGCCCGGCGATCTTCGCCTCCACCCCGTCGTAGACGCAGCCGCTGGTGGTGAAGAGGATCTCGCGCGGGTCATCGAGATCGGAATAGCACGGCACGCCGGTCGCTTCGGTGAGGCCGTAGGAATTGACCGCCACCGCGCCCGGAAAGGCGTCGGCATAGCGGCGCAGCAGGTCGGGCGGGCCGACGACGTGGTTGATGCGCAGCCGCGACTGGTCGTACTTCGCGAAATCCGGGTGGTTGACCAGCGCGCCGATGATCGTCGGGAAGCCGGCGTAGTGCACGGTCGGGCGTTCGCGGATCAGCAGGTCCATCGCCACGTTCTCGTCGAAATGGTCCATGCCCATGAAGCATGCGCCGGTGTGCCGGCACCCGGCCAGCGGCAGTATCGTCGACATGTGGAACAGCGGCAGCGGGTCCCAGACCACGTCCTGTTCGGTCAGGCGGAAGCGGCCCGCCATGCCCTTGCCGGTCACGCACAGCGACCGGTGTGCGATCATGCAGGCCTTGGGCCGGTTGGTGGTGCCGGACGAGAAGATCATCAGGCCGACATCGTCGGGCGAGACGGCGAGCGCGCGGTCGAGGACCTCCTTGCGCGTGGCCTCGCCCTCCAGCGCCGCGAAGGCTTCGGGCGTCATCCATGCGCCGGGCCGGTCCTCGCCCAGTTCGACGACACGCTTCAGGCGCGGCACGTCGGGGTGGCTGACCCGCCCTTCCGTGCCCGCATGTTCGCCCATCAGGCCGGGAAAGGCTTCCTCCAGCATCGGGCGATAATCGCAGTGCCGTGCCGCCTGGCCGCCGACGAAGAGGTAGTCGATGTCCGCCTTGGGAATGACATAGACCAGGTCGTCGGGGCGGTAGCGGGCGTTCAGCAGCACCGCGTTCGCCCCGGCAAGCTGGATGCCCAAGTAGAGCACCACGTATTCGAAGCAGTTGGGCATCAGCACGCCGACGTGATCGCCGTGCTGCACGCCCAGCCCCACCAGCCGCCGCGCCATGGCGATCGACAGCTCACCCAGTTCGCGCCAGCTCGCCCGCTTCTCGCCATAGATCAGCGCGGGCCGGTCCGGGAACCGGTTGGCTATGGCGAACAGTGTTCCCCCTACCGTCAGCGGATCGGGCAGGGGGAACGGGCTGAGCGAAACTTCGGTCTGGTCGATCACGAGATTGCGGTGGCTTTCGTTGGCTGGGTCTTCGTTGGCAGGGTTCAGGGAATGCGCAGCGTGACCTGCAGCGTCACGGTCCGCGGCATGGCGATGAAGCCGACCTGATCGGCGCTGACCGCCGCGTTGGTGCCGGTGCCGGTGCCGGTGCCGCTGCCGTCGGTGACGCCGGTGGCGACGAAGCGGTTGGTGAGGTTCTTGCCCAGCAATGCGACCTCCCACGTCTCGTTCTCGGCACCGACGCGCAAGCCAGCGTCCAGCATGACATATTCGCCCTGCCGCGACAGCGGGCTGCCGAAGGCCGAGGTCAGGTAATCACCGCTATAGCGCGCGTCAGCCGACATGCCGATCATCAGCCCGTTGCCCAGGGGACCTTCGTACCGCGCGCCCAGGGTCGCGGTCCAGTCCGGCGCATCCGACGTGGGCAGGCCCTTCAGGTTCTGGCCCGGCGTGCCGACGCTCAGCAGGTTGGGAATGCAGCCGTTGGCCAGGCTCTGCCCGCCGTAGCAGGGTGCCAGAGCATCGCCGTAACGCGCGCGGTTGTAATTCGCCGAACCGTTCAGCTGGAACCCGCGCAGGGCATCGGGGGCGTAGGCGAATTCCATCTCCACGCCCTTGGTCCGCGCCGTACCCGCGTTGATCGAGTTGTACGACAGCGCCGCCGAATCGAGGTAGGTCACCTGCAGGTTGGTGAACTCGTAGTTGTAGGCGGTGACGTTGAAGCGCAGCTGGCGGTCCAGCAGCTCGGTCTTCACGCCGAATTCGAAGCCCTTCGCCTTTTCCGGCTCGAACAGGAAGAAGTCGAGCGGGGTGACCGGCGACTGGATCGAGGAGTTGGAGAAACCGCCCGACTTGTACGCGGTCTTGTACGCGCCGTAGACGGTCACGTCGCTGGTCGGCTTCCAGGTCAGCGTCGCTTCGGGCGACCAGTTGGTGAAGGTCTGGTCGGCATAGAGCGGGTCGTTCACGGCATAGCGCGTACCGTTGAAGATCGGATGCGCATAGGGCTGGACGAAATAACTGTCCTTGGTTTCGTGGATGTAGCGTACGCCCGCCGTCGCCTCCAGCGTGTCGGGCACCATCTCCCACATCGCCTGGCCATAGGCCGACAGGGTCTTGCCATCGGTGCCGCTGTCCTTGGCATAGGCGACGTAACGCTTGCCTTCGGGCGCGGCGCTGTTTTCGACGCCTGCGAAGACGACGTTCTGCACGAAGCCGCGGGTCGAGGTCTGGTAATAGCCGCCGAGCAGGAAGTTGAGCGGGCCGTCATAGTCCGACAGCAGGCGCAGTTCTTCCGAGAACGCGTCGTATTCCGAATTTTCCGTGCCCCAGATGTTGAGGCCCGGCGAGGATACCGACTGGTAGTCGAGATCCAGAGACCAGACGTTGCGGTTCCACTGGTAGTTGGTGACCGAGGTCAGCGTGAGATCGCCGAGCTCGTAGTCAATCGTGCCGGTCACGCCCCACGAGGTATAGCGGTTGAAGTTCTTGCCGTCGTCGCGGGCGAACTGCGTCTCCGCGCCGATGTCGGCGGGCATGTTGTTGGTATAGATCGCAAAATCGCGTTCGCACGGGACGGCCGGATTGACGTGGCTGAAACCGCCCTCGCACGCGAAGACCGCGTAGTTCCACGTGCCGATCGTGCGGTTGTAACCGTAGTTCGCGGTCAGCCGCGCGGTCAGGCGGTCGCTCGCCTCCCACTCCAGCGTACCGCGCAGCAGCACTTCCTTCTCGCGCGGGCCGTTGTCCTTGTAGGCGGTGGCGGTGTGGGTGGTCTGCCCGTTGTTGACGGTGGACGAGGGACGGTCGGTGGTGACGTAAGTGACCGTATCGGCCCGGTTGTCGAACAGGTAGCCGAAGTCCTTGCCGACGCGTCCGGCGAGGCGGAAGCCCAGCGTATCGCTGATCGGACCTGACAGGATCAATTCCTCGCGCAGCTTGCCGGCGTTGAATTCATAGCTCGTCTTGGACGACGCGGTGAAGTGGTCGGTCGGGTCGGCGGTGGTGATCGAGATCACGCCGGCGGTCGCGTTCTTGCCGAAGAACAGCGACTGCGGCCCCTTCAGGATTTCCACCCCGCCCAGATCAAAGAAGCCTTCGTTGATGGTGCGGCCCTGGCCGTAATAGACGCCGTCGACGATGACCGCGATCGACTGTTCGGTGCCGATCGACAGCGAGTTCGAACCGATGCCGCGAAGGGTCAGCTGCGCGCCCGAGCCGGTGGCGTTGCGGCCGATGGCGAGCTGCGGCGTGGCGGCGGCGATGCGTTCGAGGCTGGTGAGATCGCGGTCGGCGATTTCCTGCGCCGAGATCGCGGTGACGGCGACTGGCACGTCCTGCGCGGATTCAACGCGCTTGCGAGCGGTGACGACGATTTCTTCGAGGCCGCCACCGGCGGGCGCCACTTCCGCTGCTTCGGACGTGGTGCCGGCATAAGTCGGCTCGGCGCCCTGCCCAGGAACGGTGTCGGTGGCGGACTGGGCGAATGCGGGCGCGCAGACCGCGAGCGCGCTGCCCGCAAGAAGCCAGGCGGCGGTGCGAGCGGACAGGCGGCAGGTTGCGGCCACGGCGGTTGTGGAAGTCATCGCGTCTCTCTCCCTTGACCCGAACGTCGGGCATCCTTGCGCCGCGTGCACCACGGTCGCCCTATCAAACTACCGACGAATTAAATTAAGGCAAGTGCATTTATTTTTTACGCGTTTTTGCGAGATCTGAGGAGAAAAGACGGGAACTAGCTTGATCGGTTCAGGCAATTGCATCATTCTGTGGCGAAATTGCCGGCATGCAAGCCTGCATCATACCTTTTGGGACCTGAGGATTCTGCGATGACCGAAACGGCCGATACGCTCGCCGACCTGAGCCTGCTGGACCCTGCGACGCAGGACGATCCGTTCGACGCCTATGACCGCATCCGCGCGATGCCGGGGATCTACCGGATGCCCGAAACCGGCTTCTACATCGTCACTCGCTACGACGACCTGCGGCAGGTGCTGACCGATCCGGTGACCTATTCGAACAACGTCGACCGTGCCTCGCTGCAGGGCGAGACCAATTCGAAGATCATGCAGGATTACCTCAACGAACACGGCTGGTCGCACGTGCAGACCCTGCAGCGCACCGATGCGCCGGTCCATTCGCGCTATCGCAAGCTGGTCGACCGCGCGTTCACCGTCGGGCGCGTGCGCAACCTGATGCCGCATATCGAGGAGGTCGCGAACGGCCTTATCGACCGGTTCATAGATCGCGGCGAATGCGAGTTCGTCGCCGAATACGCGGTCATGCTGCCGGGCACGATCCTCGCCGAACAGATCGGCCTTGATGCCAGCGAGGTGGAGACCTTCCGCAAGTGGGCCGATGCCCTGCTCGCCCCTGCCTCGCGCGTGATGACACCCGAGGAACTGCGCGCCAACGCCGATATCGAGCTAGAGGCGCAGCACCACCTCGCCCGCCTGTTCGAGGAGCGCCGCGCCAACCCGCAGGAAGACCTCGTCTCGGCCCTCGTCATGGGACACCAGGACATTGCCGAGCCGCTGACGATCAACGAGTTGCAGTCGGTCATGGCGCAGCTGATCGCGGGCGGGTTCGAATCGACCACCACGTCGCTGGGCCACGCGATGCTGCAACTGATCCGTCATCCCGACCAGATGGCGAAACTGCGCGCCGACCCGTCGCTGATCCGCAATTTCGTGGAAGAGGTGATCCGCTACGAAACCCCGACGCAGGGCCTGCGCCGCCGTACCACGCGCGACGTCGAACTGGCCGGAACGCTGATCCCCGAAGGCTCGGTGGTGATTGTCCGCTATGGCGCGGCGAACCGCGACGAGGCGAAGTTCGCATGCCCGCACGCCTTCGACATGGAGCGCAAGAACGCGGGACAGCATCTTGCCTTCGGGGCGGGCGCGCATTTCTGCGTCGGCGCCCCGCTGGCCCGGGCCGAGATTGCGAGCGGCATCCTCGCCATCCTGGAGCGGCTGGACGACATCCGCCTGGCCCGCCCGCTGGAAAAGCCGATCCACGTGCCCAATTTCCTGACGCTGCCGCTGCGCGAACTGCCCATCGCCTTTACCGCGAAGGGCTGAGGCACGAGTCAGTCCAGCGTCGCGAGCATCTCCCGCGCGAAGGGGCGCAAGGCATCGGCCCGTCCCTCGCGCACAAGGTTCGCCCAGTCGGGATTGGCGATCATCGCCCGGCCCACCGCGATCATGTCGAACTCGCCTGCGGCGATCGCGGCGGCGACTTCGCCGACGTGGGCTGAGCGCGGTGCGCTTTCCGCAATGCCGCCGCCGGTTTCGCTGGTGCCTTCCTTGAAATCGCTTTCCAGCGTCACCGAACCGACCGCGATCACCGGCAGTCCGGTGATGCGCTTCGTAATTGCCGCCAGCGTGGCATCGCCGCCCTCGAACCCCGGCTCCCAGAACCGCCGGGTCGAGACGTGGACCGCGTCGAGCCCCGCCGCGCACAGCGGTTCGAGGACCGCTGCCCACTCGCTCTCGTTTTCGGCGAGGCGGGCGGTGTAGTCGACCGACTTCCACTGCGAGACGCGGGCGATCACCGCAAAGCCGGGCGCGGTGGCGGCGCGGCAGGCGCGGATGATTTCGGCGAGGAAGCGGCTGCGTTCCCCGTTCGCGCCGCCCCACCGGTCGTCGCGCCGATTGGTGCGGCTCCACAGGAACTGGTCGGGCAGGTAGCCGTGCGCGCCATGAATCTCGATCCCGTCGCAGCCTGCCGCGTGCGAGGCGGCGGCGGCGCGGGCGAAGTCGGCAATGGTATCGGCAATCTGCGCATCGCTCATCGCCGAGCCGGAGGGCCGGCCCGAGCCGTGCAGGCCCGATGGACCGATGCGCGGCGGGCGCTGCTTTACCGTGTCGGGGTTCACCGTTGTCGGCGTATCCTGAATGCCGACATGCCAGAGCTGCGGCACGATGCAGGCGCCCTCGCCCTTCACCGCCGCGGCGATGCGCGTGAGCGCCGCCTGCGTTTCGCCCTGCCACAGCATCGGGATCGGCCCGTCGTGCGCGCCTGCGGCGTTGACCGCCATCCCCTCGGTGATGATCAGCCCCGTGCCGCCGGCGGCGCGGCGGCGGTAGTATTCGACGACATCGTCGCCGGGCACGCCGCCGGGCGCGAATTCGCGCGTCATCGGCGCGAGCGCGATGCGATTGGGCACGGTCATGCCGCCGATGGCGAGCGGGCTGAACAGCACGCCTGTATCGCTCATGCCGCCTTCTCCGCGATCCAGCCGAGCGCGTTGGCGACCAGTTTGCGATATTCGGGATGGGCGAAGGTCTGCGGCCCGTCGCCGGGCTGGAGATAGACGACCCGCGCTGCCCCGGCGGTCTTGGCCCAGCCGATCAGGCGCGCGTCGTTCGGCGGTGACCATGCCGCCCCCTCGATCCGGCGCACCGCGTTCTGCGCCGACAGGAAGCGGGCCGGGTCGATATCGGTCGTGCGGGTGAGCAGTGGCTGCAGCCCTTCCTCCGCCAGCAGTTCCATCGCGTAGAGTTCGTCGTCGAGCTCGAATCTCTCCGCCACGCCTGCGGTCACCGCGTGGGGCACAGTGGCGGCGGTATAGCGGGCATCCGGGCAATAGCCGCTGTCCTGCCGCGCCGTGCCGCACAGCGCACCTTCGCGATAGAGGAAGCGCCCGCCCAGCATCCGGGCATAATCGTCCCATGCGGGCCAGGCGGCGATGGCGTGGTGGATGGCGAGCACGCCGGTGCCGCGGGCCAGAACCTTCGCCCATCCCGCCTTCAGCGCCGCGCCCGGCTCAACCGGCGCAGGCCTTTCATCACGCGGCGCGCGGAAATCGAGGCCCCACATGTCATGCAGCACCACTACGTCGTAATCGCCCAGAAGGTCCGCCTCGATCATCGCGGCGGCGGCGGGCTGATCGACGACGGTCGGCTCCGCCCCGCAGACGCGCAGCATGTCCTCGAACGCGTTGCGATCGAAGGCGTGGCCCTTGACGGCGCAGAAGGCGCGCAGCGGCGGTTTGCGGCTCTCGGCCAAGATCGGCTCTCCCGTTCGTGTCTCGATCGGGTCTAGCGCTCACCAGTAATTAAGGCAATTGCCTGATTAGATTTAAAACAATCGTCTTCTCAACTTAACACTGCATCAATATGCTTGCCTTGGAACAAGTGTTGCCGCTACGGCCCGAGCCATGGTTGTCGCAGAAACTGGTCGAAGGGCCGATCGCTGGGGCGTGGGCGCGATCGTCATCGATCGCCGCTCGCGGATACATTGCTGTACCGCCACGCGCCCGCCGGGCTTTGCCGACTGGCCGGTCGAACCGGGCCGGTTCCTGGAAGGCACCGAAACCGATTTCGACGAGGATTACTACGCCGCGCTCGCGGTCGACCGGCTCGCCGCAACGGGGGAAAGCCGGCTCGACCTCAATACCGGATCGGGCGAAGCGGTGGAAGTACATTTCCTGCCGCTCACCCTAGCCGACGGCGGCGACAGCGGCTTCCTGCTGGTGATGGTCGGCCAGCCGGACGAGGAACTGGCGCACACCATCGGAAACGTGCTGGCCGAGATCCGGGCGGTGTCGCTCGCCTCGCAGCGGGCGTCGGAGCGGCTCGATCATCTCGCCTTCGCGCTCTGTCGCCGGATCGACGTGCTGCTCGAACTCGCGCATCTGCGGCACGAAAGCGGCGACGGCCGCCTGCCGCTGGACGACGTGGTCGCAGCGGGTGCGGGCGGCGCCGGTGTCCTGCCGCTGACGGGCCCCGTCGACTGGCCGCTGCTGAACGAACAGGCGAAGGCGGTTGCGCTGGTAGTCAGCGACTGGGTCGACGGGCAGCACGGCTGTTCGGACAATGCCGGACATGCGCGACTGGCCGCGCGCACCAGCGACGTGCTCGAACTGACGTGGACCGGCCCTGCGGGAAACGGCGAAGTCGTGCCGGAATCGGATCTCGCCACGCGCATCGTTTCGCGGATCGACGGGTGGCTGACGCACGAGCGGCAGGGCGACATGCTGATCCGCCGCCTCACCCTTCCGATCCAGTAGCGCCCTTAGCCAGAAGATCAGGCCCGCAAGCCCCGTCCCATGCGATAGACCCGACGCAAGGGAGGCATCATCGATGAGCGAATACGAGACCATCCGCTACGACGTGGACGACGGCATCCTGCGGCTGGTGCTGAACCGGCCCGACCGGATGAACGCCTTTACCGTCACCATGTGCGAGGAACTGCAGGACGCCTACCGCCGCGCCAGCGACGATGACGCGGTGCGCGCGATCGTCGTCACCGGCGAGGGCAAGGCCTTCTGCGCCGGCATGGACCTGGGCGTGGGCGGCAACGTCTTCGGGCTGGACGAGAGGCAACGGCCGACGCTGGCGGATCTCGCCACCGCCGATGTCGCGCCGGAGATCGAGAATGGCATCCGCGACACCGGCGGCAAGGTGACGCTGGCCATGTACGACTGCCGCAAGCCCATCGTCGGCGCGATCAACGGCGTGGCGGTTGGCATCGGCGCGACGATGACCCTACCGATGGACTTCCGCTTCGCCTCCAGCCGCGCGCGGATCGGCTTCGTGTTCGGGCGGCTGGGCATCGTGCCCGAAGCAGCCTCGACCTGGTTCCTGCCGCGCATCGTCGGCATCCAGCAGGCGCTGGAATGGTTCTACTCGGCCGACATCTTCGATGCCGGGGAAGCCTTTGCGAAGGGCCTGGTGCGCAAGGTCTGCGAACCCGAATCGCTGGTGGAAGAAGCGGTGGCCTTTGCCCGCACGCTGGTGACCGACCGCTCCCCGGTCAGCGTCGCGCTGATCCGCCAGATGACCTGGCGCAACAGCGCACAGGTCCATCCGCGCCACGCCCACGACATCGACAGCCTTGCCGTATTCTACACCGCCATGGCCGACGGGGCGGAAGGAGTGCAGGCATTCCTCGACAAGCGGCCCGCCGCATTCAAGGCTCGCGCATCGGCCATGCCGCCGTTCTACCCGTGGCAGGACGAACACGGCCTTCCGATCCTGTGACATGGGCGCAAGCGGCCGTAAGCGGTTAGCGATTGCGCCGTTTCCCATTCCTAATCATAGTTTTTGCAGCACCACATTTAGGCTTTGTTGGATCCGATGGCAGACAAACCCTTCAATCCCGTCGCCGCCTGGCAGGACGCAATCCAGAAGTGGGAGCACGAGCTCAACGCCTGGTCCGGCCAGTTCACCAGCAGCGAGGAATTCGGGGCCCTCATCGGTCAGGCGACCAAGGCCACGGTGATCGCGCAGAAGGCGATGGCCGAGCAGACCGAGGCGGTGCTGAAGTCGCTCAACCTGCCGAGCAAGAGCCAGATCGACGAGATTTCGGAGCGGCTCGCGGTGATCGAGGATCACATCGCGCAGCTTCGCCTTCAGCTCGGCCAGCCGGATGTCGGCGCGGCCCCCCGCGCGCCCGCCGCGCCCGAACCGCGCCGCACCCGCAAGCCGCCCCAGCCCGCCGAAACGGGCAAATCGCCCCAGCCCGCCGCGACGGGCAAAATGGATAAGCCCGCGACAGCGGCCCGCAAACCGAATGCCTGACGGGATAGAGATCCTCGACCCCGAGGCGATTTCCAGACAAGTCCGTGAAGAAGTCGATCGCGCGCTGAAGCGCAACATCAAGGGCCTCGACTTCCTCGTCGCGGATGCGGCGGAAGTGGGCCACATGCCCAAGGACGTCCTCTACCGCGAGGGGACGGCGGTGCTCTACCGCTATCGCCCGCTGCACGAGGAGATCTACCGCGTGCCGCTGCTGGTGGTCTCGCCGCCGACCAACCGGGGCTACATCTTCGATCTCGCCAAGGGGCAGAGCTTCTTTGAATACCTGCTGCAGCAGGGCTACGACGTCTACAACCTCGACTGGAACCCCCCGCGCCGCGACGAACGCGGGCTCGACTTCGACGACTATGTCGGCCGCTTCATCCCCAAGGCACTGGAGGTGATCGAGGCGCAGACGGGCGAGAGCGAGATCTCGCTGGCCGGTTATTGCGCGGGCGGCACGCTGGTAACCACCTATGCCGCCACCAGCACCGCGCGCCCGATCCGCAACCTCATGCTGCTGGCCACGCCGATCGACTTCAACCACATGCCGCTGTTCCAGACCTGGGCCGACAAGCGCTATTTCGATGTCGACCTGCTGGTGCGCGAGCTGGAGCTGATCCCGCCCGAAATCATGCTCGGCGCGTTCGACCTGGCCCGCCCGGCCAATCGCACCGCGGGCCGGGTAACGCTGTGGAACAACATGTGGAACGACGATTTCGTGAAGTCGTACCGCATGTTCGACCGCTGGGCGGCGGAAACGCTGCCGATCCCCGGCGCCTATTTCGGCACTTTGGTGAAACGGCTGATGTGGGAAAATGCCCTCATCAACGGCACGCTGGAGGTTTGCGGCGAGACGGTCGACATGGCGCGCATCGATGCCGCGATCCTCAACATCGTCGCCAAGCACGACCATGTCGTCGCCCATGCCGCGACCACCCCGCTGATGACGATGACTTCCTCCACCGACCGGGAGGAGATCATCGCCAAGGGCGGTCACGTCAGCCTCGTTGCCGGGCCCGCCGCCTTGAAACGGCTCTGGCCGCTCATCGATACATGGCTAGCCCAGCGCTCGGTCTGAGCGCTTCCACCCCTTCGAATTTCCCTCCCGAGGAGAACGACCCGATGCCCACCACGGATCTCGCACCGACCACGCTCGACCTCGACGGTCGGCAGGTCGTGCTGCGCCCGCTGGAAGCGGCCGACCGCGACGCGATGCTCGCCTTCGCCAATGGCCTGCCGGTGCGCGAACTGCTGTTCCTGCAGCGCGACATTCGCAAGCCCAAGGTGTTCGACGCGTGGATCGATCAGATCGCGGCAGGCACCATCCGCAGCCTCGTCGCCGTCCACGGGGGCGAGATCCACGGATGCTGCGCGCTGGTGCGGGATGAACTGAGCTGGTCGCCCCACGTCGCCGACGTGCGCGTGCTGGTCGATGTGGAGAGCCGCGGCATGGGGCTGGGCAGGCTCTTGGCGATGCACTGCCTCGACCTCGCCTCGCAGGACGGGATCGAGAAGCTGCTGGTGCGCATGACCACCGACCAGCCCGGTGCGCGCACGATGTTCGAGGAGATGGGCTTTCGCCCCGAAGCGCTGCTGCGCGATCACGTTCGCGACGCCGATGGCGTGGCGAGCGACATCCTGATCATGGCGCTGGCGGTGCGCAGCCGCGATTCGCGGCTCGGCCTCTACGGCCTCGGCGAATAAGCGGCGCGGGCTGGCCGGTCAGGCCCGCTCCAAAATCAGGCGGCCCCAAATCAGGCACCCCAGATCAGGCACCTCGCGTCAGGCTCTGGGCGATCCGCGGTAGAAGGCGCTGAACGGGCCCGACTGGTCGAACGGCTGCCAGTTCTGTTCCGGCTGCGACAGGCGATCGGCAACGATGTGGAACACCGCAGGGTTGGCGATGAAGCCGAAGTGGCTCGACACCACCTCGATGTTTTCGGTCTTCTCGTCGGTCTCGCTGATGCAGTTCTGCCAGGCGGTGATCCCGTCGGTGCGCGAATATACGGCGCTGGACGGCACCGGCAGCACCTTGTGCCCGTCGGCATAGCGCGAATGGTGGCGCATCTCGGCGATGCGATTGCCGGTCAGCAGCTCGTAGAGAGAGTTGAGGTTCGTCGCCGATGGGTTGCCGGTGAACGGGCTGCCCAGCGTGATGACCTGGCGCACGTCCGCCGGATCGCGGCGGGCCGCCTCGCGCGCGATGACGCCGCCCAGGCTCCACCCCACGAGCGACACCTTGCGCCCCGTCTGTTCGCGGATCTCGGCGATGCGGCGGGCGATATGCTCGCCGTTTTCGCCGGTCGTGTGCTGGTCGAGGTTCCAGCCCAGGTCCCATGCATGGACCGCGTAGCCCAGCCGCGACAGGAAATTGCGCAGCACCACCGTCATCTGGTCGTTGGTGGCAAAGCCGGGCAGGACCATCACCGGGTGCCCGTCCCCGCGCGGCGCGCGGGCGAGAACCGGATAGCTCAGCGTCAGCGTCGCCAGTTCCATCATGCACCGCGCCCCTTCCGCAAGGGTGAGGAAGGTCATCGGGCTGACGATATCGTTGCGATGGGGCATGGCGGAAGGAATGATCGTTAACCGGGCGTGCCGCTACAAGCCCTTTTGTCAGGTATCTGCAAATGGCAAACTGTGGGCCGGCGCGACGCCCAGCCCCGCCCCCATCAACTCCGACCCATCAACCCCGCCCCATTAACCCCGACCAGGATGGCGCAGGACTCGCCCCGGCATTTCGCCCGTCGCCCGGTCGTTCTCGCGCGTGATCACCCCGCCCACCATCGTCATCTCGAACCCGCGCACCTCCTGCAACAGGCGGCTCGCACCTTCGGGCAGGTCGTCGACCACGGTCGGCTTGCCCAGCGTGAGGTTGGCGAAGTCGATGAGGTTGATGTCGGCGCGCATCCCCGGCTCCAGCGTGCCGCGATCGCGGATGCCCATCGACCGGGCGGTGTCGTGCGACATCATCCGCACCACCTGTTCGACCGGCATCGTCGCCCCGCGCCGCCGGTCGCGTGCCCAGTGGGTGAGCATGAAGCTGTTCATCGACCCGTCGCAGATGGTCATCACGTGCGCGCCCGCGTCCGACGCGCCCAGCACCGATGCCGAATGCTCCAGCATCGGCCGCATCCGTTCCAGCCCGCCGTCGACGTAGTTGTTGATCGCCAGCAGCAGCCGCGGATGCCGGCTGGTCTTCAGCATCGTGTCGTAGGCGAAGGAAGGCACCGTCTGCCCCGCCGCGCGCGCCATGCCGATGACGTTCATCGCATCGTCCGGCTCGTAGTCGGCCTTCTCGCCAAGGTCGTAGCAGCGTTCCCAGTGGCTGTTGAGGAACTGGCCGAAGCTGCCCTCGGGATCGGTTTCGGCCAGGATCTTCGCCTTGACCTCGGGT
Source organism: uncultured Croceicoccus sp. (assembly GCA_964424995.1). GTDB lineage: Bacteria > Pseudomonadota > Alphaproteobacteria > Sphingomonadales > Sphingomonadaceae > Croceicoccus. The sequence continues at coordinate 33,826 of CAYRLC010000004.1, forward strand.
TCGGCCAGCTTTTCCAGCCATGCCTCGCGCGGGTGCTGCGCCTTGATCGCGCGGAACGTCGGCCGCTCGATGAAGGGATGGGTGCCATAGAAGCTGAGCAGCGCGCCGATGGAGCGCCCGCTGATCTGGCCGAAGGCGCGGCTGCGCCCGCCCGCGTTGATGCCCGCCGCCCATTCGAGCTGGGTCTGCCAGTAGTCGGGGTCGAGATTGGGCTGAAGCATCAGCATGTGGACGTCGACGCCGGTTTCGCGCACGATCCGGTCGAACATCGCCATTTCCTCGCGGATCGCCGAGGGATCCTCGCCCACCACGCCCGCCGGCGCAAATTCCATCACGCCCCCGTGCCGCGCGACCGGGCGCGCCAGCGCCATCAGCTCCTTCTGGTCCGCGCCGAAATCGGGGGTCATGTCGCCATGCACGGTGCGGTGAACCGAGGTACGCGAACTGGACAGGCCGAACGCGCCTGCCCGCATCGCCTCTTCGGTCAGGCGCGCCATCGTCGCGATCTCCTCGTCGCTCGCCGCCTGATCGGTGCCGACCTTGTCGCCCAGCACGAAGAGCCGCAGCGGCCCATGCGGCAGGTAGGCGCCGATGTCGAAGCTGCGCGGCTGCGCGTCCAGCACATCGAGATATTCGGGAAAGCTCGACCAGTTCCATTTCAGCCCGGCGTGAAGCGCACTGCCCGGAATCTCCTCTACCCCGTCCATCAGGTCGATCAGCCGCGCCTCGTCCCCCCGGTTCACCGGCGCGAAGCCGACCCCACAATTGCCGAGGATCGCGGTCGTCACGCCCGAACTGAACGAAGGGTCGAGCACCGGGTCCCACGTCGCCTGCCCGTCGTAATGGGTGTGGATGTCGACCCAGCCCGGCGTTACCAGCAGCCCGTCGGCATCGATGGTGCGGGTGGCGGTGGCGGCGATGCGCCCGACCTCGACCACCTTGCCGTCTTTCACCCCCACGTCGGCGGTGCGGATGGCGCTTCCGGTGCCGTCGGCCACCTGGCCGCCGCGGATCAGCAGGTCGAGCATCGGTTCTCTCCACGTCATGTCTTTGGCGCGGGATGCTACTTCTTCGCCGCGATGCCGGACCTGTGACTATGGAGAGTATGGCAACTAGCTGAACTTGCGCGCGTGCCCGCCGAGGAAGACGTAGGACGGATCGAACCGGTCGCGCGTGGCGGGATAGACCGGGGCGTCGGGATTGTTGGGCGTGACCGGCGCGCTGTCGGCCATCGTCGCGGTCACCGGATCGATGCGGTCCCAGTCGTGGACCGAGCGGCGGTGCACGATCGCCCAACGCCCGTCGCGGCAGGCGAGATGATCGAGATAGCGCCCGCCGCCGTTCACGTCGACAAGACCGGCCCCGTCGCGGATGCGCAGCAGCACGTCCCAGTAGCTTTCGCTCCACGCCTCGTCGCCGTCGATCTCGATCTGCACGTTCGACAGGACGTGGCGGGTCAGCACCATCGGTTCGTGGATGCGCCAGACCCAGTCGACAAAGCCTTCGGCACTGCCGGCAAACAACGGCGTATGTTCGTCGGTACCGCCAGGGTGCCAGCACGACAGGGCAAGCTCGCGGTCCATCCGGTCCATCGCGCGGCAATAGCGGTGCAGCACGTCGGTGATCGCCATGCGGGCGGCGACCTCGGCGGGTGACGGGGCGCGAACGGTCATGGGCATCCTCCTTGTGATGGGCGCAACCTAGATGCGGGCGGCGCGGCGGCAGCTAGTCGTTTGCGCAGTCCAACCGGGCACGGCTTCCTGCAACCACTGCGCGCCGGAAGGATGCCGCAAGAGGACGCCGATGAGCCGAGTGCCCGCACCGACGACCCTACAGGAGCTTTGCGACCGCGAGGCGATCCGCGACGTGAAGCAGGCCTATGCCCACGGTGTCGACCGGCGCGACTGGCCGCTCTACCGCTCGGTCTTCACCGACGAAGTGGCATTCGACTTCAGCGATTTCGGCGACTTCAACGACACGATGAGCGCGGATGTCTGGGTCGGCCTCGTCAAGGGCAACCTGGCGAACTTCGATGCCACGCAGCATGTCTTCACCGGGCACGAGATCGTATTCGAGGCGGGCGGCGATGCGGCCACGTGCGTCACCCAGATGACCGCCCGGCACCAGTTGGGCGACGAGGCGCAGCTGATGGGCGGCTATTACACCGAACGCATGGTGCGCACCGCCGATGGCTGGAAGATCGCCAGCTGCAAACTGAACATCAACTGGGAAGAGGGATCGCGCGACCTGTTCGAACGCGCCGCCGCCCTTGGCCCGCGCGCCCGCCGCGATGTCGGCATGCAGGGCGTCTGACTTTTACCCACACGGAGTAACCGATGGAATCGCTTGGCACCATGTTCTCGCCGCTGAAGGTCGGCAACGTCACGCTGAAGAACCGTATGGCGATGGCGCCGATGACGCGGCAGCGCTCGGGGCTGGACGGCGTGCCGACCGACCTCAACGTCGAGCACTATGCCCAGCGGGCCAGCGCGGGCCTGATCGTGACCGAGGGTATCTTTCCCGGCGAGATGGGCTGCGGCTACCTGTTCACGCCGGGCCTGTGCGACGATGCGCAGATGCAGGGGTGGAAGCGGGTCACCGACGCGGTCCACGCCAATGGAGGGGCAATCTTCGGCCAGATCATGCATGTCGGCCGCCTGTCCGATCCGCTGATGCTGAAGGGCGAGCAGCCCATCGCGCCATCCGCCGTGCAGCCCGATCCCAAGGCGCGGCACTATACCGTGAATTGCCCCCGGCCCAAGCGCCCCTACCCCGAACCGCGCGCGATGGCCCATGCCGAAGTGCTGCGCACGATCGACGAATATGCCCGCAGCGCCGCGCTGGCGAAGCAGGCCGGGTTCGACGGAGTGGAGGTGCACGCCGCGTCGGGCTACCTGCCGATGCAGTTCCTCTCGACCAACTCGAACGTGCGCACCGACGAATGGGGGGGCAGCGTCGAGAAGCGGGCCGCGTTCCTGCTCGCGGTGGTCGACGCGATGATCGCGGCGACCGATCCCGGCTTCGTCGCGGTGAAGATCGGCCCCGGCTGGACCTTCCACGACGTGTTCGACGACGATCCGGTCGCGACTTATACCCATGTGGTGAAGGAGCTGTCGAAGCGCGGCATCGCCTACTTGCAGATCGGCAACTACGGGATGGACTGGGACGTCTACGGTATCCTGCGCCCGCTGTTCGACGGCCCGGCGATGTTCGTCGCGGGCTTTACCCGGCAGACGGCGGCGGCGACGCTGAATGCGGGACATGCCGACATGATCGGCTTCGGGCAGGCGTTCATCTCCAACCCCGACCTTGCCGAGCGGTACGAGCACGGGCTTGCCCTGACCCGCCCCGACATCGCGACTTATTACACGCAAGGGGCCGAAGGTTACACCGACTACCCGGTCCATGCCGACACGGCAGAGGACCGGCTGCAGGACGTGGACGCCGCGCCGACGCCGCTGTCGGCCGAGACGACGGGCTAGGCACGCGGCGGCCAGTCCCTTGTTTTTGCGAGCTTAGGGCTGGATTGCGCGGGCAAGGCGTGGGATCAGGGCGCGTGACGTACCGCGCCCTTCCCCTCCTGGCCGGAGCAGCCATGACCGTATCTGCCGTTTCATTGGCAGCCTGCCAGCCGCAGACCGCGCCGGCCAATGCGCCAGCCCCTGGCAGCCCCAGCGAGCCGCAGGTCATGAATTACGGCGATTTCCGCAAGCTGCCCCAGCCGACCCCAGATGAAGTCTTCAATAGCCTTTATGGCACCGAAGCTCTCCAATACGTCGAGGTCTGGAAACCGGAGGGCAAGGGCCCGTTCCCAGTCGTGCTGCTGATCCACGGCGGCTGCTGGCAGAGCGAGGTGGCCAAGGCCGACATCATGCATCGACAGGCCGCCGCGCTCGTCGCCAGGGGCGTGGCGGTGTGGAACGTCGAATATCGCGGGGTGGACGTGCCGGGCGGCGGCTATCCGGGCACGTTCGCCGACGTGGCCGCCGCCGCCGACCTGCTGGCGCGCACCGGGGCGAAGCATGGGCTCGACACTTCGCGCGTCGTCGCGATGGGCCACTCGGCGGGCGGGCACCTCGCCCTCTGGCTGGCGGCACGGCCGCGGATTTCCGGCGGCAGCGCCCTTCATGCGGTAGCACCGCTTCCCATCTCGGGCGTCGTCAGCATCGGCGGCCTGCCCGATCTGGCCGAGGCGCGGACCGAGGCGGCAGCGGTCTGCGGGGCCGATACCGTCGACCGGCTGGTGGGTGCGGCCACCCCCTCCCATCCCGATCCCTACGCCGATACCTCGCCTGTCGCGCTCCTCCCGCTGGGCGTGCCGCAAGTACTCGTATCGGGCGAGAAGGACGTGATCGCACCGCCGCGCTACGCCGCGTCTTATGTGGCGAAGGCGCAGGCCGCGGGCGAGCGAGTGCCGTCGGTAGTGATCCCGGCGCAGGGTCATTTCGAGCTCATCTCGCCGGGAACACCCGCCGGCGACGCAGCCGTCGATGCCGCGCTGGGCCTGCTGGGCGTGCAGCCGTGACGCGGGACGAAGCGCTCGCGCTCGACGCCGCCGATCCGCTCGCCTTCACCCGCGACCGCTTCGCGCTGCCCGATGGCACGATCTACCTCGACGGCAATTCGCTGGGCGCGCTGCCCGCTGGAACGTCCGACCATGTCGCACGGGTCATTCAGGAGGAATGGGGCCGCGACCTCATCTCCAGCTGGAACCGCCACGACTGGATTAGGCTGCCCCAACGCATCGGCGCGCGGATCGCGGCACTGGTGGGCGCGGGCGAGGACGAGGTGATCGCCTGCGATTCCACCTCGGTAAACCTCTACAAGCTGCTGTGCGCGGCGCTGCCGCTACGCCCGGACCGGACCACCGTGCTGATCGAGGACGGCGGCTTTCCGACCGATCGCTACATCGCCGCCGAAGTCTGCGCCCGCGCCGGCCGCATCCTACGCGCCGTGCCGCGCGGCGAACTGGCCTCGAGCATCGACGGCGACACCGCGCTCGTCCTTCTCACCCATGTCGATTATCGCAGCGGCGCGGTGGCCGATATGGCGGGCATCACCGCCGCCGCGCACGGGGCGGGCGCGCTCGCGCTCTGGGACCTCAGCCATAGCGCCGGGGCGGTCGCCGTCGAGCTCGGCGCGGCAAGGGCCGATTTCGCGGTGGGCTGCGGGTACAAATACCTCAACGGCGGACCGGGCGCGCCGGCATGGCTCTATGCGCGGCGCGACCTCCACGATGCGCTGGCAACCCCGATCCCCGGCTGGCTGGGCCACGCCGCCCCGTTCGCTTTCACGCAGAACTATCGCCCCGCTCCCGGCATCGCCCGTATGCTCTGCGGCACGCCGCCGGTGCTGGCGATGGCGGCGCTCGAACACGGGCTCATGCAGTTCGGCGGGGTGGACACGGCGTCGCTCTTCGCCAAGGGCCGCGCGCTCGGCGATCTTGCCATCGCGTTGGTCGAGGATCGCTGCGCCGGGCATCCCCTGACTCTCGCCTCACGCCGCGATGGCACGTTGCGGGGCAGCCATGTCTCGTTCGCGCATCCCCACGCCTACGCGCTGTGCCAGGCGCTGATCGCGCGCGGCGTCGTCGGCGATTTCCGCACGCCCGACCTGCTGCGCCTCGGCTTCGCGCCGCTCTACTTGCGCCATGTCGACGTGTGGGATGCGGTTGCGGCGCTGGGCGACGTGCTCGACAGCGGCGAGTGGGACGATCCGCGCCATCACCGCCGCAACGCGGTGACGTGACGCCCCCTCAATAGAGAGCCGCCGCCAGCTGGCGCATCTGCCCGACCGCCGAGCGGGCGTTGACCGAAAGCAGGAAGCGGATCTGCTCCAGCTCCGAATAGACCGGGCTTCCCGCATCGGCGGTGACGAAGGCCAGATCCCACGGCGCGAAGAGCCGCTCGCCTGTGAGCACGAGGTCGACCAGCTTCAGCTCGCGGTGCCGGAAATCGCAGCAGATCCGCTCGAACGTGCTCTCGACCTGTTCGTGCGGCCCTTCGAGGATCTGCACGAAATCGCGGTCGATGGCGAAGAGCGCACCGGTCAGTCCGGCGGCGCGGTTGCGTTCCGCCCCATCGGCGGCGATCCGCCCGATCGACTGCGCGCGCGGCCCGGCTGGGGTCATGGCGGAACGGCTGGTGTAGAAAAGTCGGCTCATCGGCATGGCAATTCCCTTGCGCGTCAGGCCGCCGCGCCGAATTCGGTGCTGCGTGCGTTGAGGAGGTGGATGATCTCTTCCGATTTCACCGGATGGCTGATGAGGAAACCCTGCACGTGATCGCAGCCGTGTTCGGTGATGAAGTCGAGCTGCGCGGCGGTCTCGATCCCCTCCGCGGTGATCTGCAGGTTGAGGCTTTCGCCCAGCTGCGCGATGGCGCGAACGATCGAGGCGCTGCCCGGATCGTCGGGAAGCTGCTGCACGAACGAACGGTCGATCTTGATCCGGCTGATCGGGAAACGGTGCAGGTAGCTGAGCGAGGAATAGCCGGTACCGAAATCGTCGAGCGAGATGCGCACGCCCAGTTCGCGCAGGCGCCGCAGCGTCTTCAGCGCGGCCTCGTCGTTGCCGAGCAGCGCCGTCTCGGTGATCTCCAGCTCGAGCCGCGATGCGGGCAGGCCCGATTCTTCCAGCGACTGGATCACCGTCTGCGGCAGGCGCGGGTCGAGCAGCTGCACCGGCGAGATGTTGACCGTGATGTCGATCTCCTCCGGCCACGATGCGGCATCGCGGCAGGCCTGGCGCAGCACGCCTGCGCCAATGCGGGAGACGAGGCCCAGCTCCTCGACGATCGGCACGAATTCCGCGGGCGACACCGGCCCGCGTTCCTCGCAGGTCCAGCGGAGCAGCGCTTCGGCGCCCATGATCCTGCCGGTCCTCGGGTCAATAACCGGCTGGTAGGCGACCTTGAAATCCTCGCGCATGCAGGCACGGCGCAAGTCCGCCTCGAGGAAACGGCGGCGTCTCAGTGCCTCCATCAGTTCGGGCTCGAACAGGCAGAACCGTTCGCGGCCCGCTCGTTTCGCGGTGTAGAGCGCGACATCCGCGTTCTGGATGAGCTCGGCGGCGGTGATCCCGTCGCGCGGGGCCAGCGCCAGGCCGACGCTGCCGCCCAGTTCGACGACGTTGTGTTGATGATGAAGGACCGCGACAGCACCTCGACAATACGCGCGGCGATGGCCTGCGCTTCTACCGTGTCGTTCAGCCCGCGCGAGATGATGGCGAATTCGTCGCCCCCGATCCGCGCGACGTGATCGCCCGAACGCACCGCCCGGTTCAACCGCACCGCGACCTTCTGCAGCACCACGTCGCCGACCGGATGGCCCAGCGTGTCGTTCCTCGGCTTGAACCGATCGAGATCGACCATGAACAGGCAGAACGATCCGGCAAGGTCCAGCCCCGCGCATTCCCGTTCCAGCGTTCGGAAAACGACAGCCGGTTGGCGAGCTCGGTCAGGGTATCGTGCATCGCGATGTGGACCAGCTGGTCCTGCGAATCGCGATGGGTCCGCCGCTCCACCAGCAGGGTCGAGATCCCGGTGCCGACCACCAGCGATGCAACCAGAGCGATGGCCGACGCCATGGCCGCGAAGGCATGGCTGTCGGCCACGACATGCACACCGGCCATGGGCGTGACGGTAAAGGCCGCCATGCCGATGAAATGCAGGCAGACGATGGCGGCAACCAGCAGGCTTCACGCGCCGAGCAGGCGGCGGCGCGAGTCACTGAGCAGGCGGTCGACCATCAGCATCGACAGGACGATCGAAGCGACCAGCGACGCAACGAGATAAGTCGCCTCCCACTGCACGCAACCGTCGACGCGATAGGCGAACATGCCGACGTAATGCATCGTGGCGATGGCCGTGCCGATGGCGAAACCGCCGAGCAAGACCGCCAGCCGGCGCGGCAGGGTCGCGGTCATCAGCAAGCCCGCGCCGAATCCGCCCACCGCGATTACCGTCGATCCCACGGTCAATGGGCCGTCGAAGTCGACCGGCACGCCGACCTGATAGCCCAGCATGGCGATGAAATGCGTGGCCCAGGTCGCCGCCCCCGCTGCCACCGCCGCCAGGAAGCACCAGTGGTAGCGCGACGGCCCCCTGTCCTGCAGCGTCCGGTTGAACAGCGAGATGGCAACCAGCGAGCCGGCCATGCACATCAGGGCCGCGGCGACGACGAAACGCCAGTCATGGCCGAAGGCAACGCAAGTGAGGACGCGCATAGTTGTCTCCGGCCAACGTGCGAGGGGGGCATCGGCATCGGGATGCTGCGCTAGCGAGAGAAACGTTAACAATTTACGCAATTAGTATGTAATTTGCGCGGATAGGCGAAAATTCCGCTTTAAATTCGGTAGTTTGTTAACCGGTATCGGGCTGTTGTTTTAGTTAACTTCAAACCATTTCAATCCGATCACGCAAAGATGGATTTCATTGTAATCCAGCACGATGCGATCCGGGCTGCGTCGACAATCGGTGCTTATCGCCGACCTGCCCGACAGCGCTATGCCCATGCTGCGGATCGGCGAAGTGCGGCGTGCGGCCAGCACCGGCGCCGGTAATCTCGCCAGCCCCCCCGCCGCGCCTGTCGGTGACAGCATCGATGCCGCCATGCCCGTCTCGCTGTTGTGCCAGAGCGGTCGCGAGGATCGGCCCGACATCCGCGCCTTCGCCGACGCGACGCGCAATCATCTGGCCAGACGCATGCCACCGAGGATCACGCCGCAAGCACAGGCGTTGTCGCTGCGATGTCCGATCCGCCGAACCATCCCGTCACCCCCGATGGCCGTTACTTCGTGGTGCGCGGGAGGCTTTGGCGCAGGTCGGATCCCTCGCTGCCCGAGGATCGCCGCGCCGCGCTGGTGCGCGACCTGATGCGCGCTCGCAGTGCCGTCGGCCATGCCCAGCGCGCCGGCGACGAGGCTGCGCTGAAGGCCGCGCGGCGCAAGGTGGATGCGGTCAAGGTGGCGCTGGGCGAGCGGGGACCGGTGTGGTGGAGCGACGGCGCGCCTGACATGAACCGCAGGCTGGCGCGCAACACGCCCTATGCCGACTGGTTCGCCGGGATCGCGCCCGACGCCTGAGCAGAAGCGAGCGGTTTTCCACGCCCGCCGCGCACCCCGTCGCCAGTCTGCCGGCAAACCGGTACAAGCCATCGAAACCGCGTCGGTCGCGGCCTGTTTCGAAGGCAATCCATGGACGGAAATCTCGCGGTTCTGTGCATCCTGACCGGCGTCATCAACCTGATCGGGGCGCTGGCCTATGGCGCGCGAATCGCCGGGGTGCGAACCAGGCGCATCGCGATGAGCTTCGCGCTGTTCAACATCCTCGTCCTCGTCTCACGCCTGTCGAACGGCTTTCTCGCGCCGCTGCTGGCCAAGCGGGTGGAGAACGGCATTGCCGCCGGGCACGGCGCCGACCTCGCGGGCGATTTCCACTGGCTGATGGCATCGGCAAGCGCGTCGATCCTGATCGGCGTCCTGCTGGTGCCGACCGCGCAGCGCGTCTTTTCCGCCGCCATCGGTTCGATGAAGACGCGGCCTTCGGTGGCGCGCATCCTGCTGCGCGGCATTTCGCCCGCCGGGCTACGGCTGCTGCGCGAGGCGGCGGTCGTGCCGTCTGCCGAACACCTGCAGACGGTCGCCCGGCCCAGGCGCTCGCTCCGGCCCATGCTGGCGGCGAACGCGCTGGCGCAGTCGCTGCTGATCGTCGGCGTCTTCGCCTCGCTTTATGCGGGATATCTCGACCCGACCTACCGGGTCACCGCATCCCAGCTTTCGGCGGTGATCAACGGAGTGGCGACGATCCTGCTCTTCGCCTTCATCGACCCGCAGCTTTCGGTGCTGACCGACGACGTCATCGACGGCACGCTGGCCGAAGCGGAGTTCCGGCGGGTGATCGTGTGGATCTCGGTCAGCCGGCTGGCCGGCTCGCTGGTGGCGCAGGCGCTGTTCCTGCCGTCGGCCATGCTGGTCGCCTGGATCGCCGGCGCGATCTGAATCGCGACCAACCGGTCGCCGCAAACCGGGCAATTTCCATTGGCCTGCCTGCGACAATCGGCGTATTGGCGCGCCAGGGCTGCGGCATATCGCCGTGCCGCCATTCGGAGTGAAGCCGTTGGGTTCGTTTTCGCTGACTCACTGGATTATCGTCGCGATCGTCATTCTGGTCCTGTTCGGACGCGGCAAGCTGTCGGAGACGATGGGCGATTTCGGCAAGGGCCTGCGCGAGTTCAAGAAGGGCATGAACGAGCCCGAGCGTGAACAGCCCCGACTGCCCGAACCCGAAAAGACCGTTTCGGTCGACCAGCACACCACCCGCGAAGGCTGATTTTTTCGCGCGCGGCTGATCGCTCGCGCCGCGGAATTACCCGCTGCCAGCGTGGCGGTGGCCGTCTTCGCGTGCCGCGCAGCCCGGTCCAGCGCCACAAGCACCGCAGTATGAGGCGCGGCGGTCAGGTGGCTACAAAGAGGCAATTCACGCAAAAGAAAGCGATGCAAGGTGCGGATCGGTTGCGGACCGGGACGCGGAACGCGCTTCGCGGTCACGCCGAACGGACGTGGCAAACCGTTCTAAATCAATGGCTGGGGCGGCAGGATTCGAACCTGCGAATGCCGGTACCAAAAACCGGTGCCTTACCACTTGGCGACGCCCCAGCGACCGGCTTTGCGCCGGCGAGGTGGCTGCATATAGCGCGCCGGGCGCGGATGAAAAGGGTGGATGCACAGGAACCGGCGATACGCATCCGCCGTTAGCGGATACACCATGACCCAACGCGCCGCCCCTTCCCCCGCCGCCCGCGCGCCGTCCGGCAACGGATTGATCTTCGTCGACGATTCGCTCCCCGGGATCAGCCGGCGGCGATGCGGCAAGGGCTGGTCCTATACCGATGCGAAGGGCCGGAAGATCACCGACAAGGCCGAGATCCGCCGCCTTAACGCCATTGCCCTGCCGCCCGCCTATGTCGATGCCTGGTTCTGCCCGGCGGACAACGGCCACATCCTTGCCACCGGCATCGATGCCAAGGGGCGCAAGCAGTACCGCTATCACCCTCAGTTCCGGGCCGAGCGGGAGAGCGAGAAGTTCGACCGCACCATCGCCTTCGGCAAGGCCCTGCCGCTGCTGCGCCGCCGGGTAGAGGACGACCTGTCGCGCCGGGGCCTGACCCGCGAACGGGCACTGGCGTCGGTAATCCGGCTTCTCGACCTGGGTCGTATCCGCGTCGGTAACGAAAGCTATGCCAAGGCCAATGCCAGCTTCGGCGCCACCACGCTGCGCCGCCGGCACCTGAAGCTGCAAGGCCAGCGCCTGTCGCTGCGCTTCAAGGGCAAGTCGGGCCAGCAGCGCGAAGTGACCTTGTCCGACCGCAGCCTGCTGCGCTTCGTCAAGCAAGTGCAGGAATTGCCGGGCCAGCATCTGTTCCAGTACGTTTGCGAAGACGGCGAGGCGCGTCCCGTCACCTCCAGCGACGTCAACGAATACTTGCGCGAGACCATGGGCGAGGATTTCAGCGCCAAGGATTTTCGCACCTTTCACGCCAGTGTGCTCGGCTTTGCCGTGCTGGCGGCCGCCGCCGGACGCGTGCCGTTGAAGGCGGTGCTCGACGATGTGTCCGACCGGCTCGGCAATACGCCCGCCGTGGCACGCCGGAGCTATATCCACCCCGCGGTCCTCGATCTTGTCGAGTGTCAGGAAGACTGGCGCTGCGGATTGTGCCTGCCGCGCAAGACCCGCTGGCTTACCCGCGAAGAGCGCGGCCTGATCGAACATCTGGAAAATTGCAGTAGCGCGAAAGTCGCAGTCGCGGCCTGATTGGTCCGAAGTCGAGAATAGATGTCATTTGTGACTTGCGCGGCGATAGACCGGTTCATATTCGGGAGTTCATGGGGGCTGTTAGTTTTAGGAAATTGCTGATCTTTTGCAGTGCGTTGTTGATCGGCGCCTGCGGCAGGGGTGATTCCGTCGCCGATCGCGCGACCGAAAACGGCATGCTCATCGTCGCCAACGGGGCCGAACCTGCGACACTCGACCCGCACCTCGCCGTCGGGCAGCCCGAAGCCAACATCATCAGCGCCCTGTCCGAGGGGCTGGTGGTTCAGGATCCCGACGATTCGAGCGCCGTCCGCCCCGGGGTCGCCCGGTCGTGGAAGCACAGCGCCGACTTCCGCCACTGGGTCTTCAGCTTGCGCCGCGACGCGAAATGGAGCGACGGGCAGCCGCTCACCGCGCAGGATTTCGTCTTCAGCTTCGAGCGGATGCTGGCCCCCGGGCTCGATTCGGAAGGGGCGGACCTTCTTTTCATCATGCGCAATGCCAAGGCGTACAATCGCGGCGAACTGTCCGATTTCGCCCAGGTAGGCATCGCCGCGCCCGATCCCTACACGCTGGAAATGACGCTGGAATATCCAGCGCCCTACCTGCTCAGCATGCTGGCGGGCAGCGCGTTCTTCCCGGTCAACCGCGCGGCGGTGGAGGCAAGCGGCGCGACCGACGATGCCGCCAACCGCTGGGCGAGCGTGGGCACTTACGTCGGCAACGGGCCGTTCCTGCTCAGCGAATGGCGGGTCAACCAGTTCATCCTGCTCGAACGCAATCCGCAATACTGGGATGCGGCCAATGTCGCGCTCAACGCGGTGCGCTTCGTGCCCATCGTCAGCCAGGACGATGAGCTGGATGCCTTCCTCAAGGGCGAAGTGCATGCCACCACCTCGATCCCCGACAAGCGGGTCGAGGCGGTGAAGAAGCTGCGCCCCGATGCGATCGTCAACGAGGAGATGCTGGGCGTCGAGTTTTACGAGTTCAACACGCGCCAACGTCCGTTCGACGATCCGCGCGTGCGCCGGGCCTTCGCCGCTTCGCTGGACCGGGCCGAGCTTGCGCGGCTGACAGGTCAGGGAAGACATCCCGTCGCCGGCTTCGTGCCGCCGGGTATCCCGGGCTATCCCAATGTCCAGGTTCCGCCCCCCGACATTGCCGCTGCGCGCAAGCTTCTTGCCGATGCGGGCTATCCGGGCGGCAGGGGTTTTCCCAAGACGACGCTGTTGATCAACGATTTCGACGCGAACCGCGCGCTGGCCGACATCGTGACCGAGACCTGGCGCAGGCACCTCGGCGTCACCGTCGATGTCCAGACGATGAGCTGGAAGAACTATCTCCAGACCGTGAGCGACCGCCAATTCCAGATCGCGCGGACCGGCTGGGTGGCGAGCTATCTCGATCCCGGCGCCTTCCTCGATATCCTGATGTCGAGCGGCTTCAACAACGAGACCGGCTGGGCCGATCCCGCCTATGACGCCACGATCGAAAAGGCGCGCGGCATCGCCGACCGGACCCATCGGATGAAGACGATGCGACAGGCGGAGGACCTGATGCTGGCGCAGCAGCCGATCATCCCGCTGTTCAATTATTCGACGACCTACCTCCTCGATCCCCGGGTAAAGGGATGGGGGCGTAGCATTGACGGCAATCGCGTGTACAAGTTCATCTCCTTCGCATCGAACTGATCCACGCAAGTTGCCCCTATGACCACCACATTGCTGCGCAAACTGGGCCTTGCTGCCCTGACCCTCGCACTGCCGCTCGCGCTTGCCGCCTGCGGGAAGAGCGAGACCGATGCCGACCGCGGCGTTCGCGACGGCATCCTGCTCACCGGCAACGGAGTGGAGCCCAAGACGCTCGACCCGCAGCTCAATACCGGCTCTCCCGACGGGCGCGTTATCTCGGCGCTGAGCGAGGGCTTGGTGACGCAGGACCCGGTCGATCCCTTCGCCGTGCGCCCCGGCATGGCGTCGAGCTGGGAACACAGCGACGATTTCCGCCAGTGGACCTTCCACCTCCGGCCCGAGGCGAAATGGAGTGACGGCACGCCGCTGACTGCGCAGGATTTTGTCTACAGCTACCAGCGCATCCTCTCGCCGAAACTGGGCGCGGAGCTGGCCGAGCTGTTCTACGGCATCACCAATGCCGAGGCCTTCAACAAGGGCCGCATCACCGACTTCGCGCAAGTCGGCATCAAGGCGCCCGATCCGCAGACGCTGGTGATCACCGCCGATGCGCCGATGCCGTACCTGCTCAACATGGCGTCGACCTATACCTACTACCCGGTGCAGAAGGCGGCGGTGGAAGCGAACGGCGGCATGCTCGACCGCGACAACCAGTGGTTCGAACTGGGCAAGTACGTCGGCAACGGGCCCTTCGTGCTCTCCGACTGGAAGACCAACCAGTATATCGAGGTGAAGAAGAACCCGAACTACTGGGACGCGGCGAACGTCAAGCTCAACGGCATCCGCTTCTTCGCGATCGAGAACCAGAAAAGCGAACTCAACGCCTATCTGTCCGGCCAGCTGCACATGACGAATGTCGGGTCGGTGCCGGTGGAGCGCATCGCCAGCCTGAAGAAGTCGATCCCCGACGAGGTGCGGACCGACCGCCAGCCCAATGCCAACTACTACGAGTTCAACACCGCGCGCGGCGCGTTCAAGGACCCGCGCGTGCGGCTGGCGATGTCGCTGGCGCTGGACCGCAAGCTACTGACCGATCGCGTACTGCTGGGCGGCGAGGTGCCGGCGGGCGGCATCGTGCCGCAGGGCCTGCCGGGGTACGAGGCGATGGCCGCCCACGCCGCCGATCCGGAACGGGCGCGCAGGCTGCTGGCAGAAGCGGGCTATCCCGGCGGCAAGGGCTTTCCCAAGTCGGAGATCCTGATCAACACCGCCGAGAAGAACCGCAAGCTGGCCGAGGCGATCCAGTCGATGTGGAAGCGCGAGCTGAACATCGACGTCGGCATCTACAACCAGGAGTGGAAGGTCTTTCTCGACACCCGCACGTCGAAGAACTTCGATATCGCGCGGTCGGGCTGGTACGGGTTCTACCCCGGGCCCGGCGCATATCTCACGCTGATGACCAGCCAGAGCCCCAACAACAACACCGGCTGGGCCAACCCGCAGTACGATGCGCTGGTCGCGCAGGCGCTGGCGGCGGGCGATACCGGGCAGCGCAACGCGCTGTTCCGTCAGGCCGAGCAGATTCTCGCCGCCGAACTGCCGATCCTGCCGCTGTTCACCGGGGCGCAGACGACGCTGGTCGACACCCGCGTCAAGAACTGGGGCGCGGACGGCGCGGGCAACTTCAAGTTCGTGGCGCTCGAAGCCAAATAGGCCGGGAGACGGGGCTGACAACAATCAGACCCCCGCCCTCGTGTTCAGTCGAGCTTGCGCACCCAGCCGTGGGTGTCGACAGTCTCGCCGCGCTGGATCGCGGTGAGCGTCGCCTTGACCTTGCCGGTGATCTGACCCGGACCGCCGCTGCCGATGGTGAAGTCGAGATCGCGGCCCGCGACCCGGCCCACCGGGGTGACGACCGCGGCGGTGCCGCAGGCGAAGCATTCGACGAGCTTGCCGCTCTTCGCGTCCGCCTCCCACTGGTCGATCGAATAGCGCCCCTCGACCACGTCGAGCCCTTCCTCGCGCAGCAGCGCGATCAGGCTGTCGCGCGTGATGCCGGGCAGGATCGATCCGGTCAGTTCGGGGGTGATCACCTTGCCGTCGTCGAAGACGAAGAAGATGTTCATGCCGCCCAGTTCCTCGACCCACTTGCGCTCCACCGCGTCGAGGAAGACGACCTGGTCGAAGCCACGTGCGATCGCCTCGGCCTGGGGCACGAGGCTGGAGGCGTAGTTGCCGCCGCACTTGGCAGCACCCGTGCCGCCGGGGGCCGCGCGGGTATAGTCGCTCGAAACCCAGATCGAAACCGCCGGCGCGCCCGACTTGAAATAGTTACCGGCGGGCGATGCAATCACGACGAAGCGATAGCGCTTGGCCGGACGGACGCCCAGGAACACCTCGTCCGCGAACATGAAGGGGCGCAAGTAGAGCGAGGCGCCCGCGCCTTCGGGGATCCACTGGCCGTCCTTGGCAAGAAGTGCTTCGATCGCCCCGATGAACATCTCTTCGGGCAGGTTCGGCATCGCAAGGCGATCGGCCGAATCGTTGAAGCGGCGGGCATTCGCCTCGGGCCGGAACAGCGCGGTCGAACCATCGGGGTGGCGATAGGCCTTCAGTCCTTCGAAGATTTCCTGCGCGTAATGCAGCACCGCGCTGGCGGGGTGCAGCGGGATCGGCTGGAGCGGGCCGACGGTGGCGT
>CAYRLC010000005.1:0-49744 GCA_964424995.1 uncultured Croceicoccus sp.
CCTGCGCGTCCACATGAAGGACGTGCCGCTGGCCGCCGACGTCAACGTCAAGACCCTGGCGCGCGGCACGCCGGGCTTCTCGGGCGCCGATCTTGCGAACCTCGTCAACGAGGCCGCGCTCATGGCCGCGCGCCGCGGCAAGCGCCTCGTCGCCATGCAGGAATTCGAGGACGCCAAGGACAAGGTCATGATGGGCGCCGAGCGTCGCTCCATGGTGATGACCGACGACGAGAAGAAGATGACCGCCTATCACGAAGCGGGCCACGCGCTCGTTTCGCTGAACGAGGCGGCGTCGGACCCGATCCACAAGGCGACGATCATCCCGCGCGGCCGCGCGCTGGGCATGGTCATGCGCCTGCCGGAACGCGACAACTACTCGTATCACCGCGACAAGATGCACGCGAACCTCGCCGTCGCGATGGGCGGCCGCGTCGCCGAGGAGATCATCTTCGGCTACGACAAGGTCTCGTCCGGCGCGTCGAGCGACATCCAGTACGCGACCGATCTGGCCCGCAACATGGTCACCAAGTGGGGCATGTCGGACAAGCTCGGCCCGCTCCAGTACGAGGCGAGCCAGGAAGGCTATCTCGGCATGGGGCAGACCAGCCGGACGATGGCGGGTGCCGAGACCAACAAGCTGATCGACGCGGAAATCCGCAAGCTGGTCGAGGACGCGCACGCCCGTGCGACCGACATCCTGAAGACGCAGGAGGACAAGCTCCACCTGCTGGCGCAGGCCATGCTGGAGTTCGAGACGCTGAACGGCGACGAGATCAACCAGCTGCTCGCCAATGGCCAGATCGATCGCCCCGACGTGCCAAAGGGGCCGAGCCGCCCGGTCGGCACCGGTGCCATCGGCGTGCCCAAGGCGGGCCGCAAGTTCGGCGGCACCGCGACGCAGGGCGCCTGAGCCGAATGCGGGCTCCAGACAGGCGGTTGGGGAACTGAGGGCATCGTCCCGGCGTAATCCGTGTGAACACGGACCGAAGAGGATGACACGATGCGCAAGACCCTGACCGCCCTGCTGGTTGCCACTGCGGCACTCGGCCTGTCCGCCTGTTCGGAAAACACGCAGGAGAACGCCGCCGACATGGCGCAGAAGGCCGCCGACGATACCCGCGCCAATGCCGAAGTGGTCGAAAATGCCGCCCGCGAAGGCGCGATCGTCGCCGCCGACAAGATCAGCGAAGGCGCCGACAATCTGCAGGCCCGGCTGGCAAAGGACGAGCAGACCGACCCCAACCAGGGCGACGGCAAGCTCAACGGCACCGATTGATCAGGTCAGGATGATCTCGGGGTAGAGAAATGCACGCAACGCTGGGCGTGATCGGCGACGAGCGCGTCCAGTCTCTTGCGAACCTGCGCCAGCGCCCGTGCGCCGATCAGCACGTCGCCTTTCGCCACCTCTTCGCTGGAAATCGTGCCATCGGCGTAGCGCCGCAGGAGCCAGAGCGGCTCGGTGGCGCTGGCGAAAGCCACGAGCCGGTCCCAGTCGATGGTGACCTCATCGGGCCTGCCCATCTTGCTGCCCTTGGCATTGGCCGCGTTCCAGCCTTCCATGCCGGGTGACTGGCTTAGGCGCAGCTGTGTCTCGCTCGAAACCGGCGGCAAGCTGAGCGCGCCGGTCGTCGGCGTATCGAAGCTTTGCGCGTTGCCGTTGCCGGAATAGGCTGCGATGCTGCCGCCCGGTTTGCTCCAACTCCAGATCGCGAGCAGCAGGCTCCCGTCTTGGGCGAGATCGGCACTCGCCCGTGCGCCCGGGCCTTCGGCTGCGCAAAACCAGCCGGGCGTGGGGCGATGCGGCAAGGTCGCGCACGACGTCAGCAGCATGCAGGCGGCAACGGCGTGGGCAAGGCACTGAGGCTTCATGGCCTTATCATGAGCAGGGCGAGGACGGCGCGCAATGGCGCAGGACAGACCCTAGCCCATGGCCCCCATCGCCAGCAGGATCAGCAGGAACAGGATCGCCACGATCAGGGCGATGACCAGCAGGGCGAAAGTCCGCCACAAGGCTCCGGCCCGGCTGAGCGCGTAGCCGCCCTTGACCTGCTTGTAGATGTGCAGCGGCGCGATGATCGCCGCCGCCGTCACGAGCGGCCCGCTGGGCATCCCGGCAAAGGTCAGCAGGCTGACGACGATGAACAGCAGCGACATGAACGAGATCGAATAGGTCACGAACACCGCGTGATCGTAGGCTCCGACCCGCCGCTTCCACGCGAACAGCAACCAGACGAAAGGCAGCGACAGCGGGATCAGCAACCACGAGAACTTGTAGCCCGTCGACTGCATCTTGTAGAGCATCAGCTTCGGGTTTTCGCGCCACTTCCGGACCAGCGGACCGAGGGCTGTTTGCCCGAACTCTGCCGACAGGTCGTCGACCTTGCCCAGTTGCAGCGATTCCAGTGACTTCAGGTCCTTGTCGAGCGTGGCGAGTTCGGCTTCCAGTTCCGCGCGATCGGGATCGCCGGGCTCCAGCTCGTCCAGCGCGGCCTGCCTGGCTGCGCGATCCTTCGTCGTTTCGACTTTCGCATTTTCGAGGTTCACGGTCGCGCTGCTGCTGATGCCGTCCGTTGCCTGTTCGCCCGATGCCAGCGAGAAGACCGCGAACATCGCGAAAACGGCAAAGAGATAGAGCGCCATCGGCGACACGTAGCGGGCGCGCTGCCCGTCGATATAGTCGCGGGTGAGCTTGCCCGGCTTCAGCGCCAGCATGTGCACGGTGCGCCAGGTCTTGCCTTCCAGATGCAGGACGCCGTGGATCAGGTCGTGCAGAAACGCACCCATCGTGCGGTGCAGGTGCGCGTGCTGGCCGCAATGGGAACAGTAGTTGCCGGTGATCCCGGTGCCGCAATTGAGGCAGGTGCTTTCGTGAAAATGACCCCGTCCGCCGGAGTGGTCCTCACCCCGCGCCGGCTCCAAGGCGCGCGCCGTGGCGGCACCTTCGGCCAACGTGCCCAGTCCTTCGACAGAATCCGCGCTCATCATGTCCCCCGAACGCCCAGCCAATTCCGCGAAATATCGTGCCGGGCGGGTTTGCAAAAGGGGCCGCCCCCATTTCCCCGACGCAAAGACCTTTGCCCAACGAAAAAGGGCGGCCCCGCAGGACCGCCCCTTTCGACTGGCCGATGGCGCAACGGATCAACCGTCGTAGTCGCCGCCCAGCGAGTTGTTGCGCGTCGGCGCGGCGGCGGTGAGGCGCAGCGCTTCTGCCGAACGCGACAGCGAGCCGATTTCATCCACTTCGTCGTCATCGTCGACGGCCACCTTCTGAAGGCCCTGGATCAGGGTTTCCTTCAGGTCCTTGGGATGGATGTTCTCGTCCGCGATCTCGCGCAGGGCGACGACCGGGTTCTTGTCGCGGTCGCGATCCACGGTCAGCTCGGCACCGGCCGAAATCTCGCGCGCGCGCTGTGCGGCGAGCAGGACGAGGTCGAACCGGTTGGGAATCTTGTCGACGCAATCTTCGACAGTAACGCGCGCCATGGGGCACTCCGTAAAAAGCTTCGAATACGGGAAAGGAGCGCAATTAGGCGGCAAGCCGTGATGAGTCAAGGATTGCGGCGGCGCGCGACACGCTCCACATCGGGTGGATGGAAGCGACCCCTGCAGAGCTGGACCCGGCGAAGATGGAAGAGCCGGGTTATCGCGACCCGCCCCCATTCACTATGGAGGCGCAGGGGCAGAAGCTGGCCTTCTATCCGGCGGGCGCGGACCGGCTGGAGGCGTTGCTGGCGCTGATCGCATCGGCGCATGTCTCGCTGAAGGTGTGCTTCTACATCTTTGCGGAGGATGCGACATCGCACCGGGTGCGCGACGCGCTGGCGGATGCGGCGCGGCGCGGCGCGAAAGTCAGCTTGGTGATCGACGGCTTCGGCGCGGCGGCCACCGACGCCTTCTTCGCCCCCTTGCGCGAGGCGGGGGGCGAGATCTGCCGCTTCTCCTCGAAATGGAGCCAGCGCTACCTTATCCGCAACCACCAGAAAATGGTGATCGCCGACGGCGCGCGCGCGATGGTCGGCGGCTTCAACGTCGAGGACAGCTATTTCGAGCCGCCGCAGGCCAATGGCTGGAACGACCTCGGCATCGTGATCGAAGGCAGCCTCGTCGACATGCTGGGCCGCTGGTTCGACCGGATGCACGACTGGGTCTCGCAGCCGCATCCCCGCTGGCGCGCGATCCGGCGCATCGTGCGCGAATGGGACCAGGGCACGGGGCCGGTGCAGCTGCTGGTCGGCGGACCGACGCGGGGCCTCTCGTCATGGGCACGCTGCGTGTCGAACGACCTCATCCGGGGCGAGCGGCTGGACATGATGATGGCCTATTTCTCGCCCCCGCGCCGGCTGGTCCGCCGGATCGCGCGGATCGCGGCGAAGGGGCACACCAAGCTGGTGCTGGCGGGCAAAAGCGACAACGGCGCCACCATCGGCGCGGCGCGCGCGCTCTATCGCCCGATGTTGCGCAAGGGCGCGCAAGTCTGGGAATTCGTGCCCTGCAAGCTGCATACGAAGCTCATCGTGCTGGACGACCGGGTCTATGTCGGCAGCGCCAACTTCGACATGCGCAGCCTTTATATCAACCTCGAGCTCATGGTGCTGATCGAGGATGCGGCACTGGCCGAGCGGATGCGCGCCTTCATCGCCCAGCACGCGGATGCGTCGCTGGCGATCACGCCGGACGTGCACGAGGTGCGCGCAACATGGTGGAACAAGCTGCGCTGGCGGCTCTCCTGGTTCCTTGTCGGCGTGCTCGACTATACCGTCAGCCGCAGGCTCAATCTGGGGCTTTGAGGAACCCGTTGCGACGGTGAAGGGTTGGTCCGGCATGAAGATTCTCGTCCAGCTCCTCGCCGCAAGCGCCGTCGCCTCTCTGAGCCTCGCTGCTGGCTGCAAGTCCGAAACCGCCCCGCCGGACAGCCCGCCGAGCGCGAGCGCCAGCCCGACCGAGGCCGCGTCGCCCGGTCCCGGCGCGACCCCGACCGATGCAGCGACCGGCGTGCTCGAAGGCGAGCCGATCGACAGCGGCACGATAGGCGGCGACGGATCCGAACTGCGCCTCTCCGCGCTGACCGGCCCGGACATGGCGGGCGCAAACCTGCCCGGCGAACTGGCGTGTTCCTTCACGCGCACCGGCGATGACGCACCGATCCTGCTGGCCCAGGGCAATGTCGGTAGCGCCGATCGTGCACTCGCGATCATCGGCTTTGCCGGCGGAACAGAGCGGCTGGTCGCGGCCGAGGCCGGCGGGTTCGACGCCATCATCGACGGCGGTCGCTTCGGCGGCAAGGGGCTGACCGTCGATGTCCGTCGCGGCAAGGCGCCGATGCCCGGTGCCTCCGGCGAATCGCCGCCCTATCCCGCCGCCCTGCGCGCAATGCGCGCCGACGGGGCCGAGCGCAGCCTCAACGGCACCTGGACCTGCGGACCCTAGGGGATAGCCAGTTTCAAAAGCGGATCGAGGACGGGGTGCACGAGCATGTGCCCGGCCAGCGCGGCCAGCCATCCGTGCCGCCAGTAAAGCCAGCCCCAGACCGAACCCATCAGCCAGAACCGCAAGGTGGCGTAGAGCGGGTCGGCCATGACGACTTCGCCGGCGTTGGCGAACTGGGCTGCGGCGATCACGACCATCGCGGCGATAGCGGTCAACCGCCCCTGCAACTGCACTGCTATGGCCGCAAGCAGGGTCATCAGGACCAGTCGGAACTTCACCTCCTCGATCGCCGAGAGAAACACCGCGACGAAGGTGGGCATCCCGAGCGGCTGCCGGATCGCTTCGAGATAGGAAGCGGAGAGATGCGCGCGGAATATCATGGCATCGAGCAGGACGACGAAACCGGTCACCCCGATGACGGCCAGTATCGTAGCCAAGACCGCGGCCCGCCCGTCTTGCGGCAGAATCCGAAGGCCCGTCAGCCGATGGAACCGGTCACGCCACGCACGCGCACAGCCCCCGGTATCGCGCATGCGGCGCCCGCTCACTCGTCGAGGTCGTAGGCGTATTCGCCCTCGGCAAGGTCGGAGAACTTGGTGATCCGCGATTCGAAGCGCATGCGCACGCGTCCGGTGGAGCCGTGGCGCTGCTTGGCCACGATCAGTTCGGCGATGCCGGTCACCTGCTCCATCTTGGCGCGCCATGCCTCCCACTTCTCGTGCACGTCGGCGGGGTCGTTCTCGTCCGGGAACTTGGGTTCGACCGCGTTGACGTAATAATCCTCGCGATAGACGAAGAGGACGATGTCGGCGTCCTGTTCGATCGAGCCGGATTCGCGAAGGTCGGAGAGCATCGGCTTCTTGTCCTCGCGCTGCTCGACCGCGCGCGACAGCTGCGACAGCGCCATCACCGGCACGTTCAGTTCCTTGGCCAGCGTCTTCAGCCCGCGCGAGATCTCCGAAATCTCGTTCACGCGGTTGTCGTTGGCGCGGCCCGAGCCCTGCAGCAGCTGCAGGTAGTCGACCACGATGAAGCCGATGTTGTGCTTGCGCTTCAGCCGCCGGGCGCGGGCGCGCAGGGCGGCGATGGTCAGCGCCGGGGTATCGTCGATGTAGAGCGGCAGTTCGGCCAGTTCCTGCGACGCGCGTGACAGCGACTGGAAATCCTCGCGGCTGATCTTGCCGGTGCGCAGGTTTTCCGAACTGATCCCCGACTGTTCGGCGAGGATACGCGTGGCAAGCTGGTCCGCGCTCATTTCGAGGGAGAAGAACGCGGTCGCCGCGCCCACCGATTCCTCTTCGCTGATGCCGTCGGCCAGGTCGCGGCGCAGGCGATTGGCGGCGTTGAAGGCAAAGTTGGTGGCGAGCGAGGTCTTGCCCATGCCGGGACGACCCGCGAGGATCAGGAGGTCGGAGTTCTTGAGCCCGCCCAGCTTCTGGTTCACCGAGGATAGGCCAGTGGTGACGCCCGCGACATGGCCGCCCGAATTCAGCGCCTGTTCGATCAGCTTGATCGAGGTGCGCGTCGCCATCGCGAAGCTCTGCGTCTCGGTCCCGGTGGTCGACCCTTCGGCCACCTTGTAGAGCGCGCTTTCGGCCTGTTCGATCTGCTGCATCGGATCGACCGTTTCGGACGTGTCCATCGCATCGGTGACGAGCTGGCGGCCGACGCTAACCAGCTGGCGCAGCAGGGCAAGATCGTATATCTGCTCGGCGAGATCCCACGGCGCGATCAGCCCCTGCGAATCGGAGGTGAGGCGAGCGAGGTAGTTGATGCCGCCCAGCGCCTTCATGCCTTCGTCGGCTTCGAAATAGGGCTTCAGCGTTACCGGCGTGACCACCGCCTTGCGGTCGATCAGGGTCAGCATCTTCTCGTAGATGCGCTTGTGCAGCGGTTCGTAGAAATGGTCGGGCGAGAGATGGATGTTCATCTCCTCGATCACCCGGTTGTCGATCAGCGCGGCACCCAGAAACGCGGCCTCCGCCTCCACGTTGGCGGGGAGTTTCTGGCCTTCGTCATCGTTGACGGGGGCGAACGGCAGGGGGTCGGCAACAGGCATGGGGCAGCGTAATGCAACCAGCCCGAACCTTGCGCAAGCGCTGCCTGCGGCAAAGCGAGGCGCGAGTTTTCCACCCCCTGTGGACCGTCAGCGCGATACGAGGAAAACCGCGTGTTCGGCCGTCAGGTTGGCCATCGCGCGCTGCGACGGGCGGCCATCGGTGAAGTACCACGCTGCTTCCGCCCGGATGCCGCGTTCGGCCATCAGGTCGCGGAAGTCGGCGATGGTCAGGTGGTGGATGTTGGGCGTTTCGTACCACGCGATCGGGATCAGCTTCGTCACCGGCATCCGCCCGCCGACGAGCAGCGAGAGCCGCACCCGCCAGTGCGCGAAATTGGGGAACGAGACGAAGCCGCGCGGGGCGATGCGCAGCAGGTTCTCGATCACCAGGTCCGGCCGCCGGGTCGTCTGCAGCGTCTGCGACAGGATGGCGTAGTCGACGCTCCGGTCGGGATAGAAGGCGAGGTCGGTGTCGGCGTCGCCCTGCATCACCGACAACCCGCGCCCGACGCAGGCGGCGACATTGCTCGCGTCCAGTTCCAGCCCGCGCGCGTCGCAGCCCTTGGCGGTCAGCGCCGCCAGCAGCTCGCCGTCGCCGCAGCCGATGTCGAGGACGCGCGCGCCCGGCTCGACATGGTCGGCGATGACGGCAAGGTCGGGGCGCAAAGTGCCGGGAATAGCGGGGCTCATTGCAGGAATCCCGCGACGACCCGGTCCAGCTCGGGCACGTCGAGCAGGAAGCTGTCGTGGCCATAGGGCGCGGAGAGTTCGACGAAGCTGACCGGCAGCCCCTGTGCGTTCAGCGCATGTGCGATCGTCCGCGATTCGCCGGTGGGGTAGAGCCAGTCGGTATCGAAACTGACGAGGCAGAAGCGCGCCTTCGTGCCGGCAAAGGCATCGGCCAGCTTGCCGCCGTGTTCTTCGGCAAGGTCGAAATAGTCCATCGCGCGGGTGATGTAGAGATACGAGTTCGCATCGAACCGGTCGGTGAACGACAGGCCCTGGTGGCGCAGGTACGATTCGACCTGGAAATCGGCGTCGAAACCGAAGGTCTTTGCCTCCCGGTCCTGCAGGCGGCGTCCGAACTTCTCGGTCAGGCCCTGTTCCGACAGGTAGGTGATGTGCGCCGCCATGCGCGCGACGGCGAGGCCCGAATCCGGCCCGGTCTTGCGCGGGTCGGCGACATCGGCGGCGTAATAGTCGCCACCCTCCCACGCCGGGTCGGCCATGATCGCCTGCCGCCCCACCTCGTGGAACGCGATGTTCTGGGCCGAATGGCGCGAGGTGCTGGCGATGACCAGCGCGGCATTCAGCCGGTCGCCGAAGTTCGCCGCCCAGCTCAGCGCCTGCATCCCGCCCATCGATCCGCCGACGACTGCGTGCAGTTTGTCGATGCCCAGCGCATCGATCAGCGCCACTTGCGCGCGGACCATGTCGCGGATGGTGATGACCGGAAAGCGCATGCCCCAGGGGCGACCGTCCTCGGCCAGGCTGGCAGGGCCGGACGATCCCATGCACGATCCGATGACATTGGCGCAAATGACGAAGAAGCGGTCGGTGTCGATCGGCAGGCCGGGGCCGACCATGCGAATCCACCAGCCCGGCTTGCCGGTGATCGGGTGGGGGCTGGCGACGTGGTGGTCGCCGGTCAGCGCGTGGCAGATCAGGATGGCGTTCGATGCGTCCGGGTTGAGCGTGCCATATGTCTCGTAGGCGACGCGCACGCCCGCAAGGCTGCGCCCGCTGTCCAGCGGCAGCGGTTCGGGCAGGTCCAGCACGTGGCCCGCGGTCCGGGGTTCGACGGTCGTCGCCATGGGGCGCCGGGATTGCGGCCTGTCGCTGCCCCTGTCAACGCCGCATCGCCGCCTTCGCGCCGAAAGGCCACTGGTTGCAAAAGATACATTTGATCTTGCCCGCCTGCCCGGTAGAGCCGCCCGCATGTCAGGCACCGGACCCGCACCCGCCAAATCCCCCGTACCCAAGCCATGGATCGCGGCGATCCATGCCTATGTGCCGGGCAAATCGTCGGGCGCGGACGGCAAGCCGCTAGTGAAGCTGTCGGCGAACGAGAACCCGCTCGGCACCAGCGCGCTGGCGCTCGCGGCCCGGCGAGAGGCGAACCGACCGGCGACTTATCCCGATCCCGACAGCCGCGCGCTGCGCGAGGCACTGGGCGAAGTCCACGGGCTCGATCCTGCGCGGATCGTCTGCGGCACGGGCAGCGACGAACTGCTGAACCTCGCCGCGCAGGGCTTTGCCGGCGTGGGCGACGAGGTCGTCTATGTGCGTTACGGCTTTGCAGTCTACGACATCGCGGCGCGCCGCTGCGGCGCAGTGCCGGTGGAGGCGCCCGACCGTGACTACGGCACCGATGTCGACGCACTGCTCGCCTGCGTGAACGAGAAAACGCGCGTGGTCTTCGTCGCCAACCCGAACAACCCGACCGGCACTTACCTGCCGCCCGCCGAACTCGTACGCCTGCACGCCGCGCTGCCCGCCGACGTGCTGCTGGTGGTCGACCAAGCCTATGGCGAATACCTGACGGCGGAGGAGGACGATGGCGGCCTCGCGCTGGCGCAGGCGCACGACAACGTGCTGGTCACCCGCACCTTCTCCAAGATCTTCGGCCTAGCCGGTGACCGCATCGGCTGGGGCTATGGCGCGCGGGGGATCGTCGACGTGCTGAACCGCATTCGCGGGCCGTTCAATGTCGGGCTGGCCGGACAGGCCGCGGCGCTCGCCGCCGTGCGCGATGCCGATTTCGTGAGATCGAGCCGCGAGCACAACACCGCCGAACGCACCCGGTTCGAACAGGCGATGGCGGCGCTCGGCAACCACGGCATCCGCCCGGTGCCGAGCAAGGCAAACTTCGTGCTGGTCCTTTTCGAAGGCGCGCTGTCGGCAGAAGCGGCGATGGCCGCGATCGCCGAGGCCGGTTTCGCCGTTCGCCACCTGCCTGGACAGGGCCTGCCCCATGCCCTGCGCATCACCATCGGTACGGCGGCGCAGATGGACGCGGTGACCGCCGCGATCCAGTCGGCGGCGGAGGCCGCGCGATGAGTGCCGATGTCCCCTTTGCCAATGTCACAATCGTCGGGTTGGGCCTCATCGGCGGCTCCGTCGGGCTGGCGGTACAGGAATACATGCCCGCCGCCCGCGTTTCGGGGTGGGACGCGGATTCGAGCGTACGCGCCATCGCGCGCAGCCGGGGCCTCGCCCATCAGGTGCCCGACAGCCTGGAGGCGGCGGTCGCCGATGCCGATCTGGTCGTTCTATGCGTGCCCGTCCGTTCGATGGGCGCGGTCGCGGCGATGCTCGCCGGCAAGCTGAAGCCCGATTGCGTCGTCTCCGATGTGGGATCGTGCAAGGTCTCCGTCGCAGAGGCGATCGCGAAGGAATTGCCCGACCACGTCATCGTCCCCGCACATCCGGTAGCGGGGACCGAGCATTCGGGGCCGGAAGCGGGCTTCGCTTCCCTGTTCCAGAACCGCTGGTGCATCGTCACCCCGGTCGAGGGCACGCCGCCCGAGGCCACGGTGCGGGTCATCGCCTTTTGGCGGCGCATCGGCGCGACGGTGGAGACGATGGCGCCCGATCACCACGATCTGGTGCTGGCGGTGACCAGCCACGTGCCTCACCTCATCGCCTATACCATCGTCGGAACTGCCTCTGACCTTGAGGAAGTGACCCGCAGCGAAGTCATCAAGTATTCGGCGGGCGGCTTCCGCGACTTTACCCGCATCGCGGCGAGCGACCCGACGATGTGGCGCGACGTGTTCCTGTCGAACAAGGACGCGGTGCTGGAAATCCTGCAGCGCTTTTCCGAGGATCTGACCGCGCTGCAACGCGCGATCCGCTGGGGCAAGGGGGACGAGCTGTTCGGCCACTTCGCCAAGACCCGCGAGATCCGCCGCTCGATCATCGAGGAAGGGCAGGACGACGCGCGCCCCGACTTCGGCCGGTCGGACCATGCGAGCGCGGCCAGCGAGGAAGACGCCCCTTCCGAATGAGCGGCGCTATGCCCTGGCGGGCGTTTCGTTCAGCGCGTTGATCGCGGCAAGAACTCGCGCCTCGATCTCGTCACGCGGCAACCCCGGGGGGATCGTCTCGCCGATCCGGTAGGTCACCGTGCCGCTGCGCATCGGGCGGGCCTGGTAGAGCGGGCCGCTGTCTACCGCCACCGGCACCAGCGGCAGGCCGAGGATCTTGTAGACCGCGTAAAGCCCCGCCTGCAGCTTCGCGCTTTCGCCGTGCGGCACGCGCGTGCCTTCGGGAAAGATCACGAAATCACGCCCCTCGGGCAGCCGTTCGCGCGCGGCCTTGGTGATGTGCCGCACCGCCTTCGCCCCGGCGTCCCGCTCCACCCCCACCATGCCGTAGCGATAGGCGGCGCGGCCCCAGAGCGGCATGCGCATCAGCTCGATCTTGGCAAAGGGGATGACCGGCCCGCGCAGGAACGTCGGCGCGTCGATCGCCTCGTAGAAGCTCTCGTGCTTGATCGCGTAGAGCGCCGGGCCGTCGTGCAGCTTCCCCTCCACCCGCGACCGGATGCCGAGGATCGCGCGGCAGCACCAGCGGTGATAGCGCGACCAGAAGGCGCAAAGTGCCATGATGACTCGGCGCGGAAACGGCAGCGCCGCGGCGCAAAGCAGCAGGATGACGACGCTCCCACCATAGAACGCGATCTTGAAGAGCAGGGTGCGCAGGTGCCGCATCGCAGGTGCGCTTACAGGTCGAGCCAGCGGGCGATGTGCCCGAAGATCAGCTTGTGATATTCGAGGAACAGCATCTTGAGGCTCGGCTCTCGCGTCGGCACCGCGTCGCGCAGCACCGTGACGTCGGGGCCGACCACCGCCTCCAGATCGTGCGAGGCGCGGCGCATGTGCCAGTCGCTGGTGACCAGCCGGATCGAGCCGATCTTGCGATCCTTGGCCCAGGCCGCGGTTTCCGATGCGTTGGACCGGGTATCGACCGCATCGTAGCCGAGCGTGATGCAGCAATCCATCAGCCGGGCCGGGATGTCGTTCTCCGTCGCCAGTTCGGCGGGCTTCACTTCCGAATCGACGCCGGAGACGAGAAGCTGCTTCGACCAGCCCTTCTCCAGCGCCTCCACCCCCCGCGTGATACGGCCGCTGCCGCCGGTGAGGACGACGACGCCATCGGTCTTCGTCGCATCCGCAGGACGCGGCAGCATCAGCGCGAAGACGGCAAAGCCGAGCGCCCATGCCAGCAGGAGAAAGGAGAAGAAGCGGCGGAACATCGTGGGGGATAGTTAGGCAGGCCGGACGCGCGCCGCAATCCGCCTCTGCGCGCCATCCGGTGGAAAGCGACCGCGCAGGGCTTTGCTGGATCAGGGCATCCGGCGCAGCGTCGCCAGCACCGTCAGCCGCGCGGTCACCGCCGCCAGCAGCACGCCCGCGATCGGGATCAGCACCAGTGCCGCCCAGTCGAACCAGCGCAGACCTGCCGCGCTATTGCCGGGGCCGAGCGCGGCGAACTTGCCCGCCAGCGCGAAGATCGTCGCTTCCGCCACCGCGAACCCGGCCGCACCGCCCGCCGCCGCGCTGGTCGCCGCCGCCCGCTGGAACAGGCGTGCCACCTGCATGTCGTGCGCGCCGAGCAGGTGCATGATCTCGATCGTCTCGCGATTGGCGGCAAGCGCGCTGCGGCTGGCGAGCAGGACCGCCGCAGTCGTCGCGGTCACCAGCAGCACGACCAGCGCGACGGCCAGCCATTGCAGCGCGGTGATCGCCTCGCGCAAGGGGCCGAGCCAGTCCATGTCGGCACTGACACTGGCGTCGGGCGCGGCCTTGGCCAGCAGGGCGCGCAACCTGTCGAGCGCGGCGGCATCGCTCGCACCTGTCAGTCGCACCTCGATCAGCTCGGGCATGACCAGCAGGTCCTCTTCCCCCGGGCCGCTCGATTGCAGCGCCGCTTCGCCCAGCCACGGTCGCAGCAGGTCCTCGCGCTCCGCCTTGTCCAGCCGCTGGACGGCGGCGACACCGTCCGCGCCGGACAGCGCGGCAACGGCGGCGCGGGCCTGACGGTCGGCTTCCGCTTCGGCGGGGCCGGCAATCTGCACGGTGACACCGCCGGCGAGGTCGCCCTCCGCCGTCCGCGCGATGGAGGCGAGCGCGAGCCCGCCCGCGGTGGCGACCACCGTCAGCGCGGTCATGATCGCGATCACCCACGGCACCGGTCCTGCCACCGCCTTCTGGCTGAGCAGCGGCGCGCTGGTGCCGCGCGGCTGGAACAGGCCGCGCACGCGCCCGAAGCCTTCGCGGGCAAACAGCGCCGCCTGTTCCTTGCGTGTCAGGATCATCGCGGCCCCCGCTGTTCGGGCGGATTGCGGATCATGCCGGTCGGATCGATCAGTCGTCCGCGATCCAGCCGCAGGATTGCGGCATCCAACTGGCGGTGCATCAGGGTGGTATCGTGCGTCGCCAGCACGACGGTCGTGCCCAGCTTGTTCATCGAGGAGAACAGGTAGAGCAATCGCACCGCCATCTGCGGATCGACGTTGCCGGTCGGCTCGTCCGCCACCAGCAGTTCGGGGCGAGTGATGACCGCCCGGGCGATGGCGACACGCTGCTGCTCGCCGCCCGACAGGGTGGAGGGCCGCTGGTCGAGCGCGCGGGTCAGGCCTACCCATTCGATCATGTCGGTCACGGGGCCGACCAGTTCCTCTTCCGCCACGCCAGCCAGCCGCAGCGGCAGGGCGACGTTGTCGAACACGGTGAGATGGGGGACGAGGCGGAAATCCTGGAACACCACGCCGATCCGGCGGCGCAGGTCGGGGCGGCGGGCGCGCGACAGGTTGGCGGCATCCTCGCCGAACATGCTGATCGCGCCGCGCGATGGCTGCTGGGCAAGGTAGAGCAGCTTCAAGAGGCTGGTCTTGCCCGCGCCCGATGCGCCGGTCAGGAAGTAGAACCGGCCCGGATGCAGCTTGAAAGTGATGTCGGACAGCACCTCGCGCCCCGCGCCATAGCGCAGGCCCACGTTCTCGAACCGGATGATCGGCCCGCCGGTCGAACCGAAGCCGGGTTCGGCACCGGGTTCGGCCAAGTCCAGCGTGGGCGCATCGTGATGGATTGGGCTGGGGCTCACGGGTCCTGTCGCTCGCCGGATCGGCGAATATCGGGTCTGCGCCGCTTCTAGCGCCCGGCGC
This sequence comes from uncultured Croceicoccus sp., assembly GCA_964424995.1. Classification (GTDB taxonomy): domain Bacteria; phylum Pseudomonadota; class Alphaproteobacteria; order Sphingomonadales; family Sphingomonadaceae; genus Croceicoccus. Next base: position 14,658 of record CAYRLC010000005.1, read on the forward strand.
GGCGCTATTTCCAGCCCATTGGTGTGGATAAAGCATCGGGCGCACCAGTAACTGCGCGCCGGACTCTTGCCCCCGATTCGCGGGCGATGTTTAGTTCCCGTCATGCAGATCGCGTGCCCAGCCTGCCAGACGCGCTATTCCGTGCCGGACGGCGCGATTCCCGCCGAAGGCCGCACCGTCCGGTGTGCCAAGTGCCGCCATTCCTGGTTCGAAGCGGGCGAGGGCGGGGCCGTTGCCGCCGCGACACCGGCTCCCCCTGCGCCGACCAGCGGCGGGTGGGACGATACTGCGCCTGCCTCTGGGCCCGCCTCTGCGCCCGAGCCGCACTCTGCCGAGCCTGAAACTCGCGCGCAGCCGATGCCGGCGGACCCTGCGGCGTATGCGCCGCCCGCGCCTGCCTATCCCGCATCGCAGGACGGTTTCGTCCAGGCCCCGGCCCCCATCGCCGCGCAACCCGGATTGGGGGACCAGCCCTTCGCGCCGCAGGGTTTCGAGAGCCCGTCGTTCGAGAGCGAGCCGCCCGCGGGGCCGGCGTACGACGATGCGACGCCTACCACGCCCCAGGCATGGCCCGATGCGCCCGAATTCGCACCGCCGGCCGATGTGCCGGCAGCGGCGCCTGCGCCGATCCAGGTCGAGCCGATGGCTGCGCCTGCCGAGGATGCCGCCGAGGAGCCGGCCTTTGAACAATCGTGGGACGAGCCTGCGCCGCGCAAGTCGCCGCTGAAACTCATCCTCGTCGTCCTGCTGGTGCTGCTGGCCGTGGCCGCCGCCGCCTTCGCCGCGGTGCGCTATTACGGCGCGCCGTCGTGGCTGCCGGTAGGCCAGGTCGCCTTCGCCCCCGCGTCCGACAATCTCGAGCTCGACTTTCCCGCCGACAAGCAGGACCGTCGCACCCTGCCCAACGGGCTGCAGTTCTTCGCCGCCAGCGGCACGGTGACCAATGTCGGCCGCGCGACCGAGCGTGTTCCCGACGTGCAGGTCGTGCTGCGCGACGCACAGGATCGTATCGTCTACACCTGGGAGCTGGAGCCGCCGAAGCGCGAGCTGGCGCCCGGCGAGACGCTGTCGATCAATGAAGCGGTGACCGACGTGCCCGCTTCCGCCCGGGTGGTCGAGATCGGCTGGAAGGCGGGCTGAACGCCGCGCCGGTCATGCCCGGTCCGGGGCGTGACGATTCCTTCGATAAAGCCTGTTGCGCACCTGTCGGTCCGTTGCTAATGGCACGCGCCTACCAAGGGACGGCCCCGCCGCGAACCACCGGTTCGCTTGCGGCCCTTCCTACTCCAGGTGCGGTCGTGGCGGAATTGGTAGACGCGCAACGTTGAGGTCGTTGTGGGCGAAAGCCCGTGGAAGTTCGAGTCTTCTCGACCGCACCAAGCAGTCCTGTAGTGAACCGGATTTTCGCCCTCGGGCGGCCTGCGACCGCAGAATGGCGCAGTTCTGCGGGCTTTGACGACTGGTCCATTCTGACCGTGGGCAAGAGACGCCGGAACGCGGCGAGATGCGCGCGCCAATTCGGCCCGGTTCTCTGTCTGGAGTTTCCTCGCCCACACGGCGAATTGGGGGATTGAGCAACGCTCAGGCGTGGATGCCGAGGAGCTCTTCCTGCTCGGACCAATCAATCGGCAACTCACATTCGAGCAGGTAGCGGCGAGTGATCGACTTCGGCTGGACGCCGCATACGATAGCATCGACGATCCGCGGGCTCAGCCAGCTCAGGCGGAAGAGCTTGTGGAGTTGTTTCCGGCAGCGGCCAACCTTGTTGGCCAGCTGATTTATTGTCAGATCAGGCGCGGCAAGCACAAGCTTCTGCGCTTCAGATGCATCGGCGAGTACCCGGACCAGGTCACGATCAATGTTCTGGCCTGCACCATCAGCGTCGAGCCGCAGTTTCGTTTCGCGGAAGGGCCGGCGCGCCGGTCGCGGCAAGGAAAGTGACCAGCCACCATCCGACTGGATGCCCAGCGCATCGGGATTGAGCAGAACCTCGACACCATCGTCTCTGATCGTGATTGCCGCGATTATTAACCTGATCGCTGCTTCCAACTTACCGACCTCACGTAGCTGGGCGGCGAGAAAGTGTCCGGTTGCAAACATTGTCCGCAGCTGCCCAGCTTCATCAATGCCTGACAGCCGCCGCAGGGCATGCTCATCATTGAGCAGTTCGTCGAGGTGGTCGATCAGGTGCTTCTCGAGTTGGGCCCGCTGAAAACGGAGGGCCGGTGGATCGCCGGGGCGGGCTAGGTCCTTGCGGGTCTCATAGTAGGCGTAGCGACAGACCTTACTCGAACCGTATGTTGGTACCATCGGTCGGCCATGGGGATCGGTGAGCAGCCCGCGCAACATGGCCTGCTGCCGGTCGTTGGTTGGTCGCCTTCGCGGCGGTGCCTTTTCCCTGAGCTGTGCCTGGACGCGATCCCACAGTTCCTCATCGATGATGGGCTCATGCTCGCCGTCGTAGAATTTCCCCTTGTGGACGATCTTGCCCCGGTAGACCGGGTTCTTGAGCAGGTAGAACAGGCTGCCACGGGCAAACGGAATGCCGCCACGATGGGGTCCGCTAGTACGTTGCTGGATCTTGGTGACCACGCCCTCGGCGCGCAGGACTTCGATAAGCGCCGGCACCGACCTGATTTCGAGATAGCGCAACATGATTGTGCGGACCCGCTCGGCCTCCTCGGGAACCGGGACAAGCTTGCGGTCGATCACCTGATATCCGAGCGGCACAGGACCACCCATCCACAGGCCTTTCTTCTTGGAGGCGGCGATCTTGTCGCGGATGCGCTCGCCTGTGACCTCGCGTTCGAACTGGGCGAAGGACAGGAGCACGTTGAGTGTCAGCCGCCCCATGCTGGTCGTCGTGTTGAACGCCTGCGTCACCGAGACGAAGCTGGCTTCCTTCGCATCGAGGCGCTCGACGATCTTGGCGAAGTCAGCCAGGCTACGGGTCAGGCGATCGACCTTGTAGACGACAATCACATCCACAAGCCCTGCATCGACATCGGCCAACAGCGCCTGCAGCCCCGGACGATCCATGTTGCCGCCCGAGAAGCCGCCATCGTCATAGCGCTTGGGGACGAGCGACCAGCCCTCATGGCGCTGGCTCAGAATAAAGGCCTCGCAGGCTTCGCGCTGGGCATCGAGGCTGTTGAACTCCTGCTCCAACCCGTCCTCGGTCGACTTGCGGGTATAGACCGCACAGCGATGCAACTTCACTGTTTGCCTCCCGACAGACCGAAGAAGCGGTAGCCGTTCCAGTGCGTGCCCGTGATGGCCTTGGCAATGGCGGTCAGCGACCTCCAGTGCCTGCTATCATATTCAAAGCCGTCGTCGAGAACGACGACCGTGTGGCCATTGCCATGCCAGTCACGAACCAGCCTGGTACCGGGGGTCAGCCTGCGCGGCAGTGGAGCCTTGCTATCGCACTTTGCTGCACGCCTTGCGACCTGCCGCAACACGCTCCGGGTCGGGCGGCTCATCCCGCCCAGACGCTGTTCCTGCAGCCTATATCCGATCCCCAGCCGCAGCAGGTCGGGAGACAGGGATGGAGCAGGCGAGCCATATCGGCGCGCCCACTCGGTCCTGAGTTCATCCGCCGATAGCTCCGTCAATCGCAGGAGAGTCATATAGCGTCTGCGGGACATCAGGCAGCAGCCTTTTCGCCAGCCCCGGAAGCCGGACCAGCATGCGGATCTGCCACCGGCTCCCCGAACCGGTACACGCTTGTGCCGTCTTCGCGTTTTGCCCGGTTGATGACCTTTCCTTTCTTGCGCAGGCCAGTGAGAAATGCACGGCAGGTGTGCGGGAGCCAGCCGGTCGCCACGCACATGACATCAAGCGTAGCGCCATCATTGCTTGCCAGAAGGTCCTCGACCATCGAGGCCTTGGTCTTCTGCCTGGCTGGAATGCTGACGGGAGGTGCGGCGCTGTCCGTCGCGCCGGCCTTGTCGGTATTTTCGGTTTCGGGCGAGCGAGCCATGCGACGCGGCCCACGGGTGGCGGACTGCTTCTTCGTTTGATCAGTCATCAGGTGGTTCTCCATTGCCGGAGCAGCACCTTGCTGCTCCCACCACCTGAAGCCCTGCCGGTCGTGCCGGTCAGGGCGACGGCCCGCAAAACGGGGCGCGATTCACACGAAGACCAATGCTCGGAATGTCGGCGAAGTCGAATGGATTGTGTCGCGCATGGGAAGTTGCATCTGGAATTCCGGCCAGTCGTCCGGCGTAGTGCCTGTTATGGACGACGACACAGCAGAGCTGATAACGCGTATCTGCACCAGGATCGGGATGATAATGGAAGACGCAAGCCTTTCAGCCCTGACGTTAGGTGCGATGGAGCGAACGCCAATTCCGTACGCACTTGCCGAACTGGAATTGGTTACCGTGAGGAACTCCGCCCTGATCGCTGCCGCGAAAGCCGTGAGCGACGGCAGCTAGGCCAGACACTCCGGAATGGCGGGTTATAGCTGCCGAAATGGAATAGCGGACTGATACATCGGTTACTGAGGTCGACCCTTCCCGAACAGTCAGCAGCCAAAGCTTACCGTAAAGCAGCGGATCGTCAGGTATTCTGGTAGCGCGCCTTTCGTGAGCGCCCGCCAGAGGCTAGGCAGTCGGAACCGATCCGAGCGAGCTACCTTATGTTTATCGAGAAACTAATTCTGTCCAATTTCCGCTGTTTCAGCCCCGAACCGAACAGCATAGAGTTGGTTCAAGGGCTGACAACATTTGTGGGCGTGAACGGCGCCGGCAAGACAGCGGCCCTGCAGGCCTTGCCGGGACCGACGCCACGCCTGCGTTTCGGCCGATCGATCTGCGCTTCGAGGAGTTCATCCGAAAGGTGGAAGTGGTCTTCCGCCCCGATGAGGCCGGCCGTGACCGACCGCTCGACGATCTCAGTGACGGACAGAGGTCGCTCTTCCATCTTGCGATGACCGCTGCGACGCTCGACGTGGAAGGCCAGATTGCGGGCGCTCCGGGTGCGCCTGGCTTTCAGCCGGGCGGCGTTCCGTTGCCGGCCCTCACCCTGATCGCGGTAGAAGAACCGGAAAATAATCTTGCGCCCTTCTATCTTGCACGCATCGTCCGCCAGATCACGGACCTCACGAAGGGGGGGAGGGCGCAAGCGATTATTTCCAGCCATTCTGCAAGCATATTGGCGCGGGTAGACCCGGAGCAGGTTCGCCATTTCCGTCTGGATCCGGCGAGCAGGGTTGCGCAGGTCAAGCGCATCGAGCTTCCGCCCAGCGCCGAGGAGGCGTCGAAATTCGTAAGGGAAGCAGTTCGGACCTATCCCGAACTCTATTTCGCCCGGTTCGTGGTGCTCGGCGAGGGCGCGTCGGAAGAAGTGGTCCTGCCGCGACTTGCAGAGGCCATGGGAATCAATATCGATCGCTCGTTCGTCGCCGTCGTGCCGCTCGGCGGTCGGCATGTGAACCATCTTTGGAGACTTCTGACATCGCTCGATATCCCGCATGCGACGCTGCTCGACCTCGACTGGGGCCGCGATGGCGGCGGCTGGGGACGGATTAAGACGAGCTGCGAAGAACTGCTGAAAACCGGCGTTACGCCGGCAGAACTGTTCGGCCAAGAGAATCTCGGGCCGTTGAGCCCCGCCACCAACCTGAATGCGGTAGCAAATAATCCGGTCGACAATATGCAGCTTTTAGAGGGATGGATAAGCTGCCTGCGGCGATACAACCTGTTCTTCTCCACTCCGCTCGACCTCGACTATGCGATGCTCAAGGCCTTTCCCGTGGCCTATCGCGTCCTTGAACCGGGCCGTCAGGGGCCGTCCGCGGAAGGAGACCCTCGCAATGCCGTGCTTGGCGAGAAGGGCCTGGGGCATCTCTATGGGGCTACCTCAGACGACGATCTTCGGTGGTATCGCTATCTGTTCCTTGGCCGCGGCAAGCCGAGTACGGTTGGCTGAGTCCATCCGGACGACGATCGTGATGTCGGGCATGAGTGAAGTGTCGAACCGCAACTTCCAGCGTAAGAGGCCGGTAGGCGTCGAGATGCAGCGAACGATGACGATCGACAGCGTGAACTCGCCGTTCACCGTGATCAGGTCCGTCTGGACTGCATGTGAGGTTTCGCTGCCTAGGTCCGCCAGCCCATCAAGCACTTGCTGGACAATGCCAGGATGGAGGCGGCGAAGCTCGCGATTGATTTCGACATAACGATAGTCCCGGTCAGGCCGGAATCCGACAAGGCTGTAGGCGCGTAGCAGGCTGCCGAACCGCGAACTGTACGCACTGCTCGACGGCATACCTTCACATTCATCGATGATGATCCCTGAAAGCAGTCCGTGGGTCTCGTAGAGCCCCTGCAAGGCCTCGAGCATGTTGGCGTCAGAAAGCCGAAATGAACGTGCATTGATGATGGCTTGGGCAGCTTCAAAAAGATCCCGTTCGACAATCGCTTCAAAGACGCCCTGTGCCCGGATCCACATGGCTGGATCATTTTGGACATGCTTTTTCTTCAGCTTGAATGAGTGGCGGTTCCAGACGTTGTCGCCGACGTACTTTTCATTGATCAGGAGTTGATGGATTGTCCCGCGAGTCCAGGCTCGGCCCAGATCCGTCAGGATTCCTTGTCTGTTCAGGTCGTCGGCGATTGCCTTCTCGTTCTGGCCATCATGGACGAACGATCGATAGACCCCTTGGACGATCTCAATTTCTTCTTCCGGGCCCGGCGTAAGGATCACGCGATCGGTTTGAAGACTTTTTTGCTGTCCGCGCTCCAGGTTGCTTTTGGTATGGCCATTCTCGTCGATCAGGGTGCGACGTAGGCCAAAGCCCGCCGGTCCGCCTTGCCGGAAGCCCTTTTCGATCAGCCGGCCCTGGCCGGCGAACACCTTGGCGGAAAGCTCCCTGCTGTACTCGCCCGCCATGGCGCGTTTGACGCCCTTGACGATAGTCGAGACCGGACTTCCGTCATTGGCGAATTGCTCGGTGCAGTACTCAACCGTGATGCCGGCGCGCTTGCAGATATATTCGTAGTAGGCGCTTCGTCCGCGTCCTGGAAACGGCCCCAGCGGCTCACGTCGTACACTAACACGAATTCGAAATCGGCATTGCCGCTTTGAACATCATCAATGAGCTGTTTGAGGGCGTCCCGGCCCTCGATTTTCAATCCGCTCTTGCCGGCGTCGGCGTAGGTGCGAACAACCTCGATTCCGTTGGCGACCGCATATTTGCGGATCACCACAGACTGGTTCTCCGTCGAGTATTTCTGGTGTTCCGTGGACATGCGAACATATTCGGCAGCGCGAATTGGCGCATTGTCATCCGTGCGTGGAATGGCCGACGGTTGGTCCTGATCCTGCAAGTCGCATGACCTCGCTGTTCTGGCGCAAGCGACTTGCGCCTCAACATCCTCTCGCGGAACGTCGACTCGGAGGCCCACGTTTCCCGAACCTTAGCGACACACGGGGGGTAAGATGTTGCCGAAAACGGGCAAGAAGTTGCATCTTGGAGAGCCGGATCTCGCCTTTGCTGATCTAATGGCGCAAGCTCTGACAGACGAACTCGGAAGGACGCATCAGGCGGTAAAGACCGTCATGCGCTGGACGGGCGCGAGCGAGCGAAGCGTGAAGCACTGGCTGGCGGGAACGCACGCACCCCATGGTGAGCACCTCGTTGCCCTCATGCGCCATTCGGACAACGTGACGCAAAATGTTCTGGCAGCAGCTGGCAGGCATGAACTGGTGGCTGCGGTCGGGATTTCTCGGATCCGCTCCCAACTACATGAGGTGTTGGCCATTCTGGATCAGTCGAGTTGATCCGGATTCCCCGTCACTTGGCCACTTGCCTGCCTGAGCCGAAATGACCGCTAAAGGCCCAATTAGCGTTCGCTAAACCATGGGATTGGATTCCCTAAACTTAGCCTAGGGAATTCTGCTCGCAAGAGCCCTGAAATCCGCGAGTCCGTTGGTTATGCGGATCCGAATTTTCCCTAGATTCTTGAATCTTTAGGGAATGTGCACTTGAGACTGGTCTGCTCCGGACTGGGTCGCGCACCAGACAGTCCGACAAGGGAGCCGATTTTTGCCTTCGGGCAGACTGCCTGCGCAAAGTGGCGCAGTTCTGCGGGCTTTGCGGGCGCCGATCAATTCAGTTGAAGCCAGAGACGCCGTGATCCCTCGGCCTCGAGGCAAAAAACCGGCCGTATTCTCTGTCGACGAGAACCCGGCTTCACCCTGGTTTGCGCTGTTCTGGCGGACTAGGCGGCAAGCCCGAATAGTTGTTCCTGCTCGGTCCAGCAGAATGGGATATCAGTCGAGAGTAGGGTCTTGCGATTGAGGTTTCCGGGCGCGATTCCTGCGGTGATCACCTCGATGATCCGCGGGCTGAGCCACGAGATGCGGAGCAGGCGCGCAAGATGCGTGCGGCATCTTCCCTCACGCTTGCCCAGCTGATTGAGGCTCAACTCAGGTGACGCTAGGACAAGGCGTTGCGCTTCCATGGCTTCGGCGATCAGCGCGAGAAGGGCATCGGGGGCTTTGCCGCCAGCGGCTGCGGGATCGATCCGCAACTTTGCTTCGCGGAACGGTCGGCGCACCGGTAACGGGATAGACAAGGTCCACCGGCTGTCCGCAGTGATATCGAACGCGGCCGGATCCAGCATCACCTTGATGCCACTGGTGCCGATCGCGATTGATAAGACAAGCTTGTGAATGGCTGATTTGGCCTTGCCGAGTTTGCTGAGTTGCTGTTCCAGAAGTCGCTCTGCGGCAAACATCGTCTGCAGCTTACCGGCCTCGTCGATCCCCGATAGTCGGCGCAAAGCACCTGCGCACGGATCAGGTGGATATCATCGGCCTGTCGCAAGGCAATTTGCTCGAAGAGCGGCTGGAAGACTACGTCGTCAGCGGGCTGATCGACTTCTCCGACATCGCGTATGACGAACATGCGGACTTGCTTTACGATCTTGCCGCGCAAGTCGTCCGGCACCTCAAATCTTACCTGTCGGACGAAGAGGCGGGGCAGGTGCTATCGCTGCATCAGAACGAAATCGCGCGCGCGGTGCACGCGCAGATGCAGGATCATTTCTGGCTGGACGATACTGTCGAGTATCATCACGGAGTCCGCCAGGGCTGGACGGACATTAAGGAAAGCGCCTTCACGGCGGTTAACGAAGCCCCGCTCGATTTCCGTCAGTCGCCCGCCGACAAGAGCAATATGGCGCGCTACCTGTTCGGCGGTTTTTCGAAGTGCCTCGCGCCCGTCACCAAGTTCCACTCCGATACCGAACGCAAACTTGCCGTGATCCTCGAACGCGAATCCCTCAAATGGCTACGCCCCGCCAAGGGTCAGTTCCAGATGTATTACCGCAGCGGACACGACCATCTGGAATAACAGCCGGATTTTGTGGCAGAGATGGACGACGCCATCATTATGCCGGAGCCGAAGGCGGCAAATCAGATGCAGGACACCGATGTGCTCGCGAAGAAGGACGTCGCCGTCAAATGGTGCGAATGGGCGAGCGAGCACGCCCAAAAATATGGCGGAAAGCCGTGGCACTATGTGCTCATTCCACACGATGGCATTGCGGAGAATATGACGATTCCGTTCCTACGAAACCAGTTTGGCGGCTAGATGTGTGACATCCGGATCTCTTCGCGGATAAAATGAACTAGCTTTGCATAACCGGCACCACAACACTGCAATCTACGTATCCCGAGACGACTTAACGGCATTCGCATGGTCAGCGCCCATGCGCGATCTGGCGGTGAAAGTCGGGCTGTCCGACGTTGGGCTGGACGTGACCCCCAGTTGTTTTCAAGTATATTTTGCGAACGCTTTCCGATGAGACGGGAAAGGATGGGCCGCAATACGAGTTCCATAAGCTGCGAGCCGAGATCCGATCGGTGTCTTGATGGCAAGGACGTGGTCGGCTCAATCTTCCAGAGCCCCTTCTGCTCTTGAGAACCTGCTGCCGGGTGCAGGCGGAAGAAAACCCGGACACTATGTTGCTTTCGACGAACCCCTGGATGCCTCTGCCGCGCCTATGATCAATTATTTGACCACATGCAGCAGATGCGAAAAATCGCCTTTCTTCGCGAGAACATCGGCCAGCGTATACCCACCAAGTACGGCCAGAAACGCACCAAGTGCCTCGTCCAGGACGCTGGTGAGGCCGCAAGCAGGGGCGATGACGCATTCCCCGCACTCGACAAGATCGAAGTCATCCTCGGTGTAGCGGATCAGTTCGCCGACGTTGATGCCTTCGGCCGGCATGGCGAGGCGAATGCCGCCTGACCGGCCGCGAACGCTCTCCAGATAGCCCGCACTGACGAGGTCGCTGACCACCTTCATCAGGTGGTTTTGCGAGATATCATAGGCCGTCGCGATCTCGGAAATCGAGCACAACCGGTCGGTCCGCGAGCCGAGGTAGAGCAGCACGCGCATTGCATAATCGGTGTAGCGGGTGAGCCGCATTGCTCCGTTCTCCAAATGATGCATTTTGATTGCATGTTTTAACAGGTCCGTATAGATGCATCACAAAGGCATGTTTCGGAGTCGGCGTTATGGAACTCGAACGGATCGATGACGAAGGCCTCGGCCACCTTGTCGAGGCATTCTATGCCCGCGTGCGGGCCGACGAAGAGCTTGGTCCGATCTTCAAAGATGTCATTGCTGACTGGCCTGAGCATCTCGGCAAGCTGACAGACTTCTGGTCGTCGGTGATGCTGACCACGGGCCGCTACAAAGGCCAACCCGTCCCAGCGCACATGAAGCACCGGTCAAGGATCACACCCGAACTCTTTGAGCGCTGGCTAGGTCTCTGGGTCGAGACGACAGACGCGGTGATGGAACCTGCCGCAGCCAGGGCACTTCAGGACAAGGCGCGGCGCATCGCGCAAAACTTGCAACTGGCCATGTTCTTCCGGATCGATGCCGATCGATCGACGGCCACCTTGGCAGATGTCGATGAGGTTGCAGCACAATGAGCAAGCCCGAGGTTCAGGTCAGCCGTCAGCAACCTTATCGCTCGACGCCGATCTTCGATTCGAATTCGCTGCCGGTTGCATTACGCGAGCGACACGACACCAAGCCCGGAGTCTGGGGCCTGATCCGGGTCCTTGAAGGCCAGCTCAAGCTCACAATCCTCGAGCCGCTTTGCGAAACGATACTGGAGCCGGGTCGTCCGGGTGTTGTCCTTCCCCAACAACCGCATTTCGTCACGCCAATCGGCGCAATGAAGATGCAGGTCGACTTCTACAAAGAGCCTCCGCCGACCGAACAATAACCATACCAACCTGAAATGATATGGAGACGTTGATGTCGAAGACACTCAGCGACGAGACCATCGCGCTCGTCAAAGCCACGGTACCTGCTCTGGAAGCGCATGGTCTCGATATCGTACGCGAAATGTATGCACGCATGTTCGAGAATCCGGATATCCGCGATCTGTTCAATCAGTCGCATCACGGCGATAGCGGGTCACAGCCGCGTGCGCTCACCGGAGCGATCCTTGCCTACGCCAGCAACATCGACAATTTGGGGGCACTTGCCCCGGCGGTTGAGCGGATCGTCCAGAAGCATGTCGGCTTGCAGATCCTTCCCGAACACTACCCGCATGTCGGCGAAGCATTGCTGGGGGCGATCAAGTCCGTGCTTGGCGATGCCGCCACGCCCGAAATTCTCGATGCATGGGGTCAAGCCTACTGGTTCCTCGCCGACATCCTGATCGCACGCGAAAACATGGTCTATGAGGAGCAGCAGACCGCCGGTGGTGGATGGAACGGTTGGCGCGAATTCCGGATTGCGGAGATCGTAACCGAAAGCAGTGTCATCAAGTCCTTCGTTCTGCACCCTGTTGATGGCAAGGCTGTGCTTCGTCACAAGGCGGGACAGTATCTGACGTTCTGGTTTGAGATTCCGGGCCAGCCCCCGGTCAAGCGCAACTATTCGATATCCAATTCTGCAAACGGAGAACACTATCGCATCTCGGTAAAGCGCGAGCCGCAGGGACTTGCGTCGGGTTGGCTGCATGACGAAGCCAGAGTGGGTACTGTGCTGAAGGTCGCGCCGCCTGCTGGCGAATTCTTCCTGCCCGAACATGTCGACGCTCCCGTCATCCTTCTGTCAGGAGGCGTGGGTTTGACCCCGATGGTCGCCATGCTCGAAACGCTGGCGGAACGCGGCCTCAATCAGCCGGTACAGTACATTCACGGCACCCATGATCGCGATACCCATGCCATGCGCGATCATGTTCGCAGTCTGGTCGCGGAACACCCTACTTTCTCGGTGGTCGATTTTCACCAGACCCCCTATGCGGATGAAGTCGAAGGCCAGGACTATGATCATGCCGGGATTATCACCGACGACTGGCTGACTGCAAACACGCAGGTCGACAAGGCTGATTACTACATCTGCGGCCCGAGACCGTTCCTGCGGGCAGCCGTGTCCGCCCTGTCACTGGCGGGCGTTCCGTCGCAGCGTATCCATTACGAGTTCTTCGGACCGGCAGACGAACTGCTGGCAGCCTGAGCTCAAATACTCGCTCACAATAAAAAAGAGAGCCCGCCGGAAATGGCGGGTTCTCTCGTAGCCCCGTTTACACAATCGCTCGTCCCAGACTGGAGACGGATCGCACCTACCCCTGAACCGGCATTCCATCTTGAAAGTTTTACCGTGCTCAAGTTTCTGATTTCGCGATCGGCTTCGCTTCTGCCGCAGGCTGCCATTGGCCACCTGGGTTGGATGCGCGGGGCGATCGGGGGCGGGTTGGCCATCGTGGTGTCGGGCTTTGCGACGTACATTCTACTGGGCGCCAACAGCGCCGTTCTTCCTGTCCTGGTTGCACCGCTGGGTGCATCGGCAGTTCTGGTTTTCGCCGTGCCCGCCAGTCCTCTGGCGCAGCCCCGCGCTGTGATTGGCGGCAACTTATTGTCTGCGGCGATTGGTCTGGCACTTGGTCAAGCAATCGGGCAGCCCGTCCTGGCTGCGGGCCTGGCCGTCGGAACTGCCATCGCGGTCATGTCGGTGGCGCGATGCCTTCACCCTCCGGGCGGTGCCTGCGCTCTTTTATGTGCCTTGGGCGCAGCAGGATCCGAAGCGTGGAGCTGGCCATACCTGCTTCCGATTGCCATCAATGTCCTCGGGCTTGCAGCAGGTGGGTGGCTCTACAACAACCTGACGGGTCACCCCTGGCCGCACCATGCCGTCATTCCGTCTACTCCTCAGACGGGCGGCAGTCTCGCCTACACCCATGAAGATCTTGAGGCTGTCCTGGCCGAATGGAACGAGGTTATCGACGTCGACATCGATGACCTGGATGCCATCTATCAGGCGCTCCATAGGCGCGTTGCCATACGCGGCTCTGGCCAGAGCCTATAGCCACGATCATTTTGAGAACCGGCTCTTTAATGACTCATCCAGCCTGCTGAGTGGGTCGTGCATGAGTGCCTACAGCAGCAACCAATAGAATAGGTCGGGCTTTTGTTCTTCCGCTTGCTTCCAAACGCAAAGCAAGCACATTGGCCTGGCTCCTCGTGAAAGCCGGGGAGCGGGGCGTGGAAACCCCATCCGTAAGTCCCTCGGTCGAAATCTTCGGCCGGGCATGCGCGCATGTCCAGCCGGCAACGGTAAAGGCGTATGCGCCTGCTCTTACGGACAGGTTTCCAACGCCCGGCTTCGGCCGTCGCCCCGAGTGGACATAGGTGCGACGAGAGAGCCTGAAGCCAGTCGTCGCGCCGACATGGAAGCGCGAAGTTGAAATTGCGAGCCCGCACACTGCGAGATGACCGAACCGTCATGGCTGCGGCCTGATGGATGCGTTCGAGGATCTGGTTGGCGGCATCCTTCGAGCCGAAGGCTACTGGGTTCACAATGGCTACAAGATCAATCTCAGCAAGGAAGACAAGCGGGCGCTCGGCAACCCGTCGATGCCTCGCCCTGAAATCGACCTGGTTGCCTACAAGGCAGGAACCGGGGAGTTGCTGTCGCTCGAATGCAAAAGCTACTTCGACAGCGGCGGCGTTCATGCCCGTGACCTGCTCCCTGGTGGTCGCAATGCCCAGCGCTACAAGATGTTTGTTAACGCGGACCTCAGGCGAATTGTCCTGCAGCGCCTCGTCGAACAACTTGTCGGAAGCGGCGCGGTGGCCGACGCGCCCGTGCCGAAGCTGGGCTTGATCAATGGTTACGCGACGCCGGCTAATACCGACATTCTGACATCCCATTTCGAAGCCCATGGCTGGGCGCTCTTCGGACCTGAGTGACTGCGCGAGCATCTCAAGAAACTGGCCTTTCGATCCTACGACAATCAGGTCGCAAGCGGGGTCGCCATGCTCGGCCGAGATCAGTTAGGACACCTTGTTCGTTGAGGCTGTCTGCGATTGCCTTCTCGTTCTGGCCATCATGGACGAACGATCGATAGACCCCTTGGACGATCTCAATTTCTTCTTCCGGGCCCGGCGTAAGGATCACGCGATCGGTTTGAAGACTTTTTTGCTGTCCGCGCTCCAGGTTGCTTTTGGTATGGCCATTCTCGTCGATCAGGGTGCGACGTAGGCCAAAGCCCGCCGGTCCGCCTTGCCGGAAGCCCTTTTCGATCAGCCGGCCCTGGCCGGCGAACACCTTGGCGGAAAGCTCCCTGCTGTACTCGCCCGCCATGGCGCGTTTGACGCCCTTGACGATAGTCGAGACCGGACTTCCGTCATTGGCGAATTGCTCGGTGCAGTACTCAACCGTGATGCCGGCGCGCTTGCAGATATATTCGTAGTAGGCGCTTCGTCCGCGTCCTGGAAACGGCCCCAGCGGCTCACGTCGTACACTAACACGAATTCGAAATCGGCATTGCCGCTTTGAACATCATCAATGAGCTGTTTGAGGGCGTCCCGGCCCTCGATTTTCAATCCGCTCTTGCCGGCGTCGGCGTAGGTGCGAACAACCTCGATTCCGTTGGCGACCGCATATTTGCGGATCACCACAGACTGGTTCTCCGTCGAGTATTTCTGGTGTTCCGTGGACATGCGAACATATTCGGCAGCGCGAATTGGCGCATTGTCATCCGTGCGTGGAATGGCCGACGGTTGGTCCTGATCCTGCAAGTCGCATGACCTCGCTGTTCTGGCGCAAGCGACTTGCGCCTCAACATCCTCTCGCGGAACATACTCGGAGGCCCACGTTTCCCGAACCCTAGCGACACATGGGGGGTAAGATGTTGCCGAAAACGGGCAAGAACTTGCATCGCGGCGAGTCAGATCTCGCCTTTGCTGATCTCATGGCGCAAGCTTTGACCAGCGAGCTTGGCAGAACACATCAGGCCGTGAAAACGGTAATGCGCTGGACGGGAGCAAGCGAGCGAAGCGCCAAGCACTGGTTGGCGGGCACGCATGCGCCGGACGGCGCGCACCTTGTTGCTCTCATGCGTCATTCGGATAACGTGACGCAGAATGTTCTGGCAGCAGCTGGCAGACATGAATTGGTGGCTGCGGTCGGGCTTCATCGGATCCGCTCCCAACTGCACGAGATGTTGGCCATTCTGGCGCAGACGAGGTGATCCAGGTTCCGAGTTGCATGGCCACTTGCCTGCCTCATGCGAAACGACCGCTAAAGGCCCAATTGGCGTTCGCTAAACCACGGGATTGAATCCCCTAAACAGGACTCAGGGAATTCTGCTCGCAAGAGCCCGGAAATCTGCGTGTTCGGTGATCATGCTGATCCGACTTTTCCCTAGATTCCTGAATCTTTAGGGAATGTGCACTTGAGACTGGCTCGCTCCGGACTGCGTCGCGCACCAGGAAGTCCCCGCGTGGAACCCGGCAAGGCCGGGCTGGAACCACCGGGGCGATCCCATCACAGTTTCATCGTCTCGCGCGGCCCTTGCGTCCATCGCCAAGCTGCGTCCGTCCCGCCAAGGGTTCGCCATGCCGAGGCATAGCCCGACGGGAAGCCGGCGATGCCCTCCGATCCATCTTCGCACCCCATGCCTGCTTCGCCGGACCGGGGTGCAGCGGGGCTAAAGATCGACCCGGCGTTGATACTTGGCATGGCTGTCTCAAGCCGCTCCGCCATGCGCAGGCACCAATCGGTGTCAGAGCTTGAGAACTAGGCGGACCAACCTGCGGTTCCTTTCCGCGCCCCGCGCCAGCACGAGCGAAAACGTAAAAACGAGATCATGTTTTCGTATTTGACGTAGCCCGCCTGTTTCCATAACTTCCGGCAAACGATCACCGTCCTGTCGCCGGGCAAAAGGCGAGCAAGCCAAGGGATCGGGAGTGGCATGGTACCGGCGATGCAAACCGCGGCGACCAGGTCGCTGCCTACCGGTTCGCGATCTTTGAACGCCTTCGGCCGCGGCGTCCGCGGTCGGCGCAGGCCGCGCGCCCAAAGGACAAAACCGTTCACAACAGATTTTTAAGGAGAATGCCCATGCTCGACACCAAGGTGGCGCCCATCCAGAAGCCGGACCAGTTCTTCATCGGCGGCAAGTGGGAACGCCCGTCCGCATCGTCGATGATCGACGTGATCAATTCCGGCACGGAGGAACTCTACGTCTCGGTCGCAGAGGCGCAGGAGGCCGATGTCAACGCCGCCGTAGCCGCCGCCCGCCACGCCTTCGACAAGGGGCCGTGGCCGCGGATGAGCCACAAGGAACGCGCCGCCTATCTCAATGCCATCGCCGACGAATTCGATCGCCGCGCCGACGATCTCGCGCAGATCTGGACCGTGGAATCGGGCACCGTCTTCGGCGTGTCGCAGCCGGTCGCGGGCACGCTGGGCGGCATCTACCGCTATTATGCGGGCCTTGCCGACAGCTTTCCCTTCGTCGAGGAACACACGCCCACTGGCGGTGGCAACGTCGGCCTGCTGGTGCGTGAACCGGTGGGCGTGGTCGGCGCGATCATTCCGTGGAACGGCCCGGCGCTGCTGATCGCCTACAAGTGCGCGCCGGCCCTGCTCGCCGGCTGCACGATCGTCATCAAGGCATCGCCCGAAGCGCCGGGTTCGGCCTATGTCCTGGCCGAGATCTGCGAGAAGGTCGGGCTTCCTGCGGGGGTCATCAACGTGCTGACTGCCGAGCGCGAGGTTTCGGAGAAGCTGGTCCGTCACCCCGATGTCGACAAGATCACCTTCACCGGTTCGACCCTTGCCGGGCGCCGCATCGCCTCGCTCTGCGGCGAACGGATTGCGCGCTGCACGCTGGAACTGGGCGGCAAGTCGGCGGCGGTCGTGCTCGACGACTACGACGTGGCGACCGCCGCGGCGACGATCACCGGAATGGCGACGTTCCTGACCGGGCAGGTCTGTTCCTCGCTTACCCGCATCGTCGTGTCGCGCCATCGCCACGACGATCTGGTCGAAGCCTTGGGCGAATCGTTCAAGTCGGTCCGCGTGGGCGATCCGTTCGAAGCGCAGACGGGCATGGGGCCGCTCGCCATGCGCCGCCAGCGCGACCGGGTCGAGGACCTGATCGCCAAGGGCGTGGCCGAAGGTGCGACGCTGGCGTCCGGCGGCAGCCGTCCCGCGCATCTCAATCGCGGCTATTTCATCGAGCCGACGGTGTTCGGCAATGTCAGCAACGATCACGTCATCGCGCGCGAGGAAATCTTCGGCCCGGTGCTGTCGGTCATCCCGGCCGACGACGAAGCGCATGCGGTCGAGATCGCCAATGACACGATCTACGGCCTCAATGCCTCGGTCTTTACCAACGATGCGGACCGCGCCTATTCGGTCGCGCGGCAGTTGCGGTCGGGCACGGTGGGGCACAACAGCTTCCGGTCGGACTTCGGCATCGCGTTCGGCGGCTTCAAGCAGTCGGGCATCGGGCGCGAAGGCGGCAAGGAGGGGCTGATGCCGTTCCTCGAAGCCAAGACCGTCATCCTCGACGCCAAGCCGTCCTCGTTCGAGGTATTCTGAGCGAGCCGGGGCGGGATGGCATGAGGCCGTCCCGCCCCGGTCTTCATGCAATCAGCCCAGCACGACCGCCGTGCCCGAACAGCTTACCATCAGCATCGAGCCGTTCTGGCCCAGCACCTCGTAATCGAGGTCGACGCCGACCACGGCGTTGCCGCCCAGCTTCATCGCCTCTTCCTTCATCTCGGAAATCGCCTCGCGCCGTGCGCGGGCGAGCACTTCCTCGTACTTGCCCGAACGACCGCCGACGAGATCGGTGATCGAGGCGAAGAGGTCGCGGAACAGGTTCGCGCCGACGATCACCTCGCCCGTCACGATGCCCAGATAGCCGCTGATCTCGCGGCCCTGCACGGTGGGCGTGGTGGTGACGATCATGCCGCCTTCGGCATTGCCCCAGGGGCTGGCCATGGTCTTTTTCTCCCTTGATGTGGACTTGGCACGACCGTGATGGCGCAAGGTTGCGGCTTCGTGAAGGGGGGCGGCGTGATTCGGCGGCGTTAGAGATCGGGGAGCGGCTGGTCGGCAAAACCCCAGCCGGCCAGCGACTTCGACTGCGCACGGTCGAGCAGGCGCTTGACATCGTCGATGCTGAACGGATGGGCATCGGCCTGCTTGTCCAGTTGACCCCATGCGATCGGCACCGCCACCGGCGCACCGGGCCGCGCGCGGGCTGAGTAAGGGAGCACGGCGGTCGATCCGCGCTGGTTGCGCAGCCAGTCGATGAAGATACGGCCCTTGCGCTTGGCCTTGCTCATCGTCGCGACGAAGCGTTCGGGCTCGGCCAGCGACAGCGCCTCGGCAAAGCGTTTGGCGAAGTCCTTGTGCGCGTCCCACGAATGGCCGGGCGTGAGCGGTACGACGACATGCACCCCCTTGCCGCCCGACAGCATGGCGAAGCTGGCGAGACCAAGGTCGGAGAGCCGGTCGCGGATGTCCTTCGCCGCCTGCTTCACCGCGGCGAAGTCGAGATCCTCGTCGGGGTCGAGGTCGAAGATCAGCCGGTCGGGCTTCTCGACATCGTCGCTGCGCGCAGCCCAGCCATGAAATTCGATCGTCCCCATCTGCACGCACTGCAGCAGGCCGCGCACATCCTCGACATAGAGATAATCCTCCGCCCCGCCGTCCTTCTCGCGGATGGGCACATGGCGGACCGCGTCGCCGAATGCGCCGCTGTCGTGCTTCTGGAAGAAGCACTTCTTGCCGCGTCCCTGCGGACAGCGGACGAGGCTGACCGGACGGCGCGCGGCAAAGGGCAGCATGATCGGTGCGACCATCGCGTAGTAGTCGGCGAGCTGCCCCTTGGTCTGGCCGCTTTCGGGAAAGATGACCCGGTCGCGGCTGCTGATCGCCACGGGTTCTTCGGCGGGAGGAGCCTCGGCGGCCACTTCGGGCACGACATCGACAGCCTTCTTGTCGCCGCGCAGGCCGAGAAAACTGCCGTGCCGCACCCGGCCTTCGGCGGTGAATTCGGCAAAGGCGATCTCGGCGACAAGGTCGGGCTTGAGCCATGTCACACCGCGCGCCTCGGTGCGAGCCACCTCGACCGGCGCGGTCTTGCGGGCCCGATTCTTAAATTTTAAGGCCAGCCGCTCGAGCGTATCGCTATCGAACCCGGTGCCGACATTGCCCTTGTAGACCAGCTTGCCTCCTTCGTTCTGGGCCAGCAGCAGCGACGAGAACGGCCGCCCTTTCGCTTTCGATGCCTTGAACCCGGCGATCACGAACTCCTGCCGCCGGGTGCACTTCACCTTGACCCAGGTCTTGCTGCGTCGGCCCGCGTAGGGCGCATCGATCTTCTTGGCGATGATCCCTTCCTGCCCGGCGGC
Organism: uncultured Croceicoccus sp.; assembly: GCA_964424995.1. Classification (GTDB taxonomy): domain Bacteria; phylum Pseudomonadota; class Alphaproteobacteria; order Sphingomonadales; family Sphingomonadaceae; genus Croceicoccus. Next base: position 34,359 of record CAYRLC010000005.1, read on the forward strand.
GCACATGGCCTTGTAGAGCTTCTCCCCCGCCCCGATGACGTGATCGGCGACGAAGACCGGCGGGGCGGCGGTGCCAAGCAGCGCCTCCAGCCGTTCCTTGCGCTCGATATTGGGGAGCGCGGTCAGGTCCTGCCCACCCAGTTCGATGAGGTCGAAGGCGTGGAATTGCAGGGCATCGTCCTGGCCCTGCGATCCGTGCCCGCGTTTCAGCACCGATTGCAGGGTCGAGAAATCGGGATTGCCCTTGCCGTCGACCGCGATGATCTCGCCGTCGATCAGGCATGATGGCAGGTCCAGCGCGGCGAGCGCCTCGACCAGCGGGCCGAACTTGTCGGTCCAGTCCTTCCCGTTGCGGGTGAAGACATGCACCTCGCCGGCTTTCGCGGCGATCATCGCGCGATAGCCGTCGAACTTGATCTCGTGCATCCACCCGTTCCCGGCGGGCACCTCGTCGACCAGCGTGGCGAGCTGCGGCGCGCGGAACTTCGGCAAAGGCGCGTCCTTGACGGGAACCTTGCGCCTGGACTTGCCCGAATTGTGCTCGGATGCCTTTGCCATCTGGGCGAGGAAGGCGTCGTCCTTCTTGCCCGCGAGCGAAAACTCGCCGCCCTTGTCCGCCGCGATCTCGGCCATCGAGCGTCCGGTCAGCACGCTGGTCAGCGCCTGATCGACCAGCGGGTCGCCGGGCTGGGCGAAATCGTCCTGGATCTTGCGCAGCAACCAGTTCTCGCGCTTCTCGCCGGGGCGGGGTTTCAACCGGATGAGCAGCCATTCGCCCTTCATCCGCTCGCCTTGCAGGGTAAAATGCAGGTGCCCCTCGTCGAGGTCTTTCGCGCTCTTGCCCGCGATCGGGGCCCAAGTGCCGCGATCCCACAGCATGACCGTGCCGCCGCCGTATTCGCCCTTGGGGATGGTTCCCTCGAACTCGGCGTAGGAAAGCGGGTGGTCCTCGGTCCGCACGGCCAGCCGCTTGTTGTCGGGATCAGGCGACGGGCCCTTGGTGACGGCCCAGCTTTTCATGACGCCGTCGACCTCCAGCCGCAGATCCCAGTGGAGCCGGGTGGCGTCGTGCTTCTGCACGATGAAGAGATTGCCGCCAGCGCTGCTTTGCGCCTTGCCGGCAGGCTCCGCCGTCTTCGCGAAATCGCGCTTGGCGTTATAGGCGGCGAGGCTGTCAGCCTTGGCCATCGGCGGTGTCTTCACTTGCCCGTTCGCGTATCTCTTCGCCGACGCGGCTGGCTTCGGCCTTGTTCTCGAACACGCGCAGCAGCGTCAGAATGACGACGGCCACCACGCTCGCCACCGCGACCAGCGGCCATTGCGCGGCTCCGCAGGCGATGCCGATCACCGCCGCCAGCCACAGGTGGGCCGCGGTGGTGAGGTTGTGCACCTGCCCCTTGCTGAAAACGATCAGGCCCGCGCCGAGGATGCCGACGAAGCCCCCCGCCGCCTCGTAAACGCGCAGCGGGTCGGCCCTGTTGACATCCATCTCGTTATAGAGCCCGATGATCGAGACGGTCATCGCGGCGGCGGTAAAGCAGATGATGCCGTGCGTCCGCACCCCGGCAGGGTGTCCGCGCATCTCGCGATCGAGGCCGAGCAGGAGCCCGACGATGGCGGCGATGCCGAGGCGGGAGAGGAGGTCGAAATCGATCCAGTGGACGAGAATGGGGTCGTTGAGTTCCATCAGGCGGTCTTGCGTTTCCGGGCTGGGGTGGTGGTCTTGGCGGCGGGTTTCGTCGCCGGTGACTTGGTCGGCGTCTTCGCTGCGGTCTTGGTCGCCGCCGCACCCGCAGACTTCGCAGGCTGGCCGACCGACTGTTTCAGTGCAGCCATGAGGTCGATGACGTTCGACCCCTTGGAGGCCGGTTCGGCGACTTCCTCGAGGATCTTCTTGCCGGTCTTCGACTTCGCCTTCTTCGCGATCAGCTTTTCCAGCGCGTCGGAATAGCGATCGTGGAATTCGCTGGCATCGAACGGCGCGCTGCGCTGGTCGATCAGCGCGGTGGCAAGGTCGAGCAGTTCCTTCTTCGGCTTCTCCGCGCCGATCTCGCGGAAGAAGCTCTGCCCCTGCTTCACCTCATCGGCGTAGCGCAGGGTTTCGAGCAGCAGCCCCTTGCCGCAGGGCTTGATGGCGACGAGCTTTTCCTGCCCCCGCACCGAAAGCTGGCCCAGCGCCACCTTCTTCGCCCGGCGCAGCGCTTCGCGCAGGACGACGAAGGCCTCTTCCGCCAGTTCGTCCTGCGGCGCGACGTAGTAGGGTTTTTCGTAGTAGAGCGGGTCGATCTCGTCCGCGTCGACGAACTGCACGAGTTCGAGGGTGCGCTTGCTCTCGACCTTGACCGCCTCGATCTCGTCGTCCTCCAGCAGGACATAGTTGCCCTTGGACACCTCGAAACCGCGGATGATCTCGTCGCGGTCGACCGGCCCGATGCCGGGCACGACCTTCTCATAGGCGATGCGCTGGCCGCTGGGTTCGTGGATCTGGTTGAAACTGATCCGCGCCCCGCTCTTGGTCGCGGCGTAGATCTCCACCGGGATCGAGACCAGTGCCAGCCTGATCTGCCCTTGCCAGTATGCCCTTGCCGCCATGACCTCGCTCCTTTTGCCCGGAGTCACAGCGTTTGAGGGCCGGATTCGTTTCCTGTCTTGTCGCGGGCGGGCTTTCCCCTAAGCATCTGGATGCGGCCGCTTTGGGCGGCGGCGTGAATGGGGGCGCAATTCTTGGATCACAGGCAGCCATCGGCGCGCATGCCGTCAGACCTGCCGGGCGCGGTCTGGGCCTTGCTGGCCGGCATGGTCATCGTGCTGCAGGGCTGGCTGGCTCTGAGCCACGAGCCTTTCGTGGACGAATGGCAGGCGGTGCAGGTGGCGGTGCAGTCGCCGGGGTGGGGGCAGCTCTTCGCCAACCTCCATTACGAAGGGCATCCGCCGCTCTGGTACATGCTGCTGCGCGGGCTGGCGGTGCTGGTCGGCCCCTACAACGCGCTGCCGGCGGCCGCGTTGCTGCTGGGGTTCGTCACCCAATGGCTGATCCTGTTCGAAAGCCCGTTCCCGCGCTGGCTGCGCCTGATGATCGCGCTCAGCGCCTTCATCCTGTTCGAATACAACACCGTGTCGCGCGGCTATACGCTGGGGGTCATGCTGATGGTCGCCGCCGTCGCATGGTGGGACCGGCGGCGGCTGGTCTGGCTGCTGATCGCGGCCCTGCCGTTCACCGATTTCCTGTTCGGCGTCGTGTCGCTGGGCTTCCTCCTGATGCGCTGGCGCGACAAGGCGCTCTGGCTGCCGGGGCTCGCACTGTGGCTGGCGATGTCGCTGCTGGCGGCATGGACGATCGTGCCCGCGCCCGATTTCGCATCGGTCTATTTCGCGTCCACGCGCGACCTCGGCATGCTGATGGTGTGGATGGCGCGGATCTCGGTTGTCGCGCTGCCGTTGCAGGGCGCGGATCTCATGACATGGGACGGGCCGCAACCGGCACTGGCCAGCCTGACGCTATGGCCCCTGTTCCTCGCGCTGGCGTGGGTGCAGACACGGGGGCGGCGCGACATGCGGATCGCGATGGGCGGCTTCCTGCTGGCGACGCTGCTGTTCTGTGTGCTGATCAGCCCGCTGGCCAACCGGCATGTCATGCTGGCGGGCGTATTGCTCATCGTGCTGACCTGGCGGATCGTGGCCGATGGCGGCCGTGCGGGGCGGGGGTTTTCGGTGTGGATCACGGTGGCGGCATTGGCCGGGTTGTTCACCGCGGGGCTCAACTTCGTGCGGCCCTTCGATACGGCGCAAGTCGCGGCAGCGCGCATCGTTGCGCTGGGCCTGCGTGACGAGCCCTGGGCCGCCTTTCCGCAGCAGCACGGGCAGGGCATCGCGGCGATGACCGGGATGCGGTTCGGCCGGCTGGCCGACACTTGCGAACAGGACATGGTGCGCTGGAACCAGCCCTATCCGTTTTTCACCGTGCCCGAACTGGAAGCGGGCGCGGTGGCACGGGCTAAGCGGCACGGCAGCTTCTTCCTGCTGACCGACAGCCCGCTCGCGCCGTCGGCGATGATCCGGCCCGTCGCCTTCGTAGCGAAGGGGATCGATGCCAAGACCTACCGCTTCTACGAGATCGGACCCGGCCTGCCGCGCGATCGTCGCAAGCTGCCCCACTGCGCGCCGGGTACACCGCCGCTGACGTCGGATCCGCTGCTCTAGTACTTCACGTTGCGGGTGAAGCCGCCGTCGACGGTGAGGTTGACGCCGGTGATCCACGACGCGCGGGCCGACGACAGGAACAGCACCGCGTCGGCGATCTCGTCCGGCCTGCCGAAGCGTCCGGCGGGGTGCTTCAGCCGGTTCGCCTCGTAATAATCGGGCATTTCCTTTTCGAGGAAACCCCAGCTCCCATCCTCGATATAGACCGGGCCGGGGCCGACGCAGTTGCAGCGGATTCCGTCCTTCATGTAATCGATGGCGAGCTGGTGGGTATAGTTGATCAGCGCCGCCTTCATCGCGCCGTAGCTCAGCCCGGCCTCGCCGAAAGCGTGGTTCTCGATCGCGGTGATCGTCGACATCTGGACAAAGGCACCCGCGCCCGATGCCTTCAGGTACGGCAGCGCGGTATCGAACATCGCCACCGCCGACAGCAGGTCGACGTTGTAATTGATGTCCCAGCCCAGCTTGCTGCGGGGAATGCCGCCCAGCGCGCTGGCGTTCGACACCACGATGTCGATCCCGCCCATGTCCTCAGCCGCCTTCTCGACCCAGGCGGTGACCTGGTCGAAGTAGCCGCAATCGACGACGCTGCCATAGACCTCGCCGCGTTCCCGCAGCGCTTCCAGCGCGTCCTCCACCCCGTCGCCCGCCAAGGGGTTGGCAAAGACGCTGGCATCGCTGGGGTTCGCCTCCACCGATCGGGCGCGGCGGCCGCAGAACGAGACCACGGCCCCTTCGTCGAGGAAGGATTCGACGATCCTGCGACCGATGCCGCGCGTTGCGGCGCTGACGATGACCTTCTTGCCGGCCAGTTCTAGATCCATGTCTTGCTCCTCAGGCGACCGGCAGGATCGCGTCGTTGGCGTGTATCTCTAGGATCTCGAACACGTTGCCGAAGAAGTCGCGGCCATAAGTGGCGGCGAACCCGGACTTGTTGCCGTGCTCGTCGGTGGCGATCGTGGTCATGTCCGGCGCGGTGTGGAAGGTGAGGCCCGCGTCGACCATCTTCGTGTACGTCGCCATGATGTCGTCGACTTGAAATCCGACATGGGTATAGCCGTAGTGGTTCACCGGCCGTATCGGATCGGCATCGGGTGATCGGGGCGAGGTATATTCGAAGATCTCGACCTGCACGTTCTTCAGCCGCGCGATGAAGGACTTGGCGGCGGAATTCTCCAGCCCGACGATGGCGTCGATCCACGGGTTGCCCGGCTCCCACTCCACCCCGCTGATCTCTTCCGCGCCGAGGAGGTCGATATAGAAGCGCCGCGCCACGTCGATGTCCGGCACCGAAAGCGCGAAGTGGTGGACGCCCTGCAGGTGGTTACGCATCAGCGGTCCCCCTCGACATATTCGCCCAGCGTCTTGTGGAAGTGGCGGATGCGCGATTCCTGATAGAGCGAGAGCGTTTGCGCGCCCTTGCCGCTGGCGTACATGCCTTCGCGCTGCATGCGCATGATGTCGGTATCCTGGTCGAGCACGCTGGCGAGAAAGGCATCCATGCTTTCGACCCCGGCGAAGCTGTCGTCCTCGCCGATCTCCTCCATCTCGCCGACTTCGTAGTTGCCGTCGCGCGGGCGCGGGTGGAGCACGTACTGGTCGAAGATCGCCCGGTCGCGGTCGTGCCCGTCGGGGCGGAACTGCTGGACAAGGCACAGGCCCGGCGCGGGGTAGATCATCACGTTCGGGAAGACGTGGTATTTCAGCGAATCGATCATCTCGGGCACCGAATGGGCCGAATAGTCGAGGTCGTATTGCGCCTTCATGCTGGCTCGAAGCTGTTCGGCCATGACCCAGCGGGCGGTCTTGCCCTCGGGCACCTTGGCCCGCTCTCCCACCATCTTGCCGTCGCCGACGAGCATCATGTCGAGCAGGTCCTGCTCGGTCAGGTTCGCGCGCGATGTCGGGCTGGGCGATGCCATGGCGCAGAGGTCGCGGCTGACATGGGGCGACAGCACGTCGTGCTGCATGTTGTGATCGCCCACCACATTGGTCATCTCGGGGTGGACGTAGGGCGTGTGGTAGGCTTCCATGAACGCCTCCATCGCCAGCTTCCAGTTGCCGGGCAGATGCTTGCGCACGTGCGTCGCCACGTACCAGCCGGTGAGATCCCAGTTGCGGAAATGATCGGGCAGCACCTCGAGGTATTCGATCAGCGGCTTCGCCTCGGGGTCGAAGTTCACGAAGACCATGCCGTTCCACATCTCGCACCGCACTTCGACGAGGTGCGATTTCGCGTCGTCCAGATGCGGGAACTCGAAGTCGCAGGGGATCGACTTCAGCGATCCGTCGAGGTTCCACGACCAGTTGTGGAAGGGGCAGGTGATGTCCGACGACCAGCCGCAGGCCTTCGACGGCTTCAGCTTGGTGCCGCGATGGAGGCAGGAATTGCGAAAGGCCTTCAGCCCATCCTTGCTCTTGACGATCAGCACCGACAGGCGGCCGATGTCGTAAACGAACCAGTCACCCGGTTCGGCCACATGTTCGTCGCGGCAGGCAAACTGCCAGGTGCGCTTCCACACGCGCTCCATCTCCGCCTCGAACCAGTCCTGCTCGGTATAGCGGGCGAAGGGAATGTCGGAGAGATCCTGTTCCGGGTTCGCCTGCAGCGCTAGGACGTCGGGCAGCTCTCCGTCGCGCCGGGCGACATCGGCCCAGGTGTTGCCGGGATAGCGGTCCCGCATGATCTGCTGGATATCGTTCATGGCCAATCCTCTCCGATTTGCCGAAATGAGCCTTTGTGCTCCTTTTCGCGAATATGCCCCCGTGCCGGGCCATCGACAATCGCGCTAAAAGGATAGGTGGCGGGCATGGCCGCTGCGGTCATGTTCGGCCCACGCCATCCATGCCCGGCGCAAGACCGGGCCCCGTGCGGGAGAAGACGATGACCGAGACGGCCGCCCCCGAAATGACCCGCGACTTCACCGTCGTTGCCGAAGGCTATGCCTTTGTCGAGGCACCGCGCGTCGCGCCCGACGGAACTGTCTGGTTCGCCGATCTGCTGGGCGGCGGGGTCTATCGCGTGCCGCCCGGCGGCAAGGCCGAAACCGCGTTGCCCGATCGCATCTGGGTCGGCGGCATGTTGCTCGACGTATCGGGCAAGGCGATCTGCGGCGGGCGCGGCGGGCTGGTGCTTGTCGATCCGGAAACCCGCACGGCAACCCCGCTGCTGACCGAGATCGAGGGGCAGCCCATCGTCGCGGTCAACGACATGGAGGGCGACGGGCGCGGCGGGCTGTTCGCGGGCACGCTCGACTTCGTGTCGGTCTTCGAAAAAGGCCTGCCGCCCGAACCGGGCATGCTGTTCCACATGACCGCCGGCGGAGAGGTCACCGTGCTGCGCCGCGATGTCTTCGCCTCCAACGGCATCGCGACGAGCGCGTGCGGGCGCTACCTCTTCCATTCCGAAACCTCGCGCGGGGTCTGGCGCTATCCGCTGCTGGGCAGCGGCATGCCCGACATCGCAGGCGGCGAGCTGATCCTCGAGGTGCCGGATAGCGACGGGCTGGTAGTCGATGCAGAAGGCGCGTTCTGGCTGGCCTGTTATGGCGAGCCGCGCCTGCTGCGCTGTTCGCCCGATGGCGAGATCCTGACGTCGCTCACCATGCCCTACGACCACATCATCTGCCCCGCGTTCGGCGAGGGCGATCCGCATGGCCTCTACATCGCGACCGGAGGCAAGAAGCCCGAAGACCGGCAGGGTGCGGTCGTGCGGATGGAAGTGGAGGTGCCGGGGCTGGCCGGGCCGATGACCCGCCTCGTCCTCTAAAGCAACGTCCACACCTTGACCGTGGCGAAGCGATGGGCAAGGCAGCGGCCATGAACACCCGCTCCATCGCCGGTCGGGCGCTGAACCCCATCGGTCTCGGCTGCATGAACGTCGCCTGGGCTTATGGCCCGTCCGAATCGCGTGAAGCCTCCATTGCCCTGTTCCGCCATGCGCTCGATGCCGGGTGCGACCATTTCGATGTCGCCAACATCTATGGCAAGGGCCTGTCCGAGGAACTGCTCGCCGAAGCGATCATGGACCGGCGCGACGAATTTTTCCTGGCCACCAAGACCGGCATTGTCGTCGACGGACCGGCGCGGGGCATCGACTGCCGCCCGGAATCGATCGTCGCCAGCCTCGATGCCAGCCTGCAGCGGCTGGGCACCGATCGGGTCGACCTGTTCTACATGCACCGTTTCGATCCCAAGGTGCCGATCGCCGATTCGGTCGGCGCGATGGTCCGCCTGATCGAGGCGGGGAAGATCGGCGGCTACGGCGTCTCCGAATGGTCTGCGGCGCACGTTCGCGAAGCCCATGCGGTGCATCCGATGTCGGCCGTGCAGCATGAATATTCGCTGTGGACCCGCAATGTCGAACTGGGCGTGCTGGAGGCGACACGCGAACTCGGCATCGCGTTCGTCGCGTTCTCGCCCGTGGCGCGCGGGGCGCTGGCGGCCGATATCGATGTCGATGCGCTTACCGATCAGGACCTGCGCAAATCCATGCCGCGCTTCATGGGTGAGGACTGGGTGCACAATCGCTCGATCCTGCGCGAATTCGCGGCCCTGGCGGCGGAGGCGGGGCTGGCCCCGGCGCAACTCGCGCTCGGCTGGGTGCTGGCGCAGGGCGAACACATCCACGCGATTCCCGGTACCCGCTCGGTGGCCCACTTCGACGAGAACAACGGCGCCGGTCCGCTGACCCTGTCGCCCGACCTGCTGGCCCGCGCCGATGCGCTGGTGAACCCACAGACCATTCGCGGGCATCGCTATCCGGCCGGGATCAGGCCGACCATCGATACCGAGGAATACGCCGCCTAGCGCACCGTCGCGGGCAGGGTGGCGAGGATCGAGCGGTCGATGGCCGCCACGTCCGTCACCCCGGTCAGCGCCATGGCGACGCGCATTTCCGCCTCGATCAGCGACAGGACATGCTCGATCGCCGCCTGTCCCCCGGCGGCCAGAGCATAAGCCCAGGCCCGGCCCAGCAGCACGCCCTTCGCGCCCAGCGCCAGCATGCGCACGACGTCGAGACCGGATCGCACGCCGCCATCGGCGAGCACGGTCAGCCGATCGCCCACCGCGTCGGCGATTGGAGGCAGGGCGCGGGCGGTGGACAGCACCCCGTCGAGCTGCCGACCACCGTGGTTCGACACGACGATGCCGTCCGCGCCCAGCTCCGCCGCCTCGCGCGCGTCGTCGGGGTCGAGCACGCCCTTGATGATCAGCGGCCCGGTCCACTCGCTGCGGATGAAGTCGAGGTCGCGCCATGTCGTCGCCGGATCGAAGTTGCCGCGCATCCACGCGAAGAAATCCTCGATCCCCGACTGCCCGCCGAGCACCGGCGCGACGTTGCCGAGGCCGTGCGGTTTGCCGCGAAGGCCGACGTCCCAGGCCCAACCGGGCCGCATCGCCCCTTGCCACGCGCGGCGAAGGTCGCCCGCAAGGCCCGGCGCGCCGGCAAGGCCGCTGCGGTTGTCGCGGTAGCGGCTGCCCGGCACCGGCATGTCGACGGTGAACACAATCGTGCTGCAATCCGCTTGGCGTGCGCGCGCCATCAACTCGCGCATGAAGCCGCGGTCGCGGATCATGTAGAGCTGGAACCAGAAGGGCCGCGCCGCCGCCCGAGCCACTTCCTCGATATCGCAGACCGAGACCGTGGAGAGGGTGAAGGGAATGCCTTTCGCCTGCGCCGCGCGGACCGCCTGACACTCGCCGCGCCGCGCGTTCATGCCCGCAAGGCCAATGGGCGCCAGCGCGACGGGCAGGGCCATCGCCTCTCCGAACAGGGTGGTCGAGAGGTTCAGCGCCGATACGTCGCGCAGCACCCGCTGGCGCAGGGCGATGTCGGACAAGTCGGCCACGTTGCGGGCCAGCGTCGCCTCCCCATACGAACCGCCGTCGATATATTCGAACAGGAAGTGCGGCAGGCGGCGGCGCGCCAGTTCGCGATAGTCGAGCGCGGAAGCCGCCTTGGCCATGATCGTCCTGCCTGTGGTGTCAAAAGGAACCGCCCGCGTGCAGGGTGTGTTGCGCGCGGGCGGTTGGCAATCGGTCTTTGTGGCTGGTCAGCAGGGGGCCATCAATCCGGGCCCATCAATCCGGGCCTATCAGTCAGGGCAATGCGCCCCGCTGGCGACCCATGCGGCGGTCAGCGCGCCGAACTGGGCCTGCGTGCCCGGGGCGGGGGTGCGACCCTTGCCCGGGTTCCAGCCCCAGCCGACGAGATGGTCGTTGGTGTTATGTTCGACCAGCTGCGCCAGCGTCTTGTTGCCGTTGCGCTTGGGATCCTTCAGCTGGCGGCAGATCTCGCCTTCGCTCTTGCCCACCCACGCCATTTCGGCAGGGGCCAGCGCCCAGGCGGGATCGCCCGGAATGCTGCCCTCGCCGTTGGCGAAGGTGAAATTCGCCTCGCCGTGGCAGGTGTTGCAGGTCATGCCCGGTACGCCCATGCCGCCAAGGCCACGCTGCACCGGCGGGGAGTGGACCCGCATCTCGTCGCCCTGCGTCGGGGTGTCGGTGCGCGGGTGGCAGTTGAGGCAGCGCGGCGACTGGAGCACCTTGTTCATCTCGCCGAACAGGGCGACCGAACGCGCCTTCGGGTCGGCCATGCCGGCAAAGGCCTCCGGCCCCTTGAGGCCCTGCGCCGGAGCGGCGACGGTCTGGCTGGCGACCGCCGCACCCAGCAGGCCGGCAGCGGCCACGCCCAGCACGATGCGTGCGCGGGTCACGCGGATCATGCCTGCTCTCCCATCCGGCTGGCGGCCAGCTTGATGGCCTTGCGGATGCGCTGGTAAGTCGCGCAGCGGCAGATATTGCCCGCCATCGCGCCGTCGATGTCGTCGTCGCTCGGGTCCTCGATCCAGTCGAGCAAAGCGGCGGCCGACATCAGCTGGCCCGACTGGCAGAAACCGCATTGCGGCACGTCCAGCTCGACCCATGCCTGTTGCAGCGCCTTTGCCGCTTTAGATGAAGCGCCCTCGATCGTGGTGACCTCGCGCCCCGCGACCATCGAGACCGGGGTGACGCAGGACCGGCGGGCGGCCCCGTCGAGGTGAACGGTGCATGCGCCGCACTGGGCGACGCCGCAGCCGTATTTCGTGCCGGTCAGCCCCGCATCGTCGCGGATCACCCACAGCAGCGGGGTATCGGCCGGACCGTCATAGGCGATGGTCTTGCCGTTCAGTTCGAATTCGACGCTCATGCGCTTTTCTCCGCAAGGCTGCGCGCAAAGGGCAGCCGTTCCACCGCCTGTCCGGTCAGCGCGAACCAGGCGTTGCCGACCGCGGGGGCCAGCGGCGGCACCGGCGGTTCGCCGATGCCGGTGGGATCCTTGTCACTGGGGATGATCGATACCTCGACCTCGGGCATCTCGTTCATGCGCAGCGAGGGGTAGGTATCGAAATTGCGCTGTTCGATGACACCGCCATCGCCCAGCGTGATTTCCGCATGCAGCGCATGGCCGAGGGCAAAGCCGATGCCCCCCTCGATCTGCGCGGCGATCACGTCGGGATTGACCGCAAGGCCGAGATCGACCGCGGCCCAGACCTTGTGCACGCGGGGCAGACCGTCGGCCCCCTTCGACACTTCCGCCACTTCGGCGACATAGGAGTTGAAGCTCCTGACGAAGGCGATGCCCAGCGCGCGTCCGGCATCGGGCTTGCGGCCCCAGCCGGCCATGCGGGCCGCTTCCTTGATGACCCCCTTGGCGCGCTCGTCCTCCTGCAGCGCGAGGCGGCCCGCGACGGGATCGATCTTCTGCGCGGCGAACAGGCGATCGAGCATCGTTTCCATGACATAGCCGGTGTGGCTGTGCCCGACCGAGCGCCACCACAGCACTTTCATCGGGCTTTCCAGCACGCCCGCGCCGATGCGGTGGTTGGCAAAGACGTAGCCCTGTTCCTGCACGCCTTCGAAGATCAGCGCATCGACCTTCTGGCCGTTCAGCGTGTCGACTTTCAGGAAGTCTGCGATCGACTGGCCGGCGACGCCGTGTTCCCAGCCGACGACCTGGCCCTTGGCATCCATCGCCGCGCGCACCTTGTGGGCGTTCATCGGGCGATAGTACTGCCCGGTGATGTCATCCTCGCGCGTCCAGACGAACTTGACCGGCTGCGCTCCGCCCCAGGCCTTCATCACCCGCCCCGCCTCACGCCCGAAGCCTTGGTCGAACGAGGCACGCCGACCGAAGCTGCCGCCCGCATATTGCTGGTGGAGCAGCACCTTGTCCTTGGCGATGCCGGCGGTTTCGGCGATCGCCTCGCTTTCCTTCACCTGGAATTGCGAGCCGAGCCAGACCTCCATCCGGTCGCCGGTGATCTGCATCACCGCGTCCAGCGTCTCCATCGGCGCGTGGGCGAGGTAAGGGAGGGTATAGCTCGCCTCCACCACCGCGATGTCGTTGCCCGCAGCCGGGAGCGCGCCGGTGTCGACCACCGGGAAAGGCGGCTTGGCGGCCAGCGCGTGGGCCGCTTCCTCAAGCTGTTTGCTGCTGCGCGTTTCCGCCTTCGACGTGTCCCAGTCGATTTTCAGCGCGGCGCGACCCTTCAGGGCAGAGGCCATGTCCCTGGCATAGACGGCGACGCCGCTTTCCACGCTGGCGACTTTCAGCACGCCGGGCACCGCCTTGGCCGCGGTGGCATCGAAATTGGCGACCGTGCCGCCGGGCATCGGCGAATGGGCGACCAGCGCGGTGACCATGCCAGGCAGCTTCACGTCCTGCGTGAAAGTGGCAGTGCCGTTCGACTTCACCGCGCTGTCCAGCTTGGGCAGGGTCTTGCCGATCAGCTTGAACTGGGCGGGCGATTTCAGCGCCGGTTCGGCGGGAACGGGGAAGCCGGCGGCCAAACCAGCCATCTCCCCATATGTGGCTGAACGGCCCGGTGCGGTCAGCATCGAATTGGCGGCCACGACTTGCGCGGCGGGCACGCCCCAAGCCTTTGCGGCGGCAGCGACGAGCATCTCGCGCGCGGCAGCGCCGGCCAAGCGCATCTGCTTGTGCGCGGTGGCAATGGAGCCCGAACCGCCGGTCGCCATCGTGCCCATCATGGGATTGGCGTAGTGCGCATCGTCGTTCGGCGCGAATTCGAGCCGCACCTTGCTCCAGTCCGCCTCCAGTTCCTCGGCCGCGAGCGTGGCGAGGCCGGTAGCCGCGCCTTGTCCGAATTCGATCGCCTTGATGACGACCGTGACCAGGTTGTCGGGCGAAACTCGCACGAAGGCGTTGGGTGCGAAAGCGGCTTTGGCTGCCGCGCCAGCCGCCGCCCGCGCACGAAGCGGCATGGCCAGCGCGATGACGAGCGCGCCGCCACCTGCCAGCACCCCGCGGCGCGTTGCCACCGGACCTGATGTCATTTCCCGTATGCTCCCGTAGATCAGAATGGCTGGCCTATCATGGCTGGCCGGCATCGCCAAACCAGTCTATCGGGATGGCGCGGCAGGGCCACTATGCAAAAAGATCATGTGGGTCGAAAATCGAGGTGTTGCAATGCAACATCGTTCGCACTGCAATCAACTCGACAATTTTCCTCTGCCACCACCCATTGCGCAACCGGGGACGGCACGGCAGAGTCACCGGCGTGATCCAGCCTCTCCAGCCAGAATGACCGAGACCTCTCCTGTCAGCGAAGCCGCAACCGAGCTCGCCCCGCGTCCACATGACGTGCTGCGCCGATTGCAGGTGTGGGCCGCCGAAGGCGCGCCCGTTGCTTTGGTCACGCTGGCCGGCATAGAGGGCAATTCCTCGCGGTCTCCCGGCACGCTGATGGCCGTGGCGGCGGATGGGCGCTCGCTCGGCTCGTTCTCGGCCGGGTGCATAGAGGCAGCCATCGTGGAAGAGGCGGTCGCGATCATTGCGAGCGGCATCGGGCGTACCGTCCGCTATGGCGTCGGCTCGCCCTATATCGACCTGCGGCTGCCATGCGGCGGCGGGATCGATCTCTGTTTCACGCCCGCCCCTGATGCCGCAGCGATCGGCGGCGCACTGGCGTTGCTTGACAAGCGAGAGCCAGCGGTCCTGACCGTTCGCGAGGACGGCGTGGCGGAAGGGGACCGTGGCGACGGCTTCGCCTTGCGGCTGTTGCCGGGCTTGCGCATCGTTGCCTACGGTCAGGGCGAGGATCTTGCCGTCTTCGCCGGCCTCGCGGCGTTCTGGGGTGCTTCGGTCGAAATGGTCACGCCTTTCGATGCGCTTGGCGACGTGAGCGGGGCCCCGCTCGTGCCGAACCTCCCCGTGCATGCCTTGCGCAGTCACGGCAGCGTGCCCGGCGTGGTGGGCGACCCGTGGACGGCCTTCGTCTTCCTGTTCCACGATCACGACTGGGAACAGGCGCTGCTCCCCGCCGCGCTCGCGCTGGAAGGATTCTACCACGGCGCGATCGGCAGCCAGCGCACGCAGCACGCGCGGCTGCGCATGCTGGAGGAGGCGGGCACCGATCCTGCGCTGGTGGCCAAGCTGCGCGGGCGGATCGGGCTGATCGCCTCCACCCGCGATCCGGCAACGCTGGCGCTCTCGATCCTCTCCGAAGTCGTCGCCGCCTATCGTGAGGCGGTCGCTTGCCTGCCCGTGCCGGGCGAGGTGCTCACGGCCTGATGAACGCAGGGCGCGTCGCACTGGTGCTGCTGGCGGCAGGGCGGGGCAGTCGGTTCGGCGGGGGCAAGCTGGCGGCACCGCTGGGCGGAATGACCGTCGCGGCCCATGCTGCGGAGGCCTTCGACGGTGCCGACTTTGGTCACCACATCGCCGTCTGCGGGCCCGACACGCCCGACCTTCCCGGTTTCGCGCGGATCATGCTGGACCCGCCCGGTGCACCGCTTTCGCGATCCATCGCGATGGGCGTGGGGGCGGCGGAACAGTCCGGGTGCGAGGCTGTGATGCTGGCGCTGGCCGACATGCCGCTGGTGCCGGCAGGGCATGTCGAGCAACTGCTGTCGCGTTTCGGGGGCGACCGTATCGCCACACTCGGCCCCCAACCGATGCCGCCCGCGATGTTCGGCCGCCAGCACTTCGCGGCGCTGCGGTCGCTGGACGGCGATCGCGGGGCGGGGCACTTGCTGCGCGATGCGCCGGGCGTGGCACTGGAAGCGCCATTCGCGCTCGACATCGACAGCGTGGAGGATCTGGCGAAAGCGGAAGCCATCCTGCGAAAGGATGGTGGGCGCGGCAGGGATTGAACCTGCGACCCCACCCGTGTGAAGGG
>CAYRLC010000006.1:0-49357 GCA_964424995.1 uncultured Croceicoccus sp.
AGGCTTCCTGCCGATGGTCTACTGCGCCGACGATCCGATCGCGGCGAAGCAGCTGGAGGAAGCCGGTGCAGTGGCGGTCATGCCGCTGGGCGCGCCGATCGGCTCGGGCCTCGGCATCCAGAACCGCGTCACCATCCGCCTGATCGTCGAGGGCGCGAGCGTGCCGGTGCTGGTGGACGCCGGGGTCGGCACGGCCAGCGACGCCGCGGTTGCGATGGAACTGGGCTGCGAAGGCGTGCTGATGAACACCGCCATTGCCGAGGCGAAGGATCCCGTCCTGATGGCCCATGCGATGAAGCTGTCGGTGGAGGCAGGGCGCGCCGCCTATCGCGCGGGCCGCATGGCGACGCGCAAATACGCCGATCCGTCGAGCCCGCTGGCGGGGCTGATCTAGGCACCGTCCGACCCCGGGCGCCGCCTGTCGATCCGGCTTACAAAAAAACTCTCGTCCTTAACCCGATTCTAACCGTGCAGCGCGCAAGGTTGCAGAACGCTCCGGACCGGTCCCGGCCCGCCGCGCGGAAGGAGGACAGGTCATGGCACAGCTCGACACGCCATCGCTGGCAATCGCGGAACTTCGCGAATTCGCCGAATTCGAACCGGCGGAACAGCGCTATATCCGGCGCAGCCTCGACATCGGCCTTGCCCGTGCCGACGCGCTCGACCGCTGGGCCCGCAACCCCGACGAAGCGGCCTCGATCCGCGGCCAGATCCGCGCCTACCAGCAGTTGCGCACGCTGCGCGGTTGCCTGCCCGCGATGCGTTCGGGCGACCGGATGGACGATTTTCTCGGCAAACTGATCAAGCTGTCCGTGTTCGACCTGTCGCAGGGCTGCATCAACGGTTTCGCCGCCTATCGCTTCCTTTACGAACGGCTCATGGGGCCGGAGGCGCGCCCGTGGTTGCCCGCCGCGTTCTGCGCTTCTGCGGCATTGCCGCAGATTGTTCCAGAACGGCGCAAGGTGCTGCTGCATTCCATCAGCGAGGCCGCAGCATGCGCTCCGGGCTGGTCAAGGCGCCGTCCGGGATTCTATCCTGACTGGATCGAAGACCAGTCGGCGGAGATTCATTGAGCGCAATAACGGGAACGCCGGTGCCCGAAACCGGCGGCAACGGTCCGCACTGGGACGAGATCTGCAGCTGGCGTGGCCGCTGCATGAACCTCTACGCCCGCAGCGACGAGCTGATTGCCGAAACCCTGATGATGGCCGAAGCGGCGGGGCATCCGGTCGACCTGACCCTGCCCGCGCACGAACAGCTCGGCATCCTGCGCGACATCGCCGAGGCCGAGACCGACCCCGCGGACCGAGATGCGGGCAAGCGGACCAGCACCGTGCGCGCCATCGACGCGTGGTCGAAGATGGGCGCGCGCCGGCCGTTCGTCGTCGGCGGCGTGATCACCGCCCTGATGCAGAACCGCGAACGCTGGCATGCCCGTTTCGACGCGATGACCGGATCGGGCGCGAGCGTGAAGATCGACCAGTGGGTCGCCGACAAGATCGAGGCCGAGGCGTTCGAGGACGTGCTCGACGCCGCCTACACCCTGTTGTCGATCGAACTGGAGCAGTTCCAGAACCGGCTGGTCTAGGCCATCGCACCGGAACAATCCCGAACCGGAGGATTTTTCTCTCCAGCCCCGGCAGTGCCAAGGGTGTGCAGGTCTGGAGAGATGGATGAAAACGAAGCCTGGGGTGACGATGCTCGTATCGAGCCTGTGTGCTCTCACGCTTGGCGGTTGCGCGACCGTGCCAGAGCAGAAGACATGGCTTGCCGGGACGAAATGGGCGATAGAGGACGTCAACGGAACGTCGACCGCCGGTCGGACCGATTTTACGGTCAGCTTCACGAACACCCGGTTCGAAGCTCGCCTCGGCTGTCGGCGCGCATCGGGCAACTACACCATTCGTTATCTGGAAGGCGACCCGCAGCCGATTTACCAGGGCTCGAACGCGACGGTGACAGGTACGCCCTGCACCGGGCTGACGGCCGAGGAACTCGGGCCGGAACTTCTCGGCAATGCCGCGTTCAGTCTGACCCGACGTGCCGATGGCTACCTGATCATGCTGCAGCCGCCCACCGGAATGGCGCTGCGCCCGCTCTAGCTCGCAGGCGGCGCTTCATCCGCCCTTGTACATCGCCCCGATCCGTTCGGCGTAGCGGTCGCGGATCTTGTGGCGGCGGATCTTGAGCGAGGGCGTCATTTCCTCGTTCTCGATCGTGAAGGGCTCGTCGGCGAGGTCGATCTTGCGCACTTTCTCGATCACCGAGAGATCGGCGTTCACCCGGTCTACCGCCATGCGCACTGCCGCCCGGAACTCCGCGCTGGCAGCAAGCGTCGCCCAGTCCGCGCTCACGCCATTGGCCCTGGCCCATTCCTTCGACCATTCGGCATCGGGCACGATCAGGCCGACGATGTAGGGCTTGCGGTCTCCGCTCACCATCGCCTGCGCGATCTCGGGCTGCAGCGTCAGCATGCCCTCCACCCGCTGCGGCGCGATGTTGTCGCCCTTGTCGTTGACGATCATGTCCTTCTTGCGATCGGTGATCACGACCCGGCCGCGTTCGTCGAAGTGGCCGATGTCCCCGGTGTGAAGCCAGCCGTCCTTCAGCGCCTTGGCCGTTTCCTTCTCGTTCTGCCAGTAGCCGTGCATGACCATCTCGCCGCGGGCGAGGATCTCGCCATCTTCGGCGATGCGCAATTCCGCGCCGTGGATCGGCGGGCCGACCGTATCCATCTTGAGCCCCGCCGACGGGCGATTGACCGCAAGGATCGGCCCGCTCTCGGTCTGGCCATAGCCCTGCAGCAGCGGCAGGCCGAGGCCGGTGAAGAAGTAGCCGATTTCCGGATTGAGCGGCGCGCCGCCTGATACCAGCGCCTTGATGCGCCCCCCGAACTTCGCGCGCACCTTGGGGCGCAGCACCTTTTCAAGCAGCAGGTCCTCCAGCCCGTCGATCAGCGGACGGGTGCGCGCGGTGGACTGCCGCTCGGCCAGCGCGGTCGCGCGGACGGCCAGCTTCTCGGCGGTGGGCCCCTGCTTGGCGAGCTGCTTGAGGATGCGGGCGCGCAGCACCTCGAACAGGCGCGGCACGACGACCATGATCGTCGGGCGCACCTCCTCGATATTGGCGGCGAGCTTGTCGAGCCCCTCGGCATAGTGGATCGTCGCGCCGAGGCAGATCGGCAGGAATTGCCCGCCGGTGTGTTCGTAGGAGTGCGAGAGCGGCAGGAAGGAGAGAAAACTTTCCCGCTCCCAACCGAAATCCTCCGCGATCACGCGCGCGGCGGCGGCGCAGTTCATCAGGATCGCGCCATGATGCTGGCGCACCCCGCGCGGGCTGCCACCGGTGCCGCTGGTATAGATGATGCAGGCCAGATCGTCGCGGCCCACTGCGGCCATGCGCAAATCCACCGCCGCGCGTGCCGCTTCCGCGTCGCCGGTCAAGAGGTCGGCCCATGCGTGATAGCGCACGGTGCCCGCCTGCTCCTGCCGGATCGGCTCGAACGCGATGACATGTTCGACCGATGGGCTGTTGATGACCGCAGGCAGCAGCGGCTTCGCCAGCTTCGCGCCCGACACGATCACGGCCCGCGCGCCGCAGTTTTCCAGCACGTGGAGGTGATCGGGCGTGGTGTTGGTGGTGTAGGCAGGCACGGTGACCAGCCCTGCGGCCATGATGGCAAGGTCGGCGATGCACCATTCGGGCCGGTTTTCGCTGACCAGGACTACCCGGTCGCCCCGGTCCAGCCCCAGCGCGCGCAGGCCCTGCGCCAGAAGCACCACCTGCCGCGCCACCTCGCTCCAGCTCAGCGGGGTCCAGTTGCCGTCGATGCGGGCGTGCAGGAAGGGCTCGTCGCCGTGCGTGTCGGCACGGCCGAGGAACAGCGAGACGAGATCCGTCGCGGTATCGATGTCGGCGATGGTGGCACCATCGGGGCCGTGATGGGTGCCGCCCATAGCGGTCTTCGCCATAGGGCGACCTTTCAACTGCAATCCTCTTCTCCGAACCGCGTGATAGGGCGCGCATTCCGCTGCCGCAAGCTACTCGGCTATGGCGGCACCTTCGCTGCGGCGATCGGCAGCGCCGCGCAGCGTGCCGCCGATCCGCTCGACGGCATTGGCCTTGAAACTCGGTTCGCGCACCCGAACGTCGGCATGGCCGAGCGCGCGCAGGGCCGGGGCCATCGGCTCCAGCATGGTGCCTTGTTCGAGCCAGACGGTCTCGCCCGGTGCAAAGACGACCGGCAGGTCGATGGCCGCTTGCGCCGACAGGTTCCAGTCGACGACGCCGACGATGGCCTTGGCGACTTGCGCGATGATCGTCGCCCCGCCCGCCGCGCCGACGGCGAGCCGCATCGTGCCGTCAGGACCATAGACGATGGTCGGCGCCATCGACGATCGCGGCCGCTTGCCGCCCTCGACCCGGTTGGCGATGACCCGGCCCGACGCATCCACCGGCGCGAAATCGAAATCGGTGAGTTCGTTGTTGAGGTAGTAGCCGTTGACCATCAGCCCCGACCCGAAGGCGCTCTCGACCGTGGAGGTATAGCTGGCCACGCCGCCGGACCTGTCGACCGCGACGAAATGGCTCGTGCCGTGTTCGGGCTGCGGCGCGGATTGGCCCAGTCCAACGGTGATCGGAAACTCCCCCGGCTCCGCCTTCGCCATGGTCCTGTCGGGCGAGATGATGTTGCCGCGCGAGCGCAGGTATTCGCCATGCATCAGCGACGGTACGTTGACCGGCACGAAATCGCTGTCCGCCAGATACCGCCCCCGGTCGGCATAGGCGAGGCGCATCGATTCGGCGATCAGGTGCCACGCGACGGGGTTTTCGGGGCGGTATTTCGCCATGTCGAAGCCTTCGAGCTGCTTCAGGATCGCGAACACGGTCGTCGCACCCGACGACGGCGGACCCATCCCGCAGATCGTGAAGCCGCGATAGGTCCCGCAAGGGCTGGGCCGTTCCTTCGCGGCATAGTCTTCGACATCGGCGACGGTGATGCCCTTGCGGAGCTTGATGAGCGGGACCGGCGCGCCGTCCGAACGCGGGCCGTAGCCGGATCGGGCCGTGTCGGCGGGCATCGCGGCCAGCGTCTCCTGCACGATGGCCGCCGCATTGGTGCCGCGCTGGAATGCGTCCGGCCCTTCCTGCGCGATGCGTTCCAGGAAAGCGGCCAGCGCCGGGTTGCGGACGGCGGTGCCGGTGGGCACCGGCGCTCCGTCCGGGCCGTAGAACAGCGCTCTTGCCATCGCGCTCATCCCGCCGCCGGTGCTGCGATTGGCGTCGAGCGAGGCGCGCAGGCGCGGGGTCACGGTGAAGCCGTCGCGGGCCAAGGCGATCGCGGGGGCGAACAGGTCGCGCCAGGCCAGCTTGCCGTGCTGTGCATGGGCCTTGGCGGCCAGCGCGATATTGCCGGGCACGCCGACGCTGAGGCCGCTTTCCACCGCCGCGCGAAAGGCGATGGGCTGGCCGTCACGGTCGAGGAACCAGGCCGGGGTCGCGGCGGCGGGTGCGGTTTCGCGCCCGTCGTAGCTGGTCGGATCGCCGTCGCCCTCGGGATCGAGCACGAGGAAACCGCCGCCGCCGATGCCGCTCGATTGTGGTTCCACCACGCTGAGCGCCAGCATCGTCGCGATGGCCGCGTCGGTGGCATTGCCGCCGGCCCGCAGCATCGCGACCCCTGCCGCTGCCGCGCGGGGATCGGCGGCGCTGACCATGCCGCCGGGGCTGGCAGGGTGCGTGGTCGCAGGGTTCTGGGCAGGGACGGTCGCACAGGCGGCCAGCGCCAGCGGCGCGACGAGAGTCAGGAAACGCGTGAGCATGGGTATCACGCTATTGCGTGCCAACCGCCTCCGCAATCGAGGAAAAGCCGTCGCGAACCATCAGTCTGGGCAGGCCGCGCACGATCCTGGCCGCAATGCCCGGCCCTTCGTAGACCATCGCCGAATAGAGCTGGACGAGACTGGCTCCAGCGCGGATGCGTTCCCACGCGTGTTCCGCCGTCGCGATGCCGCCCACGCCGATGAGCGGCAGCGCACCGCCCGTCGCCTTGCGGAAATCGCGCAGGCGTTGGAGGGCCAGTGCCCGGATAGGTGCGCCCGAAAGCCCGCCACCTTCGTCGCGGTGCCTGGAGGCGAGGGCGGGCCGGGTGATCGTGGTGTTCGATACCATCAGCGCGCCCAGCGCCTTGTCCATCGCGATCCGGGCGATCGCGTCGATGTCGGCCGGCTCCAGATCGGGGGCGACTTTCAGGAAGATCGGCGGTCCATCGCTGCCGCGCGCATCGAGCACCGCGTCGAGCAGGCCGGTCAGCGCCCCTTCGTCCTGCAACGCGCGAAGGCCCGGCGTGTTGGGGCTCGAGATATTGACCGCGAGATAGCTGGCATAAGGAGCCATGATCCGCGTCATCGTCGCGTAGTCGGCGACGCGGTCGTCGCTATCCTTGTTCGCACCGATGTTGATGCCGACCACGCCGGGTTTCCCTGCGCGGCGCTTCATCCGCGCCTCGACCGCGTCGGCCCCTTCGTTGTTGAAACCCATGCGGTTGATGACCGCCCCGTCCTCGGCGAGCCGGAACAACCGCGGGCGGGGATTGCCGTCCTGCGGCAGGGGGGTGACGCTGCCCAGCTCGGCAAAGCCGAAACCGCAGCGCAGCAGCGCATCGGGTACTTCGCCGTTCTTGTCGAAACCGGCCGCCATGCCGACGGGGTTGGGAAAGGCGATTCCCGCCACCGTCGTCGCCAGCGCGGCATCGGCGCGCGGCGGGCTGGCCAAGAGCGAGGACGGCATCGTCTTCAGCGCGTCGAGCGCGAGGCCATGCGCCTCCTCTGCATCGAGGCGGAAGATCAGCGGGCGGAGGAGCGAGTAGACCATGCGGGCCAAGCGCCTATGCGAAGCGGTGGTTCCTGTCACCACCTGTTCGCGGGCCGCGAGGTCACGCCCTTGCCGCCCGGGAAGAATGGCGTAATACCGGCCAGGATTTCAAATGAAACCAAGGTCCGGTCCTCCCATGTCTCTCCGCCACACGTTTAGACTGCGTTCGCTCGTCCTTGCCGGGGTCGCCGGCCTTGCCCTGTCGGGATGCGCGATGCAGACCGCCGCGGTTCCGGAAACCCCCGTAGCGGCTCCGACACCCGCGCCCACCAATTCGCCCGAACTGGCCGCCCTGTTTGCGGCCGACGATGCCGCCGAACTCGCGATGTCGCCCGAATCGAAGGCCGACCGTGGCATCCGCGATGGCGATTACGGCAAGTGGGACGATCGCACCTCCGCGTACAAGGATGCCGAGTTCGCCTTGCACCAGGCCACGGCGGCGAAGATGCGGGCGCAGTTCGATCCCGCCAAACTGTCGCCGCAGGACGCGCTGAGCTATCGGCTTTTCGACCTGGAGGCGAAGCGGGCAGCAGCGGCGCGCCCGTTCCGCGACTATGCCTACCCGTTTGAGCAGATGTCGGGCCTGCAGAGCGCGCCCGCATCGTTCCTTATCAACATCCACTCGATCGACGACCTGCCGCAGGCGGAGGCCTATATCGACCGGATCGAGGGCATCGCCGCGATGTTCGCGCCCGCTGTCGCCGAATCGGCGCGCAATGCGGACAAGGGCCTGATGCCGCCCAAGTGGGTCTACGACCGCGTGATCTCGGACATCGATAACCAGATCGACGCCAAGGGGCCGGATTATGCCGGCAACGCGATCATCGACGATTTCGCCGAGAAGATCGGCCGAATCGAGCTGACCGACACGCAGCGCGCGGACCTGATGGCACGGGCGCGCAAGGCATGGGGCGAATCGGCCCGGCCCGCCTTCGTCGCGCTGCGCACCGAGATGCTGCGCCAGAAGGCCATGGCCGGAACCGACGACGGCATCTGGCACGTGCCGAACGGCGATGCCTATTACGATGCGAAGCTGGCCGAATATACCACCACCAACCTCAACGCCGACCAGATCCACCAGCTCGGCCTCGAGCAGGTCGCCCGCATCCACGCCGAGATGGAGGCGATCAGGCAGAAAGTCGGTTTCAAGGGTACGCTGCAGGAATTCTTCGCCTTCACCCGCGACGATCCGCGCTTCTTCTATACCAGTCGCGAAGCCTATCTGGCCGACACGCAGGGCTATATCGACGCGATGGAGAAGGAACTGCCCAAGTGGTTCGGCATCCTGCCGAAGGACGCGCTGAAGGTGAAGGCGGTCGAGCCGTTCCGCGAGGCGGTGGCCGGCATGGCGTTCTACCAAGGCCCGGCGGAAGATGGCTCGCGCCCCGGCACCTACTACGTCAATCTTTACGACCTGAACGTGATGAGCAGCAACCAGATGGAGGCGCTCGTCTATCACGAGGGGTTGCCGGGCCATCACATGCAGATCTCGATCCAGACCGGCCTCACCGACCTGCCCGCATTCCGCCGCTTCGGTGGTTATACCGCCTATATCGAGGGCTGGGGCCTCTATGCCGAGGCGCTGGCCAAGGACATGGGTTTCTACAAGGACCCCTACCACGACTTCGGGCGTCTCTCGCTCGAACTGTGGCGCGCGGGGCGGCTGGTGGTCGACACCGGTATCCACCGCAAGCGCTGGAGCGCCGACAAGGCGACCCGGTACCTGCTCGACAACACCCCCAATGCCGAGCCGTACATCCGCCGCGAGGTGGAACGCTATATCGTCTATCCGGGGCAGGCGACGGCCTACATGGTCGGCAAGCTCAAGATCGAAGAGCTGCGCGCAAGGGCGCGGGCCGAACTCGGCGACAGATTCGACGTGCGCGCCTTCCATGACGAGGTGCTGAAGACCGGCTCGCTGCCGCTGGGTGTGCTGGAAGAGAACATCGACGCGTGGATCGCCCGGCAGAAGGGGTGATCGTCGCCGCCTGTCGTGCGTCAGATGCTAACGACTCGCAACAGGCGGGTTTTCGTTGAAAGGCCGAAAGACCGCTCCTAGGTGAAACCGGACCGGATCGCTCCGATTAGCGGATGCGGTCCACTGTGGCACCAACAGAGCAGGGATCCGATGCGGCTTTCGAGCATGGCCGACTATGCCGTCGTGGCAATGCGCGCCGCCGCTCTCCATTGCGGCGGCGACCGGACCAATGCGTCCGAAATCGCCGAGGAAACCGGCCTGCCCCTGCCCACCGTGCAGAAGCTGGTCAGCCGCCTTGGCGGTGCGGGTCTGCTGCGGTCCGTGCGCGGCGCGGGCGGCGGCTTCCGCCTCGCCCGCCCGGCTGCCGCGATCACCGTCGCGGACATCGTCGAGGCCATCGAAGGCCCGATCTCGATGACCCAGTGCTGCGATGAGGACAGCGACTGCGCCATCGAACTGCGTTGCGGCACCCGCGCGCACTGGCCGCAGGTCAATCGCGCCATTCGCGGCGCGCTCGAACAGATCACGCTGGCCGATCTGGCCCACCAGAAGGCTGCGCAGGAAATACCGGCATGACCGAACAGGCACAGAACGAGAGCGTAGAGATCGACCGCGCCGCGCGCGAGGCCGCCAAGGCGCTCGAGACCTACGAATACGGCTTCTCCTCCGACATCGAGCAGGAGTTCGCGGAGAAGGGTCTGTCGGAAGATACCGTCCGCTTCATCTCGGCCAAGAAGAACGAGCCGGAATGGATGCTGGAATGGCGGCT
Source organism: uncultured Croceicoccus sp. (assembly GCA_964424995.1). GTDB lineage: Bacteria > Pseudomonadota > Alphaproteobacteria > Sphingomonadales > Sphingomonadaceae > Croceicoccus. Next base: position 9,621 of record CAYRLC010000006.1, read on the forward strand.
CAAGGCCTATCGCCACTGGCTGACGATGCCGATGCCGGACTGGGCCAAGCTGAACATTCCGCCGATCGATTACCAGGACGCCTATTACTACGCCGCGCCCAAGAAGAAGGCGACGCTGGGTTCGCTCGACGAGCTCGATCCCGACATCAAGGCGGTCTACGACAAGCTGGGCATCCCGATTGCCGAGCAGGAAGTGCTCGCGGGCGTCGAAGGCGCGCGCAAGGTGGCCGTGGACGCGGTTTTCGACTCCGTTTCGGTCGCCACGACTTTCCGCAAGGAGCTGGAGGACGCGGGCGTCATCTTCCGCTCGATTTCGGAGGCGATCCGCGAATACCCCGACCTCGTGAAGAAGTGGCTCGGCAAGGTCGTGCCGATGCATGACAACTTCTTTGCGACATTGAACTGCGCGGTCTTTTCCGACGGCACTTTCGTCTACGTGCCCAAGGGCGTGCGCTGCCCGATGGAACTGTCGACTTACTTCCGCATCAATGCCGAGAACACCGGGCAGTTCGAGCGCACGCTGATCGTCGCCGACGAGGGCAGCTACGTCAGCTATCTCGAAGGCTGCACCGCGCCGATGCGCGACGAAAACCAGCTCCACGCCGCGGTGGTCGAACTCGTCGCGCTGGACGATGCCGAGATCAAGTATTCGACTGTCCAGAACTGGTATCCCGGCGATGCCGAGGGCAAGGGCGGCATCTACAACTTCGTCACCAAGCGCGCGCTGTGCCAGGGCCGGAACAGCAAGGTTTCGTGGACGCAGGTTGAAACCGGCAGCGCGGTGACGTGGAAGTATCCCTCCTGCGTCCTGAACGGCGAAAATTCGGTGGGCGAGTTTTACTCGGTCGCGGTCACCAACAATTACCAGCAGGCCGATACCGGCACGAAGATGATCCACAACGGGAAGAACTCTCGCTCGACGATCATCTCCAAGGGCATCAGCGCGGGGCACTCGAACAACACCTATCGCGGTCTTGTCCGCGTGGGTGCGAATGCCGACAACGTGCGCAACTTCACGCAGTGCGACAGCCTGCTGCTGGGCGACAAGTGCGGCGCGCATACCGTGCCCTATATCGAGGTGAAGAACCCCAGCGCCCAGATCGAGCACGAGGCGACGACCAGCAAGATCAGCGACGACCAGCTGTTCTACGCGATGCAGCGCGGGTTGGACGAGGAGCAGGCGGTGGCGCTGATCGTCAACGGCTTTGCCAAGGAAGTGCTGAAAGAACTGCCGATGGAATTCGCGGTCGAGGCGCAGAAGCTGCTCGCGATCTCGCTTGAGGGGAGTGTGGGGTGAGCAACTCAGCCTCTGTAGCAAGCAACGTCGTACTTATGCTCATTGCCGCAATTGCAGGTCCGATGTTCTGCTGGTTTCTTCGAGATGCCTTTTCGTCACGCGAGATCCAGACTCGGTATGGAAAATTTGAGCGGGACAACAAACCGAAGATGTATTGGTTTTTCGCTTTCGCATACTTGACCGGAGCACTGCTCTGCTCAGCGACCATCGCTTTTGCCGGGATCGAACTGGTCCAGAGATGATATCATGACCACCCGCAAACCCCTCACCCTGCGTCCTGCTTCGGACGACGCCGCGCCCGCGATCAAGAAGAAGGGTCGCGGCTGGGAAATTTCCGAATCGCGGCTCGACGCGCTGCATGATCGTGCGCGTGAGATGAAGCGGCACCCGAGCGAGGCGCACAAGGCGCTGGCCGATCGGTTCGCGACGGCCAATCTTGGCCGCTACACCTTCAAGCGCCACGCCGTCGTCGGCAGCGCCATCGTCGATTTCAACTGCCACGCGCTCGGCATGGCCATCGATATCGACGAGGAGGGCGAGGACCCCGCCCTCGCCACCCGCCGCGACAAGAGCCTCGAGGCCGTGGGCATCCGCGTGATGCGCATCAAGGCCGCGGACATCCTCTCCGACATGGACGCCGTGCTGGGCCGGATAACCGCCGGCATGCGCCTGCGCATCGCCGACAAGCGCGAGGCGCGCCGCGAACATTTCGACGCCCGCAAGAGCAGCGGGCAGGGCTACAAGCCGCGCACGCACCGTGCCCCCCGACGCGAAGATTGACGAGAACACCGATGCTGAAGATCGAAAACCTCCACGCCGAAGTCGCCACCGCCGACGGTCCGCGCAAGATCCTCAACGGCCTGACGCTGGGCGGGCGAGGTCCATGCGATCATGGGCCCCAACGGCGCGGGCAAGTCGACGCTGGCCTACACGCTGGGCGGTCGTCCGGGCTACGAGATCACCGAGGGTTCGGTGACCTTCGACGGGCAGGATCTCTTGGCGCTGGAGCCGCACGAGCGGGCGGCGGCGGGGTTCTTCCTAGGGTTCCAGTATCCGGTCGAGATTCCCGGCGTCTCCAATGTCCAGTTCCTGCGCGAGGCGGCCAATGCCCAGCGCAAGACGCGGGGGGAGCCTGCGCTGACAGGCGGCGAGTTCCTGAAGCTCGCCAAGGAAAAGGCCGCGCTGCTGCGCATGGACATGGACATGCTGAAGCGCCCGGTGAACGTCGGCTTTTCGGGCGGTGAGAAGAAGCGGAACGAGATGGTCCAGATGGGCATCCTCGATCCCAGGTTCGCCGTGCTGGACGAGACGGATTCGGGCCTCGACATCGACGCGCTGCGCATCGTGGGCGAGGGTATCAATGCGATCATGCGCGGCGCCGACAAGGGCGTGCTGCTGATCACCCATTACCAGCGGCTGCTCGATTACGTGAAGCCGGACAAGGTGCACATCCTCGCCAAGGGCCGCATCGTGAAGACCGGCGGACCGGAACTCGCGCTCGAGCTGGAGCGCGAGGGATACGCCGACGTGGAGGCGGTGTGAGCGAGGCCGCGACCCTCCTGCCCACTACGCGAGACGAGGATTGGCGTTACGCCGATCCCGCGGCGCTACAGTCGGCGGATGCAGGCACACTGGCGGGCTGGACCGAGATCGCGGTGCCTGCGGGCGAAGATCGGGTCGAGACGCGCGACGTGGCCGGGATCGAGCGTATCCGCGTTCAGGTCGGCAAGGGGGCGAAGTTCGCGCTCTTCGCCGTGAATGCCGATGCGGGCTACGGTCGCCTCGAATGCGAGGTGACACTGGCAGAAGGCGCACATTTCGAATTCGGCGGGGTGACCATCGGCGGCGGAAGCGCGGTGCAGGAATTCGTCACCCGCTGCATCCATGCCGAACCCGGCGCGACCAGCCACCAGGTCGTCCGCGCGGTGCAGTGGGGCAAGGCGACCGGCAACTTCCTCGGCCGGATCGAGGTCGTCCGCGATGCGCAAAAGACCGATGCGGGCCAGAACTTCCGCGCGATCCTGCTGGAAAAGGGCGCGAGCGCGAACACCAAGCCCGAGCTCGAGATCTTCGCCGACGATGTGAAGTGCGCGCATGGCGCGGCTATCGGCGCGCTGGACGAGAAGGCGGGCTTCTACATGGCGGCGCGCGGCATCACGCCCGACGTCGCCCGCAGGCTGCAGGTTCAGGCCTTCATTGCCGACGCGTTCGAAAATGCCGATCCTGATCTGGGCGAAGCCTTGCTAGAGCAAGCGCTTGGCGTTCTGGAAGGGGCGGCGCTGTGACTACGCAGGTGCTCTCGCGCAAGGCCGACTTTCCCGGCCTCATCAATGCCGACGGTTCGCCGTGGCACTACCTCGACACCGCCGCCACCGCGCAGAAGCCGCAAGCCGTGGTCGATGCGATGGCCCGCGCGCTTGGGACTGACTATGCCACCGTCCATCGCGGCGTCTATTCGCGCAGCGCCGAGATGACGCTGGGCTACGAGGCGGCGCGGCGCAAGGTCGCGGCCTTTATCGGCGGGCGCGAGGACGAGGTGGTGTTCACCCGCGGCGCGACCGAGGCGATCAACCTTGTTGCGGCAACATGGGGTGCAGCAAACCTGAAGGCTGGCGACCGGGTCCTGCTCTCGGTTCTGGAGCATCATTCCAACATCGTGCCCTGGCAATTGCTGCGCGAACGGGTGGGGATCGAGATCGATGTCTGCCCACTGACCGAAGATGGCCGCATCGATCTCGATGCTGCGCAGCAAATGCTTACACGGCAGCACAAACTCGTTGCGCTGGCGCATGTCTCCAATGTGCTCGGATCGCGTCTGGACACGGCGAAAGCGTCGGAAATCACCCATGCGGTGGGCGCGAAACTGCTGCTCGACGGGTGCCAGGCCGTGCCCCGCACGAAGGTCGACGTAAAGGTGCTCGGCTGCGACTTCTACGTTTTTTCCGCGCACAAATTGTACGGCCCGACCGGGATCGGCGCTCTCTGGGCGAAGAAGGACATCCTTGATGCGATGCCCCCCTACCAGGGCGGCGGCGCGATGATCGACAGGGTAACCTTCGAGCGCACGACGTGGGCCGACGCGCCGCAGCGGTTCGAGGCGGGCACCCCCGCCATTATCGAGGCGATCGCGCTGGCCGCCGCCATCGATTACGTCGAAAGCATCGGCATCGAAACGATCGCCTCGCACGAAGAGACGATGACCCGCATGGCGCGCGCCGAACTTGGCAGGATCAACTCGCTCCGCCTTTTCGGGCCGGAGGACAGCGCCGGTATCGTTAGCTTCCAGCTCGGCGACATCCACCCGCACGATCTCGGCACCATCCTCGATGAAGAGAATGTCGCGATCCGCGCCGGGCACCACTGCGCCCAGCCGCTGATGGACCATCTCGGCGTGCCGGCCACGGCCCGCGCCAGTTTCGGGCTCTATTCCGACGAAGACGACATCGCCGCGCTGATCCGCGGCATCGAACGCACAGCAAGGATTTTCGGCTGATGACCGACGAACCCACCAATCCCCCTCTGGCCGAAGAAGTCGATCACGTTGCGCAGCCCCGCCGCGCACGGGTCGAGGACGTGGTGGAGGAAAGCCCGGCCGAAAAGCTGGAGCGCAAGAAGGACTACCTCGACGGTTTCCTGAAGGAACGGCCGCAGGGCGTTTCGGGCAACGAGCCGGGCGGCGACCTCTACGAAGCGGTGATCGCGGCGTTGAAGGAAATCTTCGACCCGGAAATCCCGGTCAACATCTACGACCTCGGCCTGATCTACGGCGTGGAAATCGACGACAACGGGCGCGCGGTCGTCACCATGACGCTGACCACGCCGCACTGCCCGGTTGCCGAATCGATGCCGGGCGAAGTGGAGCTGCGCGTCGGCGCGGTGCCGGGCGTGGGCGATGCCGAAGTGAATCTCGTGTGGGACCCGCCGTGGGACCCGCAGAAGATGAGCGACGAGGCCAAGCTCGAACTCGGGATGCTGTGAGCCGCGCACCCGCCTCCATTGCCGAAGCGATCGCCATGATCGCCGACCGGTCGTGCGATCCTTACGATCGCGACGCGGCGATGCGCATGATCGACGACGATCCCGCCGCGCTGCCCGCGCTGATCCGCATCGCCTCGAACCCGGTCGAGCCGGAGATGCTCCAGCAGAGCGCGGCGAGCGCCATCGGCTGCATCTGGCTCAATCAGGATGCGATCCAGACCGGCGACGACAATGGTTTCACGCCCATCGCGCGCGAAGAAATCGCCCTCTTCCGCGAACAGGCTGCCTCGCCCAGGTTGAGCCAGCCGCTGACCGTGCGACTGGCCGATTATCGCGACCCGTTCGATGCGGGTGCGCTGTTCATGCTGCTCAATACTTATGCGAAGAGCGTGCAGGGTGGCAGCAAGGCGCTCGATCCGGCGTTGCGCGAACGGCTTGCCCCTGCGCTGGCCGAAGTGCCCGGCGCGTTCACCGTGCTGGCGCTGGAGGGTGGGACGCCGATCGGGCTTGCCAACTGCTTCACCGGGTTCTCGACCTTTGCCTGCAAGCCGCTGGTCAACATCCACGACCTTGCCGTCGTGCCGGTGCGCCGCGGTTGCGGCGTGGGCCGGGCGCTGATGCGCGCGGTGGAGGACGAGGCGCGGAAACGCGGTGCGTGCAAGATCACGCTGGAGGTGCTTGCGGGCAACGAAGGGGCCAAGGCGCTCTATGCGCGCGAAGGATATGCGACCTATGCCCTTGATCCGGCGATGGGCAGCGCCCAATTCTGGGAAAAGAAACTATGACCGAAACCAAGACCCGCCCCGCCCCGAAGGCAGCCGTCACGCTGACCTCCAGCGCCGAGCAGCGCATCGCCGACCTGATGGCGAACGCGCCCGAGGGGGCAATCGGCGTGAAACTGTCGACGCCGCGCCGCGGCTGTTCGGGCCTTGCCTACTCGGTCGACTACGTGAACGAGGCCAACGCCTTCGACGAGCGGATAGAGACGCCGGGCGGGCTGTTCTTCATCGACGGGGCCAGCGTGCTCTACCTCGTCGGCAGCGTGATGGATTGGCGCGAAGACGACTTCCAGGCGGGCTTCGTGTTCGAAAACCCCAACGCCACCGGCAGCTGCGGCTGCGGTGAGAGCTTTACCGTCTAACGCCTGAGCGCCGCGACGCAGGCGGCGCGGTCGACATCCTTGCCATCGGTCTGGCGCCGCGCTTCCACCCAGGTCGCGGTTTCGGTGCGGCCGGGCGCGGGCGGATAGAGGAACACGTCGAGCACGCAGGCAGTCCCGGCAAACTGCAGCTTGCGCGCGTCCGCCTCCCAGACATCGAGCCGGGGCGTGCCGAATTCGCGCACCAGCCCGTTCGCATCCTTGCCGATCACGCTGTCGAGGCCCGGCGCGGTCATCACCCGCGCGGCGCGGAAGCCGATCTCGGGCTCGACCGGGGCGGGCGGGCGGGGGACGCCGGGCGTGGGGAGCGCGGTGCGCCCGGCGGGCACGGCGGCAGGGGTCGCACAGGCGGCGACGAGAGGCACGAGGGCGAGAGGCAGAAGCTTACGCATGGCGAGCCCCCTGCCTTAACGCGGCGCGATGAACCAGATGTGTCGCCGCCGCTGCCCCCAGAAAGGGGGCGAGCAGGTTCAGCACCGGGACGGCCAGAAGCCCGGCGACCGACAGGCCCAGGAGGAAGCGGCTGGCAAGACCCAGCGGCGCGCCAGCCCCGTCGCGTTGGTGGCGCACCCAGACCATGTCCTGCAGCTCTCGCCCGAGCAGGAAACCGTTGACGACCAGAAAGACGATGGCCGGGCCGATGGCGGTGAAGACCAGCACCAGCGCGAAGGGCAGCGCGATCAGGTTCGCCACCAGCGCCCGCACAGCGCCGCGCACCGCGATGGCCACCTGCTCGGCCATCGGCAGGTCGCGCGGCGACAGGCCGGGGTAGTGCTTCGCCTCGACCAGCGCGACGACGTCGTCGGCATAGAATTGCAGCACCGCGATGGCGACGATGCGCCAGGCCAGCCACGCCGCGATCAACCCGACGAGGCCGAGCAGGGCCATCATCGCGACACCGACGCCGGGGACTTGCGCCTCGTAATCCAGCCCGAACAACGCCCCCACGCCCCAACCCAGCGCCGCCACCAGCACCGCGCCGAGCACGATGGCGAGAACGACCGAGATCAGGATCGACTTCACCAGCAGGCCGACGACCTTGCGGTCCCCGATCTGCGCGAAGGCGAGGGCGAAGGCCTGCGGTATCGAGAGGGCCGAGCGTGCATCTTCCATGGCTGCCAGATAGATGCGAGCCGCCGCTTGCTGTCAACGCGGCTATCGCCTAACCCCCGGCGCGACTTCACCATTCTGGCCGGAATTCCACATCCCATGACCGAACCCCGCTTCGACGTTCTCGCCATCGGCAATGCCATCGTGGACGTGCTGGCCCCCTGCGACGATGCCTTTCTGGTCGGCGAGGGGCTGGACAAGGGCGCGATGGCGCTGATCGACACCGCCCGGGCGGAGGCGCTCTATGCCCACATGGGCCCGGCGCGCGAGATTTCGGGCGGCAGCGCAGCCAACACTTGCGCAGGCCTTGCCGCGCTGGGCAGCAAGGCGGCCTTCATCGGGCAGGTGGCGAAGGACCAGCTGGGCGAAGTCTTCGCCCACGACATCCGCGCCGCCGGCATCCATTTCGACGTTGACCCGCGCGAAGGCGATCCGCCGACGGCGCGCTGCCTGATCCTCGTCACGCCCGATGGGCAACGGACGATGAATACTTTCCTCGGCGCATCGCAGCACCTGTCGGCCGAAGCCATCGACGCCGATCTGATCGCCAGCGCGGCGGTGCTCTATCTCGAAGGCTACCTCTGGGACCCGGACGGTCCGCGCGCCGCGATGAAAGGCGCGATCGAGGCGGCCCGCGCCGCCGGGCGGCAGGTCGCCTTCACGCTGTCCGACGCGTTCCTGCTGGGTCGTCACGGCGACGATTTCCGCGCGCTGATCGATGCAGGCCAGATCGACGTGCTCTTCGCCAACGAGGTCGAACTGATGGGCCTGACCGGTGCTGCCGATTTCGAGGCGGGCGTGGCGATGCTGGCGAAGAAGTTGCCGGTACTGGTGGTGACCCGCAGCGAAAAGGGCGCGATCGCGGTCGCCGGCACCGAGAGGGCCGAAGTCGCGGCGGAGCCGGTGGCCAAGGTCGTCGACACCACTGGCGCGGGCGACAGCTTCGCCGCCGGGTTCCTGCACGGCCACGTGCGCGGCGCATCGCTCGCCGACCGCCTGACCATGGGCGCGGTCGCTGCCGCTGAAGTCATCAGCCACTACGGCGCTCGGCCCGAGGCGGACCTCAAGGCGCTGGTGGCGCAGCGGCTGGGCTGAGGCTCAACCCTCCCCGGCTTCGCCTTCCGCCTCGCGCGCCACTTCGCGCCAGCCGATATCGCGGCGGCAGAAGCCGGTCGGGAAATCGAGCGCGTCGACCATGCGATAGGCGGTGCCTTGTGCTTCGGTCACCGACGCTCCGGTCGCGGTGACGTTCAGAACCCGGCCCCCGTTCGCCACCAGTGCGCCATCCTTGAGCGCGGTGCCGGCGTGGAACACCTTGCCGCCTTGCGCTTCGGCTGCCTCGATCCCGCCGATGGAGCCACCTTTTTCGGGCGTGGCGGGATAGCCATTGGCCGCCATCACGACGGTCAGCGCCGTGTCGGGCGAGAAGCGGGGCGGGGCCATCCGGCCCAGCGCATTGTCGGCGCACGCGTAGAGATATTCGCCGAGATCGTCCTCCAGCCGCATCATCAGCACCTGGCATTCGGGATCGCCGAAGCGGCAGTTGTATTCAATGAGCTTCGGCCCATCGTCGGTCAGCATCAGGCCCGCGTAGAGGACACCCGAATATGGCCTGCCGTCCAGCGCCATCTGGCGCACGGTCGGCACCACGATCTTTTCCAGCACTTCGCCGCGCAGCAACGGGGTGAGCACCGGCGCGGGGCTATAGGCGCCCATGCCGCCGGTGTTGGGGCCGGTATCGCCGTCGCCGACGCGCTTGTGATCCTGCGCGCTGCCGAAGGGAACGACCGTCGCACCGTCGGTCAGCGCGAAGAAGCTCGCCTCCTCGCCGGTCATGAACTCCTCGATCACCACGCTGGCCCCGGCGCTGCCGAACATGCCGCCGAAGATGTCGCGGATCGCTTCTTCCGCCTCTCCCCGCGTTTCGGCGATGATAACGCCCTTGCCCGCAGCAAGGCCATCGGCCTTCACGACGACGGGAATGGTGAAGCCGTCCAGCGCGGCGAGCGCGTTTTCCGCGCTGTCGGCATGGGCATAGGCGGCGGTCGGGATGCCCGCTCGGTCGCACATCGCCTTGGTGAAGCTTTTCGAGCCTTCAAGCTGGGCGGCGGCCTGGCTGGGGCCGAAAACCGGGAAACCCTCGGCGCGCAGCGCGTCGCTCAATCCGTCGACCAGCGGCGCCTCCGGCCCCACGACGACCAGCGCGATATGCTTTTCCTCGCAGAAGGCGATGACGGCACCATGGTCGGTCACGTCGAGGTTGACGCATTCGGCCAGTGCGGCAATTCCCGGATTGCCCGGCGCGGCATAGAGTTTTCCCGGCTCGCGCCCCTCCGGCATCAGCAGTCGGGATTGCGCCAGCTTCCATGCCAGCGCATGTTCGCGCCCGCCCGAGCCGATCAAAAGGAAGTTCATTGGCCAACCGCCCCACAGGATTCGAGGATGAAGATGATGGGCGGCTCCTAGCGTCCGAACGGCGTGGGGACAACGCCGCGCCGTGGTCGGTGTCCGAAATCTCGAGCCTGCTGAAGCGGACGGTGGAGGAACGCTTCGCCCACGTGCGTATGCGCGGCGAATTGTCGGGCGTGAAGCGGGCGGCATCGGGCCACCTCTATTGCGCGCTGAAGGACGAGAACGCGGTCATCGACGGGGTGATGTGGCGCGGCAATGCCCAGCGGCTCGCCTTCCGGCCAGAGGACGGGGTGGAGGTCATCGCCACCGGCAAGCTGACCACTTATCCCGGTCGGTCGAAATACCAGATCGTCATCGAATCGATGGAAATTGCGGGTGAAGGCGCGCTGCTGGCGCTGCTCGCCCGGTTGAAGGCGAAGCTGGAGGGCGAGGGGCTGTTCGCGGCCGAACGCAAGCGACGGCTGCCGTTCCTGCCGCGCGTGATCGGAGTGGTGACCAGCCCGACCGGTGCGGTGATCCGCGACATCCTCCACCGGCTGGGCGACCGCTTTCCCAGCCACGTCGTGGTCTGGCCGGTCATGGTGCAGGGGCAGGGCAGCGCCGAAAAGGTCGCCCGCGCCATCGAGGGCTTCTCTCAGCTCCCCGTCGACGGCCCGGTGCCACGCCCGGACTTGCTGATCGTCGCGCGCGGTGGCGGTTCGATCGAGGATCTGTGGTCGTTCAACGAGGAGATCGTCGTGCGCGCCATCGCGGGCAGCACGATCCCGGTCATCTCCGCCGTCGGGCACGAGACCGACACGACGCTCGCCGATTTTGCCGCCGACTTGCGTGCGCCGACCCCGACCGCCGCGGCCGAACTGGCAGTGCCGGTGCGCCACGAATTGCGCGCGATGCTCGACGAATATGCCGCTCGCAAGCGGCGCGGCGTGATCCGCCCGGTGACGCTGGCGCGCGAAAGGCTGGCGGGCTGGGCCGAGCGCTTGCCCGATCCCTATGCGATGGTCGCGGCGCAGGCGCAGCGGCTCGATGACCTTGCCGATCGCAACCGGCGAGGCCTTGCGCAAGTGGCCAGCCACGCGCGGACCGATCTGGCCGAACAGGCCGCGCGGCTACGACCCGGGGTGCTGACCCAGCGGATCGCGCGCGACCGGATCGCGATCGAACAGGCGGGCCAGCGCAGTGCCGCAGCGCTGATCCGCGCGGCGGCCCCGATGCGGCGGGACCTGGCCGCCATGACCGCCCGGCTTCACGCTGCCAGCCCGGTGCGGCGGCTGGATGCCGCCCGCCGCGACCTTGCCCGCGCGCCGCAGCCCCATGCCCTGATTGCGCAGCGCCACCGCGATGCCGTCATGGCGCTCGGCGCGCTCTCCCGCGTATTGCCGCAGCTCAACCCCTACGCGCCGCTGGAGCGTGGCTATGCCGTCGTCACCGATCCCGCTGGCCATGCGGTGACCAGCCGCGATGCCGCCGCCGCGCATCCGGCGCTGACCTTGCGGTTCAGGGACGGTACGCTCGACGTCGCAACCGGCGCAACGCCGCCGCCAGCACTACCCAAACCAGCAAGCCCCGCACCCCGCCCCGCCCGCAAGCCATCGCGCGAACCGGGCGATACGGGGCAGCAGTCATTGTTTTGACAGGTCCGTAACGCTATCTGGACACCATGCTGATGAGCTCCCAAGGCCCCGCCCGCCTGATCTACGGCCCCAACGGTTTCCGCCAGTTGAGCGCGGGCGACCACGTCCTGTGTGCCGTATCGGGCCAACCGATCCCGCTCGAACTGCTCCGTTACTGGAGCGTCGACCGGCAAGAACCCTACGCCACCTGCGAGATCGCGACCGAGCGGCTTTCGCCGCGCGCATGAAGTTTCTGCGCGCTTCGCTCCTGATCCTGGCCGCTGGCAGCATTGGTTGCACCGCGGTCCCGCCCAGCCAGCCCGCCGTCGCAGCAAGCGCCGCCACGGAGGCAGGGCGGACGCCTTTGCCGGCTCCTATGCCCAGTTCGGCCCCGCTTCCCGCCGGGACTTTCACCACTGCGGGTGAACAGACGCAGGGCGGCTGGCTGCGAGGCACCGCCCCTGTCGGCACGACCCGGCTGACGCTGGAGGGCAAGCCGGTCGAACTGGGCAGCGACCGCCAATTCCTGATCGCCTTCGACCGCGACGCTGGGCCGGTTGCGACGCTGGTCGCCGAGCGTAGCGACGGCAGCCGCGTGACCCAGCCGCTGCAGGTCAGCAAGCGCGCTTGGCGGATCGAGAATATCAACGCCGCGCGTCGTCCCGGCGGGGCGAGTGACGACTTCATGGCCATTCGCGCGCCCGAGCTGGAGGCGATTGCGGCGGCCCGTGCCCTGCACACCGACGCGCAGGGCTGGCGCCAGAAGTTCGTCTGGCCGGCCAAGGCACGGATATCCGGGCTATTCGGGTCGCAGCGCGTCTACCGCGGTGAACCGGGAGCCTACCATTCGGGCATCGACATCGCGCCGGGCGCCGGTGCCACGTACGTCTCGCCAGCCGACGGTGTCGTCGTGCTGGCGGTGCAGGGCTTCTCGCTGGAGGGCAAACTGCTGATCGTCGACCACGGCATGGGGCTCAACAGCGCATTCCTCCATTCGCAGAAGCTGTTGGTGAAACAGGGCGAACGCGTTCGCCAGGGCCAGCCGCTGGGCCTTGTCGGTGCGAGCGGGCGGGCGACCGGCCCGCACCTGCACTGGAGCCTCAAGTGGCAGGATGCGCGGCTCGATCCGCTGTTGTTCACAGGTCCCATGCCCGACTGATGCGGCGAAGGGGGGCGCGTCTTGGGGCCGCCGTTGCCTTGGGCGCGGTGTCATGGCTGCTTTTGGCTGTGCCGCCCCGGCTTGAGCCCGACATGCGGGTGCCGCCCACCCTTGTGACTGTCGCGGCTTTCCCCATCGCAGGGGCCGCACTGCCCGTTAAGGGACGGTTCCGGCTGGCGGGCGCGTGGGAGTTGCGTGCCGATGGGCGCGATTTTCACTCGCTGTCCGGGCTGGCCTTCGATCCGGCGGGAAGGCTGATCGCGATCACCGACCGCGGCGTCATGGTGACGATCCCGGATCCGGGTCAAAGCGGTGCGGCCGCCCTGGCGGCGATCGCCTGGGACGGGCAAGGCCAACGCTATGGCTACGATTCGGAGGCGATCGCCATCGACGCGCAGGATCGCCGCTGGATCGCCATCGAGAACGACAACGCCGTCTTGCGACTGGCGCATGGATCGCGGCCATCTCGCTTCATCCGCTCTCCTGCCATGCGAGGCTGGACTGCGATGCGCGGACCCGAATCGCTGGCGCTGCTTGGCGATGGGCGATTCCTGATCCTTGGCGAGGGCTACGAACAAGGCGAAGGCGGGACATTTCCAGCGCTGGTCTTTCCCCGCGACCCGACGCTGGGCGACAGACCCTGGCGCTTCCATCTCGCGATGGGGCAGGATTATCGCCCGGTCGAAGCGGCATCGCTGGCCGATGGCCGGGTGCTGGTGCTGGGCCGCTGGTTCGGCCTGCCCTTCCGGTTCGCCGCCGCGCTCTTCGTCTTCGACATGGGCGCGGCAAAGCCGGGCGCGACGATCCGGGCCAAGCCGCTCGGGCGGATCGACGGCCCCGGTTTCAGCGACAATTTCGAGGGCATGGCCCTGCGCGAAGGGCCGGGCGACGGGCTCACCATCTGGCTGGTGTCCGACAGCAACGAGGCGCAGCTGCTCCAGCGCACCTTGCTGCTGAAGCTGGAGACGCGAAAAAGCGCCCTCTGACCACAGTCAGGGGCGCCTTTCGATCCGGCGAACCGGATGATCAGGCCGCGGCGGCAGCCTTCTTCAGTTCGCGCTTCACCTTGAGGGCGCGGGCCGAAAGCTTGGTGTCGGTGGTCTTCATCAGCCAGTTGTCGAGACCGCCGTTGTGCTCGACCGAACGAAGGCCCTGCGTCGAGACGCGGAACTTGAAGCTCTTCTCCAGCTTCTCGCTCAGCAGCGTGACGTTCTGCAGGTTCGGCAGGAACACGCGCTTGGTCTTGTTGTTGGCATGGCTCACGTTGTGGCCGATCTGGCGACCCTTGCCGGTCAGTTCGCAGATGCGCGACATGGCTTTAAACTCGCTTGTAGAAACAGTGAATCCGTTAGGAAAGCGGCGCGCATAGCGGCGAGTGGCCACCCCGTCAAGCAGACAGGCGCTGATCCGTTTCCGGTGCGCGGCCCCATTGCCGCAATTGTCCGATTCGGGCAAGCCGCTCGGCACATGGACCGTTCCGCCAAACGATGGCCGCTGCCGCCCGGCATGCAGGCCGCGCTGGAAGAAGCGCAAAGCGCCGCCACAATGGGCGAGGTGCCCGTCGGCGCGGCGGTGGTGAAGGACGGTGCGATCATCGCCCGCGCCCACAATGCGCCCCGCGAATCGCACGATCCCACCGCCCATGCCGAAATGCTGGCGATCCGCCGCGCGGCGGCGGCGCTCGGCGCAGAACGGCTGACCGGCTGCGACCTCTACGTCACGCTGGAGCCATGTCCGATGTGTGCCGGTGCCATCGTCCACGCCCGGATCGCGCGGGTCTATTACGGTGCCTCAGACCCGAAGGGCGGCGCGGTCGAACACGGTTGCCGCACCTTCGAGCAGCCGACATGCCTGCATCGGCCCGAGGTCTATGCGGGACTCGGCGAGGACGAGGCGGCGACGCTGCTGCGCGGCTTCTTTCGGGAGCGCCGTTCGTGAAGAGGCTGAAGCACCCGCGCTATATCCTGTTCGTCGCGGTTGCGGTGCTGGCCTTTCCTTTCCTGCGCACGGCGATGCCGTTGGCGGAAACGGTGGTCGCCGCCTTCGATGCCGGCGTGGCGGCCTTCGTGCTGAGCTGTGTGCCCCTTTGGCGGCATGGCGGGCAGGATCATCTACGCGAACAGGCCCAGCGCGACGATGCGGGCGCGGTGCTGCTGCTGTTCCTGACCGCTGTCATCAGCGCGGTAATCCTCGCCGCGATCACGCAGCTGGCGCTGGAGAAGGATGTGCTGGCATTGGGGGACATTGTGCTGCTGGTGGGGACATTGTTGGCGAGCTGGATCTTCGCCAACCTGATCTACGCAATGCACTACGCCCGGCTCTACTACGCGCCGAACGGTAGCGGGCAGACGGGAGATGGCGGCCTCGACTTTCCCGGCGACGAACCGCCATGCTTTGCCGATTTCGTCAACTTCGCCTTCGTCATCGGCATGACCTGCCAGACCGCGGACATCGCCATCACCCGCAGCGGCGTGCGGCGGGTGGCGACCTTTCAGGGCCTGTTCGCCTTCGTCTTCAACCTCGGCGTCCTGGCGCTGACGGTGAACGTGCTCGCCAGCTAGGCGGTCAGAGGATCTGGAAATCGAGCCCGATGTCGGCGGCGGGCGCGCTTTGCGTCAGACGGCCGACCGAGACATAGTCGACGCCCGTCGCCGCGATCGCGCCGATGGTGTCGAGATTGACCCCGCCCGAAGCCTCGCAAGGCACGCGCTGCGCGACTAGCCCCACCGCCTCGCGCAGCATGTCGGGCCCCATGTTGTCGAGCAGCAGGTGCGTGGCACCGGCGGCCAGCGCGGGTTCGATCTGGTCGATGCGGTCGACTTCGCAGATGATGCTGGTCACGCCCGCGCGCACGGCCCGGCCCACGGCTTCGCCCACCGATCCGGCGACGGCGACGTGGTTGTCCTTGATCATCGCCGCGTCCCACAGGCCCATGCGGTGATTCTGCGCGCCGCCCATGCGGGTGGCGTACTTTTCCAGATGGCGCAGGCCGGGAATGGTCTTGCGCGTATCCAGCAGGGTCGCGTGGCCATGCATCGCGGCGACATAGCGGGCGGTCATCGTGGCGATGCCGGACAGGTGCTGCACGGTGTTGAGCGCGCTCCGCTCCGCCGTCAGCAAGGCGCGGGCATTCCCGGTCAGCCGCATCAGGTCGGTCTCCGCGGCCGCAATGGCCCCTTCCTCGACCAGCACCTCAATCTCGCAAGCCGGATCGAGCGCACGGAAAAACGCGGCGGCAATGGGCAGGCCCGCGACGGTGATGGCATCGCGGCTGTCCATCACGCCTGAGAACCGGGCATCGGCTGGAATGACGCTCTCGCTCGTCACGTCATGCCCTCCGCCGGGCAACCCCTCGCCGAGATCTTCGGCCAAGGTGTCACGAACAAAACGGTCGAGGTCGAAGCCAGTGAGGGTGAAAGTCATGAAAGGGCAGTGCTACCTGAAGGCCAAGAACTCAAGAGCAACGTCATAGCCACGACATCCGGGCGCGCCGCGACTCCGGAAAGGCCAAACGGCCGCCGCGCCTTATTGGCGCGAAGCCAAGCGGGCCGGACGGCCCGCGCCCGGCGTTTGAGGGTCTTCAGAAAATCAATGCACGAACCGCGCGACCACATCGCGGTAGCTGCGGCTGACCTTCACCTCGGCGCCCGACCCGAGCACGAGGAAGCATTCGCCGTTGGTATGCGGCTTGACCTGGCGCACCTGATTGAGGTTCACGATGGTCGAGCGGTGCACGCGCTGGAACGCGCGCGGATCTAGGCGGCGTTCGAGGTCCTTCATCGTTTCGCGCAGGACCAGCGAGTTGTCGCCGGTGGAGATCACCATGTAGTCGCCCGCCGCCTCGATATGCTCGATCGAATCGACGTCGACGCGGAAGATCTGGCCGCGGTCCTTCACGTTCAGCATCTTCTCGTAGCGGGTGTCGGCCATGCCCTCGTCCTCGGGCATCTGGTCCATCGCGTCGGGTGCGACTTCGGCCAGCACGTTCTTGAGCTTCTCGGCCTCTTCCAGGCCCTTGCGCTCCGACAGGCGGGTGCGCGCGCGTTCGATCGCGTCGGCAAGGCGGTCTTCCTCGACCGGCTTCATCAGGTAGTCGACGGCATTCGCCTCGAACGCCTTCAGGGCATGCTCGGAATAGGCGGTGACGAAGATGAACAGCGGCGGGTCGACGTCCATCACGCCCTTCACCACCGAGAACCCGTCGAAACCCGGCATCTGGATGTCGAGGAAGACGAGATCGGGCTTTTCCGTCTTGATCGCGCGGATCGCCTCACGCCCGTTGGAGCAGGTCGCGATCACTTCGATGTCGGTGAACGGCTCGAGCCGAAGCTGAAGCCCCTGGATGGCGAGCTTTTCGTCATCGACGAGGATGGTCCGGATGGTCATGAAGATCGTGTCCTGTGACGGTTTTCAGGTGGAACGGGTTGCGGGCGACATGGTTTCAGCCAGCCGCCGGATACCTTCGCGGGCGGCATCGCCGATGGGCGTGCGCACCGGCTCTTCCTCGTCGCCGAGGTCGGTCTCGTAGGGGATCTCGATCACCACCGCGAACCCGTCCTGCGGGCGCGAGCGGATCTCGAAATGCTGTTGCTCGCCATAGGCCTGGGCCAGGCGTTCGGAGATGTTGGCAAGGCCGACACCGGTCGAGCGGTGCCCGTCGCCGTGCACGGTGCCGATCACGTCGTCGGGCGTGCGGCCCTTGGCGATGCCGGGGCCGGTGTCGGACACGGTGATGCGCAGCCGGTCGCCGATGCGTTCGGCGCGAACCTTGATTTCCGCCCCGGCCTCCTGCGTGCTGACCGCATACTTGATCGCGTTCTCGACCAGCGGCTGGAGCAGGAGCGAGGGCAGCAGCGCGCGGGCCGCTTCGGGGGCGATGTCGAACCGGGTGCGCAGCCGCTCCTCGAACCGCATCCGCTCGATATCGAGGTAGAGCTTCAGCGTGTCGATTTCCTGCGCCACGGTGACGCGCGCGGTCGGCTGGTTGATCAGGGTGTAGCGCAGAAAGCTGGACAGGCGCGACAGCATTGCGTTGGCCGGTTCGGTCTGCTTCAGCAGGACCAGCGTGCTGATCGAGTTCAGCGTATTGAACAGGAAGTGCGGGTTGAGCTGGTAGCGCAGCATCGCCAGCTGCGCGCTCGTCGCCTGGTTTTCCAGCGCGAGCAGCCGGTCGTTCGCCTCCTCCACCTGCAGGTAGAAGTTGATCGCGTAATAGAGCGCCGACCAAGCGCCGAGCAGGGTCAGATCGAGGTAGAGCACGCCGAGGAACAGCTGCGCAAAGCCCGAATCCGACTGCGGCCGATAGAGCGTGATGACCCACGAATCGATAAAGGCATATACGCCGACCGCCGCCGCCAGCACGACCGCGGTGGAGGCCCAGGTGACGATGGCGCGGCGATAGAGCAACTGGCGATAGACGACCGACAGGATCAGGCTCAGCGAGAAGCCGGTGATGGTCGCGATGAGCACCAGCACGAGAAACGACAGCGGCTGCGTGTTGGCGAGACTGGATAGCGCGCGCAGGACCATCGCCCCGCCCCAGCCCAGCGCCTGCAGCCGCCAGAAGGCGCGGTTCTTGTCGGCGAAGAAAGGTACGGGCGCTACGGGCAGGACAGACATGCCCGACGAATAGCGCAATCCGCGCCCGCGCGACAGGCCGCCGACCGGAGCGAACAGAGAGCCCCATACCGAAGTGGATTTGCGCTCCGCGCGGATCATCGGTCCGATTTGGGGCCCTTTGCGGTCAGCGGAAAGCGGCGGGACCAGTCATATCCGGCGACTTGGCGCGGTTCTGCGGCGAGCAGAGCGATTTCGGCCTCCACACCTTCCAGCCGCTCATCCCATGCGTCGTGGGTGGGGTCGAGGAAGCCTGCATCGTTCTGGCGGGCCCAGCCCTGCATGAAGCCCGCAGCGCCCTGCGGGGCGTAGCCTGCGTTGGCCATCAGCCAGACCGCCAGCCGGTCCGCTTCCCGCTCGGTACGGCGGACATCGCGCGAGTTGCGACCCGTGCGGTCGAGGTGGGCGGCATGGCCGAGCAGGTTGTGGGCCAGTTCATGCGCGACGACGAAGGCGAACTGGTCGTCGTCGGTGACTTCGAGCGCGATCTCTGCGCTGACCATGACGCGCTTGCCGTCGGCACGGGCCGTGTCGTTGTCGGTCTGGATCTCGAACCGGCTGGCGCAGGCAGGTTCGCCTTCGATCCTAACCAAATCGCGCGTGCCATCCTTGGCGTCGATACCGATGGCCACCGAGCCATTGCGGGCGAGCGAGGCGTCGACGAGATCGGTGAGCATGACCTGGCGCGCGAAACTGCCCGGACCGGCCTCCGGCAAGTCGGTGGCGATGACGGTGTCGGCCACGGTGCGCACCGGCTCGCCCGCGCGAAGTCCGGCCCTGTCCGCGGGCGATCCCGCCGCGACGGCACCGACGATCACCTGGGTTTCGGGCGATAGTGCAAAGGCGCGCCGGGCCTCAGAGGGGTCCTCCCACTCCTGCAGGTCCTGGAGCAGCAGCCCGGTCGCCGGCGCGACCGTGCGGCAGAACGCACGGTTGGCGCGGGCGAGCCGCCAGCCCGCGGTCTGCACTCGTTCATCTAGCGAGGCGACGACATGAAAGGGGTCGGCGGGTTGTCCGGCCGCTGGCGTGACCAAGAGAGCCGCGACCAGCGCCGCGACCATCGGGATCGCCCATTTCACGCGAGATACGCCGATAGCGCGATCAGCCGCCCTGGCCGCTCTTCGCCAACGCTTCGGCCAGCTGCGACTTGGCGAGAGCGCCCTGCAGGGTGGTGTTGCCGATCACCCATGCCGGGGTGCCGTCGAACTGCAACTGGGTGGCAAAGGCACGGTTCGCCTCGATCTCGGCGCGCACGGCCGGGCTGTTGATCGCCTGGACGGCGGCGGCCATGTCGAGGCCGATGCTCTTCGCGACCTTCTGGATCGCGTCGGGCGTCGGGCGCCCTTCGGCGTACATCGCGCGGTGGAACGCCTCGTACTTGCCCTGCTCGGCAGCGGCGAGCGCCCACTTGGCCGCCTCGACGCTGTCCTGCGACAGGATCGGGAATTCGCGGATGACGACCTTCAGGTCGGGGTCCTCGGCGATCAGCGCGTCGACTTCGGCGACCGACTGGCGGCAGTAGCCGCAGGCATAGTCGCTGAATTCGATGAGCACGGTCTCACCCTCGGGATTTCCGAGGATCGCACCGCGATAGGGCGTCGCGAGCTGCTTCTGGATGCCGCCCATCGCGGCGGCGGTCTCGTTCGCGCGCAGTTTCTCGACGATCTCGGGCAGGATCTCGGGATGCTTCAGCAGGTAGTCGCGGACCACCGCCTCGATCGCGGCGCGTTCCTTGGCGTCGAACCCGGCGTCGCGCACGGCACTGTCGGCGGCATTCTCCGGCTCGGCCCCGCGAGCGGAAACCATCCAGGCGGCCCCCACGGCCAGCGCGATGATGAAGACGACGGCGGCCGCAATGCGCAGCGGTTTGGCAGCAAGGTTCATGAGGGCACTCTACTTGCGCTTCTTGTTTCGTTCAATCTGCGCGCGGGCTTCCAGCTTGATGTCCTGCGCGCGCAGCCAGTCGACACTTTCGGCGGGCAAGGCCGCTTCGGCGGCGGCGGCGTTCTGCATCGCGGCGGTCGGCTGGCCGGTCATCATCAGTTGTTCCGCGCTGGCGAGGCGCGCGCGCGGGGTGTCGCCGCGGTCGGCATAGATCCGGCCCAGCAGATACCATGCGGTGGGGTTCTCGCGGTCGCGCGCAACGGCATTGCGCAGCACGCGCTCGGCCTCTTCGCCGTGGCTTCGATCCTCGGTCGCGAGCAGGGCATGGCCCAGCATCGTCGCGATCAGCGGCTGGTTGTTCGACAGCTCGACCGCCCGGCGTAGCGGGGCCAGCGCATCGGCAGGCTTGCCCGATTCGAGCAGGACCTGCCCCTTCAGCTCGAGGAAATAGGGATTGTCCGGCTCGACCAGCAGCAGGGCATCGATCTCGGTCACCGAACGACCGATCAGCGATTCCTTGTTGTAGGCGAAGGCACGGGCATAGTGCGCGGCGATCGACTGGTCGGTCGCCGGAAAGGCCTTGAGCGTATCTTCCGGCTCTGCCTGATAGCCGTAGAGCTTGGCCTTGATGCGGCGGAAACGCTCTTCGAGCTTCGCATCGGGCGGCACGGCCCAGGCCGCATCGCGTTCGTAGATGTCGGTCAGCGTCTCTACCCGGTCGCGACTGAGCGGGTGGGTGCGGTAGAAAGTATCTTCCTGGCTGACGTAGTAACCGGCGCGGTGTTCCAGCGCCTGCAGCTTCTTGAAGAATTCGAGTGAGCCGCGACCCGACAGCCCCGCGCCCGACAGGTATTGCGCACCGGCAAGATCCGCCGCCGATTCCTGTCCTCGGGTGAAGGCGAGGAACTTGCCCATCGCGGCCTGTTGCCCGGCGGCGAGCACGCCGATGGCAGCCTCGCCCCCGCCCGCCGCAGCGGCGGCGGCGCCCAGCAGCAGCGACAGGATCGAGATATTGCTCGCCGCCTTGGCACCGTCGGAAAAGCCGATGATGTGGCCGCCGGTGATATGGCCCAGTTCGTGCGCGATCACGCCCTGCACCTGCAAGGCGCTGTCCGCCTCGCCGATGAGGCCCGAGTGGATGTAGATCGCCTGCCCGCCCGCGACGAAGGCGTTCACCGTCGGATCGTTGATGAGGATGATGTCGACGTTACCCGGCTCCAGCCCCGCGGCCTTGACGATCGGCGCGGCCATGTCGTCGAGCAGCTTCTCGGTCTCGGCATCGCGCAGCACTGACTGCGCCAGCGCAGGCCGCGCTCCCAACAGGGATAGCGCAAGCAGCGCGGCGACGAGCGCCAGGGGGCGAAGGAGGATCTTGTGCATGGACCTTGTCGCCTGCCGGACTGCTGCCGGGGCGCTGAACAAGGGCTTAAGGGCAAACCGCGCCCGCGTCGACCCGTTCATCGATGGGCCGTCGCGCGATCAGGCCGTCGGTGCGGCTTTCCGAGCCTTGCCTGCCGGATGGTGCGTGATCGCCTCGACGACATGCGCGGTGTCGCCACTGGCCGATACGCCGATGCGCGACAGGAAATCCTCGCCCACCTCGAACGTCTCGCCCAGCCACAGCGGCACGCCCGCCGCCTCGATCCGGGCGACCGCCTCGATCTCCTCGGGCGAATGCGGTTCGCCCGCCTTGCGGATGAAGATCGCGGCGATCCGGCCGGGATGGTCGGCGGCCAGGTGCGAATAGGCGACGAGATCGCCCTGCGTATCGTCGCCGATAAGAGCGAAGCGCATGGCGGGATAGGCGGCGAGCAGTCCGTCGGCGGCCAGCCGCTTGTGCGCCCCGTGGCCCGCCGAGCCGATCGTGGCACGGTCGAGATCCCAGTCGCGCATGTGGATCGGCCCCACCGGCAGTCCCCGCGCCTCCATGTAGGCGACGAGATAGGAGAACAGGTTCCACGGGCTGGACGAGATATAGAAGAACGGCCGCCACGGGGCCTTCAGCTTCTGTCCGGGCTGGGCCAGCGGATCGGCGATGGGGTCCGCCAGCGGCGCGCCCGCGCTGGCCAGCCGGCCGTAGAGCGCGCCGGCGTGCGGCACTTCGGTCCGGTCACCGGGCATCGTGGCAAGCAGGCGGCGCCAGTGGCGCATGACCTTCAGCGGGCCGCCGGTGATCCCGGTTTCGATGATGGTGTCGTCGATGTCGGAGATGACCGCGAGATCGCAGGCCTGGCCGGGGGCGAGCACGTAACCCTCGGCCACCTGAGGCCCGTCGCGGTTGATCCATTCGAAGCGCACCGTTTCCCAGACCGTGCGCTCGGGTCGCGGCCAGCCGGGCAGGTCGACCGAGATGTGGGCGTAACCCTCGTCGTCGGCGACGATATCGTGCCGGTACTCGCTGCCGTCGGGCGCGGCCATCACCAGCGTCATCGGCATTTCGGGATGTTCGCGAGAGGCGAACTGCGACCAGACGGCGCGGATACGATCGAGATCGGTGCGCCGGTCCCACGACGGCGCGCGCGCCCTGAGCGCGCGGGCACTGATCGAGAGGCGGGTTTCGTTGCGGTATCCGAAGAAGGGGAAGACCTGCGGCGGCTGTCCTGTCATGCCGTGCCAACGTGCATCGGCGGAATTGGTGCCCTGCCCATGCGTTCGCGGTGCCCGGGTCGCGGCTTGGTTCAGCCGTGACCCTGTTCCTCCAGCCGGTCGAAGGCGCGCTTCATCAGCTTGTTGTCGAACGGCACTTCGCCCAGCAGCACGACGTTGCCCGAGGTCATCCGCCGCGCCATCAGCAGGGTGAACTCCGGCCCCTCGTCGCCGATGCTGTCGAATGCATGCGGGGTCATCGCGCGCAGGCGGCGGGCGAGCGGCGCGGGCAGCGGTTCGATCTCGCGCGCGAGCGGCGGCGTGGTGGGCTGGACCGATTCGGCGCTTCGCCCGAGCTCGGCCGCGAGCTGGGCCGAGAGCGGGGTATCCGCCACTTCCTTCCAGTTCAGCACGCCGTAGATGTGGTCGATCGTCTCGTCATCGCTGGAAAACGGCAGCAGGATACCGCGATAGACGATGAGGCGCCCGTGCCGGTTCACGAACTCCGCCTCGAAGCCGATCGGCGACTGGCGGGCAAGGATCTGGATATAGTGTTCGGTGATGCGCGAGATCAGCGAGCCGGCCGGAACGTCGGACAACTGGCCGAGGAAGTCCTGCGACCCGATGCCGCATTCGTCCGCCAGCCGCGCGCCGAGATGCAGGATCACCGGATCGTCGATGCCCGCTGAAAAGTCGAGCAGCACCGCGTGGTCGCCGAAGTCGTTGTTGGATGACGGATCGAAAGCGCGGATGTCGGGAAAGCAGCGGTCGGCCAGCAGTTCGGCCCACAGGTTGTAGGCGCGCACCTGCATGCGGCGCTCGTCCTGCCCGATGGCGGGGGGCGGTGCTTCCACCTCTGCGCAAGGCGCGGTCTGACAGATCTGCGGCAGGTCAAGCAGAGCCGTGTCGCCATCGCCGGGAAGGTCGATGGATCCATAACCCTGGCGACACCAGCTTTCCGCCAGCGCCCGGAAGCCACCTCGTGGTGAATCCATGCTTGTCCCCATTCACACCCGGAAACGAACCGGATGAAGGGTCGAGTATGGCGGGAAAGGGTAAACGGTCCGTTAAATTGCGCATTTTGCGCGGTCGGCGATTCAGTCCGCTGTTTCAATCGCTTGCGCGCGGGCGAGACATTTCTCCGCCTGTGCGAGGTGCAATCTCTCCACCATCCGGCCGTTGACGCGCAGCGCGGCGACCGACGCGTTGGCCGGATCGGCAAAGGCGTCGATGACGGCGCGCGCGTCGGCGACCTCGGCCTCGCTGGGCGCGAAGACGCGGTTGGCGATCTCCACCTGCTTGGGATGGATCAGGGTCTTGCCGTCGAAACCGTTGTCGCGCGCCTGCTCGCACTCCGCGGTGAGGCGATCGGTATCCTCGATCGCGTTGCACACCCCGTCGATGACCAGCAGGCCATGGGCGCGCGCGGCGATCACCGCTTGCGTCAGCACCGGCTGGAACGCGGCCCGGCCCGGAAGCTGGGCGATGCCGGTATCCTTGGCCAGATCGTTGAGGCCGAGCACGAAGCCGGCCAGCGGCGTGCCCTTTGCCGCCGCGGCGATGGCGGCGAGGTTGAGGATCGAGAGCGGCGTCTCGATCATCACCCACAACGCCACGTCGCTGGCGATCCCCGCGTCCGACATCGCATTTGCCAGCGCGACGATGTCGGCGGCATCGTCCACCTTGGGCACGAGGATCGCGTCGAGCGGCACGCCTTTCATCGCGGCCAGATCGTCATGGCCCCACGGGGTCGACAGCGCATTGATCCGCGCCACCCGATAGCGCGATCCGAACCCGCCTTCGTGCATCGCCGCGGCGACGGCGGCACGGGCCTGCGCCTTCATGTCCGGCGCGACCGCGTCTTCCAGGTCGAGCACGACGGCATCGGCGGGCAGCGTGCGCGCCTTGGCGATCGCGCGATCGTTCGAGCCCGGCATGTAGAGCACCGAACGAAGCAGCAGGGGTTGGTTCACGAAGTCGGGTCCTTAGAGGAGATAGCGCATCTTGATGGGCTGGTTCACGTCGCTCGTCCCCACGTCGAACGCAGCGGCCGAGAACGGCGGCGGGCCCATGCGGACTGGCGCATCGCGCGAAAAGCCGAACCCTTCGGTGGGGATCATCAACGCCTTGTCGATCCGGCCATTGGCATTCTCGTCATGCAGCAGCGCGATGGCATAGCGACCCGGCGCGACATTGCGGAACGCGAAGCGCCCGGCCTTGTCCGCAGGCACCGTCATGTCCAGCCCGCCCGGCCCCTTGCAGTCGGGAAATTCGGCTTTGACATGGGCCATGCAGGCCGAAACCAGCCCCTTGGCGGAACGCATGTTGCTGACCGTCACCGTCACGTCGACCCCCTGCGGCGGCGTGGCGCCCAGCAGCGGCGCGGCGGCCAGCGGCAGCAGCCAGTGGCTGCGCGTGCGTAGTCTCGATCTCATCGTCCATCCCATCCTGGCCGGGCCAGTCCCGCATCCGTCCTACAGATTCGATCCCAGAAGCGGAAGTAGAGCCCGTAATTGCACCGGTATCTATCGTGGTGCAGCTGGTGATGACTGGCGGTTATCAGCCAGTTTCCTAAGCGGGACTGAACGAGCGCGCGTGGAAAGATCTCCCACCCCATGTGATTGGTCACGCCCATGATGGTCATGATCGTCAGCACGAGTCCCAGCACCGCGACATGGATGGGGACGAGGAACACGAGCGCGGGGATCACCACCGCGCCGGTCACGGCCTCCCACGGATGAAACGCCATGGCCGCCCACGCGGTCGGCGGCCTGCTGGCGTGGTGGACCGCGTGGGCTATGCGAAACGGGCCGGGCCGGTGCATCCAGCGGTGGGTCCAGTAGAACCAGGTGTCGTGCGCGAAAAGATAGACGAGCAGCGAGACCGGCAGCCACCACAGGGGGAGTTCGCCGACATCGGTATAGATGCGGGTCCAGCCCCGCTCGCGCCAACCCCATGCGACCACGCCGGCGGGCACGCCGTAGATCGCGGCAGACAGCAGCGACCAGCGAATCTCGCTGCCGATCTGGGTGCCGAGCCGGTCGTAGAGGCCGGGCCGCACGCGCCGCGTGGCCCAGGCAAAACCCCCGCTCGATAGCAGGTACCTTACCGCGACGATGACCGTCATCGCCGCCGCCGATCCTGCGGCCGCGATCAGCGCAGCGCTGACGGCGGATGAGGCGGGATCGGCGAGGGTGGTAGCGGACAGCATCATCCGGCCTTATCCGCTGCCGCACGCTTCGCAAAGGTCGCTGTCGAACCTGTCAGCCCGCGAATTCACCACCCCAGGGCGAGCAGTGCGGATCGAATTCGACCTGCCGCCGACGCAAGGCACAGCGAGCCAGCCGCTCCACCTCCACCTTGCGGCGCGCCGGCGGCAGCTTCAGCAGCGGGGCTGGGCGCAGGATCTCCGCGTCATAGCCATCGGCCACGATCACG
Organism: uncultured Croceicoccus sp.; assembly: GCA_964424995.1. Lineage (GTDB taxonomy): Bacteria > Pseudomonadota > Alphaproteobacteria > Sphingomonadales > Sphingomonadaceae > Croceicoccus. The sequence goes on from CAYRLC010000006.1 coordinate 35,873, forward strand.
CCGCAGCGGTCGGGATGGAACAGGTCCGTGTCGAGGCACTGCCGGTCGAGCTGCGGCGACAGGCCCCAGTAGAACCGGTCGCAATGGTCGAGATAGTCGGTCCACTTGCCGTCGCCCATCAGGTCTGCCCGGCTGACCTTGATCTCGACGATCACGACATGCCCGCGCGAATCGATCCCCATCAGGTCTGCCCGCCGCCCGCCGAGCAGAGGCATTTCGGAAATCGTCCAGATGTCGTTGCGCGCCATCAGCCGCCCGATCCCGCGGGCCACGGCGGCAGCACCGGTCAGCGCAGGCGAATCGGAGAGCGGAAGGGCATGAACAGAATCGGCCATGCCGGCATACTACGGAACGAAATGGGAACAACGCAAGCCCCGCGGCGCGGGCCGGGAAAGATCAGGCGGTCCGGGAAAGATCAGGCGGCGAGGTGCTGCAGCGATTCGCTGGACGAGAGAAGCATGTGCCGCTTCGCCTCGAACCGGGAGAGCAGCGCCTTGGCCGCGACTTTCGCCTCCGCCCCGTTTTCGCGGGCGCGCAGAATGGCATAGAGGCCCTGCGCCATCATCGCCGACAGGTCCTCGGTCTCCGCCAGGACATGGGCGACATCCGCATCGGGCAGGCCGACCGGATAAAGCGCGAAACGATCCGCGACGGACGCCTCCTTCCCAAGCATCTTGGCGATGGCATCGGCGGCCTGGTGCATCGCCGCCCAGCGCGCGCCCAGAGTGTCCTCTTCGCAGCCCACCGGCGTGCCATCGTCATAGACGGGAAAGTCATGCATCGCGCTCATGACGGTTAATGTCGCACTAGCTCGTTGAAAAAGCCCTAACGAGGGAATCAGGGGCGGAAAAAGGCTGGCAAGGCACCGAACCCCCTGCTACTTGGCCCATCCGTTCCACACGGAACCCGCGCACCCGTAGCTCAGCTGGATAGAGCGCTGCCCTCCGAAGGCAGAGGCCACAGGTTCGAATCCTGTCGGGTGCGCCAATATTCCGATAATTTTAGTTGAGTTTTGCTCCATCGTTTCCCTTGTAGGGAAACGGCAGGGGAGCTCTTCGGCCCCTCTCTTCGCTTTCTTAGCTTCTCATGGGTGACCTCATCGGATAGCCGCTTGGGCACCATGTCTCGTGCGCCAACGCATTGAGCTTTTTTCGAAAATTCGGTCGAAGCCTCGCCTTCTGCATCAACCACGTCATGGAAAAAGAGCGGTGCCAGCGTTTGTCCAGGAAAGAGTGTGAGTGGATTTTCACCCAGATAGCGAAGCTGTAGCGTTAAGCTGCCGGCAAAGCCGGGATGGATGCCAATGGCAGTAACCACAATCAGGCCGAGACGCTCCCGAGTAGACCTTCCGACAACATAGGCCATCAGGTCGGGCGGTAACTTCAGATACTCAAGTGTTTGAGCTAAGAAGAATAGGTGTGGGTGAATTGCGATACTGCTGCTGAGCGGCGCAAATTCCTTGCGGTGCGCTTGCCCAAATTCGTGGGCGTCTCGATTGCCGACGAACTCCGCTATCGCACCAAAGTTGAATGCTGTTACGACGCAGAAATCAAAACCTAGACGGACATCTATCGCCGCTTGACCGCGTTTTGCCTGCAATTCCTCGTCGAGCAGCGGACTTACGACCAGCCACTTGTTAATATTTTGCTCAAGTTGCTTGCGGTCTTGGATTGCGTGCCCGAGTTCGTGCGCGACGATTGCAAAGTAAGGGAGCATTCCCATTGCTTGGCTAGGGAGAACGCCCCATGACCACCATCACCCATAGCGACGGCACTAGCGCGCCTCACACCGCCCATGGCGTTGATGCCACACTGTCCAAACCAACCCGCCAAAGACCGCCATACAGCTTCCAGGATCGCGCATCGGCCAAGCTCATGGCTGGAGCTGGGTGGTTGCCTGATCGTCTACGGGTCTGAGGTAACGCCGGCCCTGTCCGCTGGCGTCTCGACCAGCTGATCGCGTTCGACTCGCTCGGAATAGCGATCGACCAGCTGCTCGGCGTGCGGCCGCAGTAGCACTGTGAGGCGAACCAGCTCTTCCATCACGTCGACGATCCGGTCGTAATAGCTCGACGGCTTCATTCGTCCGGCCTCGTCAAACTCCTCGTAAGCCTTGGCCACTGAAGACTGGTTGGGGATCGTGAACATCCGCATCCAGCGCCCGAGAATGCGCAGTGTGTTGACCGTGTTGAAACTCTGCGATCCGGCATTGACCTGCATCACCGCAAGCGTGCGGCCCTGCGTCGGGCGCAGGCCCTTGTAAGCGAGCGGCAGGTGGTCGATCTGCGCCTTCATGATGCCGGTGATCGTGCCGTGCCGTTCGGGGCTGCACCAGACCCGCGCTTCCGACCATAGCGAATGTTCGCGCAGTTCGTGGACTGCCGGATGATCGTCACTTGCACACTGATCGGGCAGCGGCAGATCGCTGGGATCGAAGATGCGGGTCTCGCATCCGAAAAACTCCAGCAGCCGCGCCGCCTCCTCGACGGCGAGGCGCGAGAAGGAGCGTTCACGGAGCGAGCCGTAGAGCAGCAGGACGCGCGGCGGCGGGTCGATCGAGCCGAGACCCAGCGCCGGGCGGCTATGGACATATTCGGATTTGAGCGCAGGCAGGTGCGCCGGATCGGGTAATGTGCGCAGGCGAAGGTATGCGGTCATGCCGGGGCTCCCGGAAAGCGGGCGCGGGTGCGATTGGCGAAGGCAACAAGCGAGAGCATCACCGGCACCTCGACCAGCACTCCGACGACCGTCGCCAGCGCCGCGCCGCTCGACAGGCCGAAGAGGCCGATGGCGACCGCAACGGCGAGCTCGAAAAAGTTCGAGGTGCCGATCAGCGCGCAAGGCGCGGCAATCGCGTGCGGAACCCGCCATGCATAGGCCCATGCATAAGCGGCCGCGAAGATGCCGTAGGACTGGATGATGATCGGCACCGCGATCAGCGCGATCAGCAAGGGATTGGCGATGATCGTCCCCGCCTGGAAAGCGAACAGAAGCACCACCGTCGCCAGGAGGCCGATGATGGACCACGGCTTGAGGCGAGCGGTAAAGGCATCGACCGCCGCCGCATCGCCGGCGTGGCTGGCCATGACGCGAGAGCGGGTCAGCGCTCCTGCCACCAACGGGATGACCACGTATAGCGCCACCGACAACAGCAGCGTCTCCCACGGCACGACAATCTCGGTCACGCCCAGCAGCAACGCCACGAGCGGCGCGAAGGCGATGATCATCACCAGATCGTTCACCGACACCTGCACGAGCGTGTAGGCCGGATCGCCCCGCGTCATCTGCGACCATACGAACACCATCGCGGTGCACGGCGCGGCACCAAGCAGGATCAGGCCGGCAATGTATTCCTGTGCATCGGCACGGGGGAGAAGGCCGGCATAGAGGACGTCGAAGAAGAGAACGCCCAGCGCCGCCATCGTGAAGGGCTTGACCAGCCAATTGATCACCAGCGTGATCACCAGCCCCTTCGGTTTGCGGCCGATGTCGCGGATGCTGCTGAAATCGACCCCGACCATCATCGGAAAGATCATCGCCCAGATCAGCAAGGCGACCACGAGATTGACCGAAGCATATTCCAGCGCCGCCAGCACGCCCACCGCGGCGGGCGCGGCGAGACCCAGCCCGAGCCCTGCGACGATCGCCAGCAACACCCAGACCGACAGATACCGCTCGAACAGACCGAGCGGAGAGACCACGGCGCTCATCAAGCGGTTCCTTCCATCGCGCCGATCTCAGCCAGCGCGGCCTGCAAGGCGGGTTTGTCCATGCCCGCTCGATGAAGCGCAAGGAAGGTTCGCACCCTCATCTCCAGCAATCGCCAGGTCTCCTCGAAGGCGGCATCGACCACGGCCACGCTGCCGGTGACATCGGCCGGATCGGGCAGACCCCAATGCGCCTTCATCGCGCTGCCGAGGAACACCGGACACGCTTCGCCCGCCGCATTGCCGCAGACCGTGATTGCAAGGTCGATCGACGGTGCACCGGGGACGGCGAATTCATCCCAGCTCTTGGACCGGATTTCCGCCGTGTCGATCCCGCGCTGCGCCAGTAGTCGTAGCGCGCCGGGGTGTGGCGCGCCCTTGGGCTTGCTCCCTGCGCTGAAGGCCCGCACGCGGCCCTCGCCCAGCTGATTGAACAAAGCCTCACCCAGGATCGAGCGGGCGGAATTGCCGGTGCACAGCACCAGCACGGTGAACGGAACATCAGTCATCGAAGACCTCAGTTCAGGGGTTCGCAGGTGACACCTGCCATCAGATCGCCGCACATCTCCGGCGTGCCTTGGCAACAATCCTCCATGAGGAAAGTGAGAAGGCGGCGCATGCCTGGGAAGTCGGCCCGATAGTGGATCAGGCGGCTGTCGCGCTCTGATTGCACCAGCCCGGCGCGCTCCAGCTTGGCGAGGTGATGCGACATGGAGGGGGGAACCCCACTGTTGTCCGCTATCGTACCGGCGATGAGGCCATCGGGACCAGCCCTTACCAGCATCCGGAATACAGAAAGTCGGGTCTCATGAGCCAGTGCACCAAGCGCATCAACGGCCCATTGTTGCGTGGTGAAATCATTCATCGGCGCCACCTTTCGACAAAACTCGAAATAACGACCGGCAGAAACTCGTCAAGCTATAATTCGAAAACTATCGAACCTTTGATCGGCAGCCGGGATCCGCGCACCGTCTGGGCAACCGATGTCGGCAACTGGGCCGGGACGAAACGTCAGGGTTCGGCCAGCGAACCAGAGTTGGTTGCCCCTCGCGAAGCCGCCGTAGTGCAGCTGTCGACCAACTCAAGCCCTTCTCCGATCAGGGGTCGGATGTCCGCTCAGGCCGGGACCGGCCATTCGCATGCAATCCACGGGTCGGTCGTCTTCATTCCCTGAGGACCGACCTCAGGCCACCCTTGCGATTTTCCCGCTAGCTGAGCCGCATTTCTTTCAGGGTCATGCTGCCGACGCTTCAGTGCCAAAATCCTGCTCATATGGTGGCGATCCTTGTCGGGCGTTTCTGCCACCGACGAAGCGAAGCCTCTGCGGCAAATGGTGAGGCACGAATGCTGTGGCTCCGAACATTGTGATGATGTTGGCAGCCCTCATCACAGGGTCTTCGCCGCAAAGTATCGGGCGGCAGGATGCGTCCCATTGAACGCCTTCCATGACTTCACGAACGCGTGCGATCTGTCGCGGCAGGAATTCGTCGTGCCGTGAAAAGGCATCGTGGAGTGCCCCGGCGATATCGGCGGTATTACGGGCAACTTCGCCCAATGACCACATCGCGTAATCCGGGTTCCCTCTCCAGTCCGCGTCATGAGCGTCGAGGAACAGGCAGGGGCGTGGGTGGAGCAGGTATTCGTAGACCTGGCTGCTGACATCGCCAACGTAGAGATCGGCACCCATGGTATAGGTCATGTCCATCGAATGCGGCGAACCCAGGTCGACGCTGATCCTGCCTTCCACGGCATGCCTTTCCCAATTCCATCGGGCGCTGGCATCCCACGACGCGGCCATGCGGACGTGAGGCGCGATGACTAGGTTGTAGCTGTCATCCGACAGGACAGCCGCGACAAGGCCATCGAGAAACATGTCGGCAGACGATAATCGGGGATCGAAGTGCGGGTTATAGAGGATGGTCTTCCGCCCGTTGTCGAACAGCGGCCTGCGATTGCCCGCCCCCTTCATGACAGAGGCGATCTTGATCGGGCCCGTGATCACGCACCTTCCGGGATCCACCACCCCCTTTTCGATAAGGCGGTCCCGGTCCTTCGATCCGCCCGCCAAGACCAGGTCGAAGTGACGGAACCGTCTCTCGAACCCGACCGCCCGGTCGCCCAAACCATGCGGAATATGGACGAGAGGCGGGCAATACCCGGGCAATTGCTTGAGCAAGGTGCTGGTTCTCTCGGCACAGAGAATGACATCGCATCGCCGCAGGCGATCCGCCCAGAGGACCAGCCCGAGAATCTTGCGCAGCTTCCCCGGCACGACACCCGCGAGCCATTTCGGCAGCGTCATGACCACGGTTCTGGGGCGAGGACAACCGTGCCTGGCCGCACAGGCGATGACCTGCATTCCGGCATCCCGGTCCGGTACGAAGATCGTCAGGTCGACCGCGTCGCGACGGGCAAGCTCGAAGGCTACCGGAAGATAGTGCGCGAACTGGTGCGCCCCCCCAATGGCAGGCACGTTGAGGCGTGGCCGCAAGGGATGCTGTCTCGAACGATCCAGCGCGCGGTGGTTTCGGAACAGGCTCAACATGGGTAGCTGATCGGCGGACCGGATGGAGCGCAGATGGGCTGAACATGTAGATGTGCCCATGTCGGGCCAATCGGATGGAATTGGCCCGATTCATGGCCAAAATCTCATGGTCCGCCCACCTGAAGGCCATCACCGATCTGCAGGTCATGAAAGATCAGATACGGAGATCAGATCATGTTCGAATTCCTTTCGCTGAGCGCCGCGATGCTGCTGGCGTCGAGCTCCCCTGTCCCGGACCGATCCGGTCTACTCGATGCCGTGAAGCTGGCCGAGCGAACGACCAAGGGACAGGTCATCGGGGTCGAGGCGGACCGGAACAGCAGAGGGAGGCTCACCTATGAGCTCGATGTTGTCGTCGGCGGCAACATTCGGGAGCTGAGGGTCGACGATCGCTCGAACCGCTTCTCGACGACCTCGACCCACAAGTGGATGAATTGGGTGCGCGGCCTCTTCGCGAGCGATCGGGGAGCCCGGAATTTCAAGCCGCTTTCGTCGATCATCGTCGATCTGCAAAGACAATCCGGCGGCACGGTGACCGAAGTGGAATTTGAAGACGACGACAACCGCCTGCGTTACCAGATCGACATATCGACCAGCGCAGGATCGGCGAGCCTTTACATCGATCCCAGAACTGGCCAGCGACTGGGCTTTGCACTGGATGATTGAGAACGGGCAGACGATGCAGATCCTGCTGGTCGAAGATGACGCGGTCCTCGCCCGGCATATCGAGGCGGGCCTGACGCAGGAGGGGCATGTCGTCGTCCATTGCCCGGATGGCCGCAGCGGGCTGATGCAAGTCACCTGCGAAACCTATGATGTCGTCATCCTGGACCGCATGTTGCCGGGCGTCGAAGGCATGAAGATTCTGTCCGCCATGCGGGCTTCGGGTAACGAAACGCCGGTCCTGATGCTTAGCGCGCTGGGCGAAGTCGACGACCGCGTGGAGGGTCTTCGGGCCGGGAGCGACGACTATCTGGCAAAGCCCTTCGCTTTTTCCGAACTGCTCGCCCGCGTGGAAGCTGCCAGCAGACGCAGCGTGCAAAGCGCGCAGCCGCCTGCCGGCAAACTGCGGATCGCGGATCTGGTGATCGACCTGGAAGGGCACGTCGTACGGCGCGCGGGTACTCGGCTCGACCTGACCATGCGGGAATTTCGCATCCTAGTCTGTCTTGCCCGAAACGCCGGGCGCGTTGTCACCCGGGCCATGCTTCTCGAACAGGTGTGGGACTACAACTTCGATCCGCAGACGAATATCATCGACCAACACATCAGCAACCTGAGGCAGAAGCTGAAGATCGCGGACCAGTCGCCGCTGATCCACACGGTCCGCGGGGCCGGATATGTCCTGCGCCCATGACAGGCGGATACTGGCGATCGCTGTCCTTTCGGATCGCGCTTCTCTACGCGGTGGCGCTGAGCCTTTCGATGGCCATAGTTGCGGCCAGCTATTTCGTGATTGCGGTCCTGATCCCGTCGAACGAGCTGCGCAGCAGGGTCGCGCAGGAAATGCAGCTCCTTTCGCAGATTTACGTCGTCGACGGCAGGGAGGCGCTGGTCACCGCGCTCGAGGAAAGGCGCGCCAGGGTTGACGAACGTAGGGCCTTCGATGCCCTTATCGCGCCGGACGGCAGCGCGATCACAGCCAACGTCCCAAGCTGGCCGACAAGGATCCAGAGCGACTGGTACTCGATCGAGGCCGATAGATACCGCGAAGGTGACGAGGACGATTTCAGCGCCCTGTCCCGAGATCACCTGTTCGGCGACGGGGTGCGGCTTATCGTCGGTCGCGATGCCGAGGATCTCGAGGACCGGGCCGAAATCATCCGTCATGCCCTGCCCGCCCTCCTGATCCTCACGATCCTGTTCGGGCTTGCCGGCGGCGCTTTTATGAGCCGAACCATCGGCAGGAGGCTCGAGGCCATCACGGAAACGGCACGGCGCGTTACCGAAGGCGATCTTGGCGGCCGTGTTGCCTCGCGCGGCAAGGGCGACGACTTCGATCGACTCGCCATCACGCTGAACGCAATGCTGGCGCGAAATCAGGAATTGTTCGAGACCGTTCGACGCATATCAGACAATGTCGCACACGAATTGCGCACCCCGCTCGCGAGATTGACCGCAAGGCTGGAGGCGATCCGCACCAAGTTTCCGGCAAGAGACGAGGACGTCGACGAGATCGATGCCGCGCTGGAAGAGTCCGCCCGCCTTCAGGTGATCTTCAATGCGCTGCTGCGCATAGCGCGGATCGAAGGGGGGCGGCACGGGGCAAGCTTCCGGCAAGTCGATCTGGGGCTGATTGCTGCCGATTGCGTCGAGCTCTATATCCCTGTCGCGCTGGGCAAAAACATTTCCATCGAAGTTTCGTCTTGCGATGGTGTCTTGGTAAAAGGAGACCCTGACCTTCTTTTCCAGGCTCTCAGCAATGTCCTCGACAATGCCCTGAAATACACGCCGGCCGGTGGGCGGATCACAGTGGTCGTAACGCGTGACGGATGGACCGTTTCAGACAGCGGGCCTGGCGTGGAGGAGCAGGATCTGGAACGGCTTACAGAGCGATTCTTTCGCAGCGGATCTGATTGCCATGTCGCTGGCGACGGCCTTGGCCTGAGCCTCGTGGCGGCAATCGTGCGGCTCCATTCCGGATCGCTCCGGTTCCGCAATGCGGCCGATGGCTTTTGCGTATCTATCAACCTTAAGCCGAGATAGCTTTGTGGGCGCGCCAGCGTCGACTGGATTCAATCAGTTGACCCATAAGGACGCGACCGCAGTATGGTTTTGTACTTACCCGTCAGCTTACTGTCGATTGCGAGGTCAAACAGCGCTCGATCTCGCACTCGGCGGTGCTGATTGAGGTAGAACCGGATTTGCCAAATTTGCTTCGGCTTCAGGGCACGCTTCGCGCCGACAGTTCTTCCCGCCTTCCAGACCGGTCGCTTGACGGCGGAGGGTTCGGTTTCAAACATTTCCATGATCATTCTCCGATGTCCAGAATGGCCATCTGCAGAACGTCGCACAGTCGGCGAGAGATGGCGGGAGGCGTCTGCCGACCAAAACGCGCCGCCCGCTCGTCTGGCCTCAAGCGATAGCTTCCACACGAAATGCCGCTCGGTCGGCCCCAAACCGTCTGTCGGGACCGCGCCCTAAACACCGTCATTCGAGTGATCGCGCTTTTCGTCTGAAAGATGCCTTTGGATCAGATCGGCGTCGTTGACCGTGACGCAGGCCTTCAGGTTTTGGGAAAGCGGATCGCGAAAGTCGTCGCCGGGCTGAAGGCGTTGACGAATAACACCGAAGCGTCGGGCGAGAAGCAGGCTCCGGCCAGCTCGGTCTTGATGCGAAGCCGACCGATGGGGTACGGTTTCCCATCCGGCGTGATGCCGCGCAAGTGGTTGTCGACGGTGTCGGTATACTGATCCTCGCAGACGATAAGGTGACCGTTGGGAGCGACTGTCAGGTTGTCGCCGTAATCGAATTGGTCCTTGCTCTCGCTTTCGAAGAACAGTTGGAGCCGGTCGCCCGTGCCTGCCATGCCGGGCACGAGGCGGAAGATCTGGCCCAGCCTCGCCTTGCCGCCCGATGTGCAGCAGAAATAAAGCTCGCCGTCGCCCATATGGATGCCTTCGCCGCGCGCGAAGACGGCCGCGCCCGATGCGGCGGCGCGGAACCGTAAGTCATCATCGGGTGAATGAACGTCGTCGAGGTCGAGCCAGCTCAGGCTGCTCCAGCCGCGGGGAGCGAACGAGACTGTCTGCCAGTTGCGGGTATCGGCGGGAACGTCGTGCAGTACCGCCACCTGAAGCCGCCCACCTTCGGCAAGATGGCCGGGTCTGTGGGGGAGGAAACGGTAAAGTGCGCTCTCGTCGCGGTCCTCGGTCATGTAGACGGTCCCGGTGCGCGGATCGACGGCGGCGGCCTCATGCCGAAAGCGGCCCATCGCGCGTAGCGGAACGGCATCGACCATGCCGGTCGCGGCGGCGGGCACCTCGAAGACCCAGCCATGATCCCTGGTCGCGCTGTCGCCGGGAAGGGTGACGTCTTCCTCGCAAGTCAGCCAGCTTCCCCAAGGGGTGGTGCCGCCCGCACAGTTGCGGATCGTGCCGGCAAGCGAGCGGTGCTGGCGCTTCACCGCCAGCGTCGCGGGATCGAGCACGATGGTCGTCGTGCCGCCGGGCAAAGGGGAGCCGCCGGGCTTGCGGTCGTAGCCTGCGGGTAGCGCGCCCCCCGCTCCTTCCGATGCCTTCAGCTCGTGGTTGCGCACCAGCGCCCACGATCCGTCGGCCAGCAGGAAGCACCCCATGCCGTCAGCACTGTCGGGCACGGTGAGGCCATCGTCCATCGCGTCGCCAAGTCGCGAGATGACTCGATAGGTCACGCCCTCGGGCAGGTCGATGAAACCCGCCGGATCGGGCACCAGCGGGCCGAGCGGCTTTGCCGGAAGCGAGCCCGTCGCGCCGTTCGCCAGCCCGCCGCGCGCGGTGCACCCGCTCGCAACCAGTGCAGCGAAGGCAGCGGCGGTGGACTGGAGGAAGATGCGGCGCGACGTGTCGGTGGCCAAGGTCATTCAAGCTCCAGCGCAGCGACGATCTCGTCCCAGCGGATCATCTTGAAATTCTGAGCACCGCCAGCGTTCACGCCGTCCTGCGCCACCATCATGCCGGCGGGAAATGACGGGCCGAAGTCCCCGGCGACGACCTCGATACCGTCGGTTTCGTCGGTCGCACCGAGTGTACCGGCAATCACGCGAAATCGTCCGGCATAGGTCATGGCGGGCAGGCGATAGACGGCGTAGGCGCTGTCGCCCTGGCTCGATGCGATGAGCCAGCCGCCGTCCGTTCCTTCGGGAACGAGCGCGAGTCCCTCCGCGTCGGCGATGAGCTGCTGGTTGTCGACCTTCGCGACAAGTTTGCCCTTGGTGGCACCGGCATCGAAGCGCCAGATGCCCGCATTTTCTTCGGCAACGTAAAGCGTGCCGTCACGCTGGTCGACGACGCATCCTTCGGCCTGGCTGGGCACTCGCATGGAACGAACCATCGTCGAGGCAGGGGCGGCCACATCGAGCGCGAATTCGGCGATGCCGCCATCCTTGAGGATGGTAAAGGCATGAAGTGTGTCGCCCGCCCGATAGAGGCAAAGCCCATAGCCTTCGCCGGTCCCGCCCGGGACGGTACCGATGGCGGCCAGCTTCCCTTCGGGCGAAAGGCGGTAGAGTCTGATCGCCGCGTTGGCGAGATCGGTCCGGTCGCTCGCCGCGACGATCACGCCCGCTGTGCCCATGTCGGCGATATCGACGTTGTTGAGCAGGCCGTCAGGCGCATAGTCCAGCACTCTGCCGTCCATTGCGTAGACGTATAGACCGGCTTTCTTGTCGGTGCCGACGATCATGCTTGCGGCCGGGTTCGCAGGATTGCGCCACACCGCCGGATCGTCGGCGGCGTCGGCGTTGGCGGTGCCGACGGGGACGGTCTCGCCCCGCGCCACGACTTGGGCCGTGGGTAGGGACGAGACGATCGGGGCGGTGGTGGCGCAGCCTGCTAGCGAGGCTGCGCCGACCAGCAGCGCCGAGGCGCAAGTCAGGGACGCGCGCATCAGAACACCACCCGCGCGCCGAACTTCGCCGTGTAGTCATATTCCTCGTACTGCAGCAGGTTCCGCTGCGAGCCGATGGTATTGTAGGCGAAGTACTTGGCGTTGTTGATGTTCACCCATTCGCCGAAGACCTGAATCTGCTTCGTCAGCTGGTACTTGGCGCTGAGGTCGAGCTGGAAATGGTTGTCGACGTAGCGGTCCTCGTTCGCGCCGTCGCCCAACTCGTCGAGGTACTTGTCGCGGAAGGTGCCCGACAGGCGGATCGACACCGGACCCTTTTCATAGCCCAGCACGCCGTTCAGCGTGTGCTTCGAAGTGGCGGGCAGCATGATCTTGCGCAGGTCGGTGATATCGCCGTCGTTGGGTACCAGCCCGGTGGCGTGGGTATAGGTGTAATTTGCCTGCACCAGCAGGCCGTCGAGCAGTCCGGGCAGCATCGTCAACGCCTGCGAGAAGCTGACTTCCGCGCCATAGACCTCTGCGCTGGGACCGTTGACCGGGATCGTCGCCTCATCGGCGTAGATGCCGTTGAAGGTAACGCCTTCCTGCACAGTATCGACGATGTAGTTCCTGATGTCCTTGTAGAACACCGCGGCGCTGAAACCGCCGGTGCGCGACATGTACCATTCGAACGACGCATCGAGGTTCCACGCCTCGTAGGGTTTGAGCGCGGGGTTGCCGAGTTCGCCCTCGATCTCGTCCTCGTCGTTGACCTCGACCGCGAAACGCGGGGCCAGCTTCGACAGCTTGGGCCGCACGATGCTGCGATAGCCAGCGAAGCGGACCAGCAGATCGGGCTGCAATTCGTAACGGATGTTGAGGCTGGGCAGCCAGTGGCCGTAGTTCTTCTCGTACTGCACCGGCGCGAAGACCAGCGTGTCGTCGTCGGCCACGGTCTCGTCCGGCAGGGTCGCGCCTTCCTCGTAAAGCGTGACGGTGTTGCCGTAGATGTCATTCTTCGTGTGCTCATACCGCACGCCGCCGATGGCGCGCAGCGGCCCTGCTTCCCACGTCGCCATGGCGTAACCGGCCATGATGTCCTCATCCACCCGGTAATCCTCGACCGCGGAATCGAACGCGCTGTCGAGCGGCTGAAGCTCGAAGTCCGCACGGTTGGCGTAGAAAAACTCGGTCGGGGCGGTGAAATCGGCCACCGGCGAAATGTCGCCGATCTCGTAGGTCTGCGTGCCTGCAACCATGTCGAGCGTGTAGTCGCCGTTGCCGTTCCATTCGTAGAATTCGACCGTCTTGTCGTAGGTCTTTTTCCGGAATCGCGCCTTGGCGCCGGTCTGGAAGGTGAGGGTGCCGTCACCCATGACCGTCTCGAACCCCGCGTCGAGATTGCCGGCGTATTCCTCGTCCTGCGAATCCGACAGGGCGGTCAGTTCGATGTCCTTCAGTTCGTATTTCGACGCGTCGAGGAAATCGGTGGTGTTGCCCGATGCGGTGTAGACCGGCACGCGTCGGTCCGACCAGTCGAGACCAATCAGCAGTTCGTCGCCGGCGACGGCGGGATCGCTCTCGAGATCCTGTTCGAACTGGGTCGGGTCGAACGAACCGTTCTCCTTTTCCGACGACTTGGCATAGCTGGCCGGGCTCTGTTGCAAAGATTGGCGGCAGTCAGAGGTAGGCTGTCGCTCTGCGCCGA